>NZ_SGTU01000205.1:0-701 GCF_005435195.1 Halorubrum sp. SP3 | reverse complement strand
TGAACTACCCCACCCTACTCGCTCCCGCTGGTCGCTCCTTGAGGAAGGGGGCTTACCGCCTGTATTCTGCTAACCCCACTCCCTACTGCGCTACTTCGTCGCTTCAATTTCTGCGTTGCTCCTTGAAAAAGGGGGATTAGCGCCTAATTCCACCTTAGCATTCTCGCCGGTTAAAATACGAGTTCTTAGCTTCGTGGATTCCCTTTTGAGCTCGGTAGAGTACTTTCGACAAAAGGTACTCCCGAGTCTCGCCACGGATGGCGGCGATAGGGATAACGGCTGGTTGGCACAGCCAGCGGTTCACCTGTTTGACCGCAGCGAGGGCAGTTTCGCCCCGCGAGAACAGGTCGTGAACTGCGAACCGTAATATCCCAACTCAGCGGTGCGGTGCCGTGGGATTCCCGCGTCTTCAGGCGTGGGAGGATGTCAATTAGTCTGAGGACCGGCTAGATCTGGACGAGTCTTGTATCAACCTCACAGTAGATGGAAAAATCGGCTGAGTATCCCGAATGAAAATTTCCTCCGAAATGCTATATGTGTCACCGCTTAGTTATCATACATGATTGAGTCAACAGGCGTTTCGGTTCTTCTCGTTGATGATGACCCCGCTCTCGCGGGACTAACAGCCGATATACTCTCTGAACAGGAGAGCCAATTTGCTGTTGAAACAGTAACAAGCGCCAGCGAAGGGCTGGATCGAC
>NZ_SGTU01000204.1:0-702 GCF_005435195.1 Halorubrum sp. SP3 | reverse complement strand
CTCTGCCACGACTCCCGCGAGCCCAACAACAAGCAAGCCGCCGAAAGCGCTCACGACGCTCGAAAATCCGAACGCGATCGAATTGGGGCCGACAAGCTCCCATTGCTGATACAGGAACCAATAGTCGACAGCGACCGTGATGAGCGGGCTGATGACGAGGAGACTCCCGTACAACAGCCAGAATAACCGATGTCGGCTCCAGATGGTGTACAGCGCGTAGGCGAGCCCAATCACGACACCATACCAAGCCAAATTCGAGACGAGATGACCGGTACTATCGTGAATCGTCGCTGCCGTCCAAGCGGTGACCAGACTAGGATTGCCGTACGTGAACACAAATTCCGAAGCTAGTCTGCTTGGAAGCCAAAGGTGGACACTAATAAGCACGATAGCAACTCCGAAGAGGGCGACGACATCGCCGTGGTCGCGCTGGTTTTGTGAGAGTAGCTGAGTGTCCGACGCAGTCATCGGTACGTGGCTATCTGATTCGCAGTGGTTCCCTCAAGAGGCTATTGGCTCCAACTCTATCCCGAAAGAGAAGTCCGAAGTTTGTGACTCCTGCTATCGTGTTCCTAACTACAGCGCAAATCCTGAAGAGAGAGTTCCAATCAGGAGGCACCCGGCTCTATAGAGACTGATGGACAGAAATCATGATACTGGCACCCGGTATGCTGCTCTGAGTCCTCTGCGCCGTTGGCCTCC
>NZ_SGTU01000203.1:0-703 GCF_005435195.1 Halorubrum sp. SP3 | reverse complement strand
TCAGCGGGACGTGGACAACCATCCAGATGATGTTCTGCGGCAGCGCCCCCATCGGGTACTGGAGCGCGAGGAGGTTGTCCCAGTTGATGATCGCGTCGTCGTTGAACGTCGCGATCCACGTCTCGAACCCGGCGAACTGCCCGATCGTGAACCCGTCCCAGGTGAAGAAGCTCCCGACCGCCGAGTACAGCATCGGCCCGACGGAGAAGATGCCGAACAGCGTGAGCCCGGGGAGCATGAACACGAGGATCGCGGTGAGCTTCTCCCCGTCCACGTCCCGGTCGAGCCGGTCCTCCAGGTACGATTCGACGGACATGGTATCAGGCCACCAGCTCCCCGTCCCCGTCGTAGAGGTACGCGTCGCTCGGGTCGAACGTGAGGTGAACGCCGTCTCCCGCCGCCGCGTCCGTCGTCGGGACCTTCACGTTCACCACGGAGCCGCCCACCTCGACGTTGACCAGCACGTACTCCCCGAGCGGTTCGACCGTCTTCACCGTGCCCGGCACCGTCCAGTCCGTGTCGGGCGCCGCGGTCGACACGTCGATGTCCTCCGGCCGGACGCCCACCGAGACGGTCTGTGACGACGTCTCCGCCGGCATCGGGAGGCTGTTGCCCTCGGCGAGTTGGACGGCGCCGTCGCGGTTCTCGCCCTCGAAGAGGTTCATCGGCGGCGACCCGATGAACTTCGCGACCCAGGTGGTCC
>NZ_SGTU01000202.1:0-705 GCF_005435195.1 Halorubrum sp. SP3 | reverse complement strand
ACACACCGTGTTTCCGGTGAAACGGGGTGAGCGGTTGGTGGTGTGAGTCGGGAGTAAGTCCTGCCATGAGGGAAAAGGAGACCCCAAAGAGCGACAGAAACCTCAAAGAGCGACAGAAGGTAATAACGGCTGCCAGAGCGGGGGAACTGGGGCGAGACAAGGTGAAGACACGTCCCTACATTTCACCGGAAATCCGGTGTACGGTGTCATATCGGTGCTCCCCTCACGGGGGAGACCGCATTTCCGGTGAACGACTCCAGTCGCTCGGCGAGCCTCTACTCACTCCGCTTGGCAGACTGTACACACATTTGAGTAATAAAACCCGTTGTTTCAAAACAGACAGAATTATGGAGTCCGCAAGTGAGTCCGCGAGTCCACTTCGGCGATCTCGTACGCCTACCCCGGCCGGCCGTACACCCACACACAGCGACACCCGATTTCACCGGAAACACGGTGTGTCACTCCCACGGCGACTCACGTCGGCCGCGGAGAACGACGCGGAGTCAGCCGCGAAGAATTTGCGTGGGATCAGTCGCGGGAAACGTAGGGCCCGCAGGAGAAATACGCCACTTCGGTCCCGGGTGCTGGTGGGAACCGCCGAAGAAGAATAAAAAGCAACCGACGAGGTCGTTCGCCTGACTCCGCTCGGTGAGTTACTCCTGAGCGTCGACGACGGCGACGCTGGCGAGGTTGACGATGTCTTTC
>NZ_SGTU01000201.1:0-705 GCF_005435195.1 Halorubrum sp. SP3 | reverse complement strand
GTCGAGCAGCCGGCGGCCCCGCGTCACGAGACCAGTCTCGCGGAGCCGTTTCAGCGACCGGTTCACATTGCTGCGGTCGGGGTCGAGGTGATCGCTAAGCTCACTGGCTGTTGCTCCAGTAATCTCCACGACGGCGTCATACGTGCGAACGTCCTGTACTCCGAGGCCGAACACCGTTTGGAGCACCTCTTCGCGTGTGGGTTTTTTTACTGAAATTTCGGTCTCGTCGGCTTCTGCTGCCCGGCGCGCAATTCCGCGCTCAGCTTGGTTGTCGGGTGAAATATCTGATGACAAGTCAGTTCGACTACTCATCATTTGCCACCTCCTCGCCTGAGCGATCCGGAAGACGCGGGCCGGTCGGCTTCCGCATTTCATCGACCTCACCATTAAATAAATATTCTCGGCCCCACCTGAGCATTGGATCGAGAACCGATTCTAATTCTTTACCTCGAGGAGTTAATGTGTACTTGACTCGGACTGGCTTTTCGCTCACCACCTTCCGATCGACAAGTCCCTCGGCCTCGAGCGTCGAGAGACTATCCGAGAGCATCTTGTTCGACACGTCGTCGATGGCCGCGCTGAGTTCACTGAACGTGTGCTCCCCATTCAGCAACTGCGTGAGAATAACTGGATGCCATTTGTGACCCAGGACATCTGCGACCTCAATGAGGACGCGCTGCGTGCGTTCGTGTGAGCTGTCGAGTC
>NZ_SGTU01000200.1:0-709 GCF_005435195.1 Halorubrum sp. SP3 | reverse complement strand
CGTAGGAGTCGACCTCGCGGTCCTGGAAGCCGTACACGCCCGTCGCTCCGGGGTTCTTCCCGGTCGTGAGGCTCGGCCAGCACGCGCTCGACTCGGGCGGGACGATGCTCTCCAAGCGCCCCCCGGAACCGGTCTCGGCGATGTCGGTCAGGTTCTCGAAGACATCGGGGTGGTCCTCGACGAGATCGAGTGGGACGCCATCAATGCCGAGGAAGACAACACGGTCGTCATCATCGTCACGCAGCCGGTCAAACAGACCCATGTACATGGCGTGTAGACGATCTAACATACTCCTTACGCTCTTGCGCGCTAGGGGGCGCTACCGAGTACTAGTTCCAGTTGGAGCAGATATCGTGATGGCCTCTTCGCATACGATAGTAAGCGGTTGCCGAAATCGAATATCGCGAGACGATCGACAAAATGATGGCCTGAATCGATAGACGGTGCCGGCACCACAGTAGCGGTACAGATCTCTACTGAGAACCCGGTGATGTGTTTCTCGTGGAGATCCCATCTCTCAGAGGACCAGAGAGGAAGTCCACGGCTTCAGTCGTGGGTCACTGACGGCGCTGCTGGCTCACGGCAACGCGTGTTCCGGCGACATCGCCCCCTGACCGGAACGGCGGTACGACGGACCCCGAACGCACCGCGCGTCCGTGAGGTCGCCGAGCGTCAGTCCTGCGGCAGTGACTGGTCGGCGGGCTGGCCA
>NZ_SGTU01000199.1:0-712 GCF_005435195.1 Halorubrum sp. SP3 | reverse complement strand
GCGAGTGGCTCGCTGTTGACGAGGACGATGAAGATGAGGAAATTCAGTTCGACAGTCGGTACATCCAGTTCCTCATCAGTTCCTCCCGTGCGGCTGACCTGCTCGGGCAACTTGACACCGCGGGCAAGTGGGCGCACACGCAGGAGGGTGAACTGACCGAGGGGATCATCGAAGCCCCGCCGATGCTCGGTGAGGATGGGTACGACGCCACCGACCACGGTGCGCCGCGTGCCATCGGCTACCCCGAGCTGCGGGCCGACATGGTGGATCAGCAGGGCGCGATCGCGTGGACGTTCGGTGACGATGAGCCGACCACGCAGTCGCCTGTGGACATCAACGTCTTCAAAATTGTTGACGGGGAGCTGATCGGCCTCGCGCCGCTCGGTCCCGAGGACGATGCGTACGCGCTGCCCGAGTACCCGCGTGCTGGCAACCTCTACTACGACCACGGTGACGGGGTCGAGGAAGCCGACGCTGTCGGCGCCGACGCCTCGCCCGAGAACGCTGGCGGCGTCGCGGAAGCCTCGGAGATGATCGGAGAAACCGACAACGACACGGACAGCGATGTGCTGGCGTATCAGGATCTCCCTGACGACGCACAGCAGTTCGTGGACAGCGCCGTGGATGCGGTCAACTCCGAGGGATACGACTCGGTCACGGACTTCGATGACTGGGACGAGCGGTTCTATCCCCTCCAGAGCATGACCGAAGT
>NZ_SGTU01000001.1:152182-264256 GCF_005435195.1 Halorubrum sp. SP3 | reverse complement strand
GGGAGTCGCGGCCGCTTTTAAGCGGCCGCGACGAGGCTGGGGAGGCGTGAGGTGCTGTGCGGTGCGGGGCGGGACTCAAAGGGGCAGTCGCGAGGACGAAGCACGACGACGCAAGGACCGGAACGAGGGAGCGGTAGCGACCGAGTGAGGACCGCAGCGAGTCGCGCGAGTCCTCGCGCCTGGGGCTTTGGAGGTGTTCGTCGCCGGTCCGCCGTCTGTTTATAAATAGCTGATAACGTCCGAATCTCTCTCGGTGATTTTGCTCACTTCGTTCGCAAAATGTACCGGCCGAGACTCCCGCGAGCGCAGCGAGCGGGAGTCAGGCCGGTGGATCTTCGAGCGCAGCGAGAAGATTCACCGGCCGAGATTTGAACTCAGAATCAGACGTGCTCGCTCACGGCTCGCTTCGCTCGCCGTTCGCTGCGCGTGACTGATAGCGTTCAAATCTCGCGGAGATTTCTCTCACTACGTTCGAGAAATGCACCGGCCGAGATTTGAACTCGGGTTGCAACCATGGCAAGGTTGCGTGATACCACTACACTACCGGTGCGTGCTTCGCATTCGATCGTAGCCCGGGTCGGAGATATAAGGGTTCCGAACGACGGTCGGCGGAAGGGTCATCGGTGCCGCGTCCGCATGTAGACCCGAACTCGAACGATGGCCGACTTCCCCGACCGCATCGACAGACGCACCGCCCTCCGCGCGGCTGGCGGCCTCGCCGGAACGACCGCCCTCCCGACCCTTTCGGGCTGTCTCGGCAACACTGGCGGCGACGGGACCGACGACCCCGTCGACGCCCCGCCCGACGACGGCGGCGACGTCGACTACGCGGTCGAGACCGTCGCCGGGGGGTTCGAGAACCCGTGGGGGCTCGCCTTCCTGCCCGACGACGGCCGCCTGCTCGTCACCGAGCGCCCCGGACGGCTCTCGCTCCTCGACCCCGCGGACGGGACGGTCGAGGACGTCGCGGGCGCACCCGAAGTGTTCGCCGAGGGACAGGGCGGGCTGCTCGACGTCGCGGTCCACCCCGACTACCCCGACGACGCGCGCGCCTACCTCACCTACTCGGCGGCCGCGGCGGACTCGCCCGCCGGCGACGGCGCGGACGGCGCGACGACCCACGTCGGCGTCGGTCGGCTCTCGCTCGACGACGACGCGCCCGCACTCGACGACTTCGAGGCGATCTTCGCGGCCGAGCCGTTCCGCGACACGAACCTCCACTTCGGGTCGCGGGCGACGTTCGGCCCCGACGGCGCGCTGTTCGTCACGGTCGGCGACCGGCGCGACACCGACTTCGGGCCGGACCACGTCTCGCAGGATCGGTCGAACGAGCTGGGCGCGACCCTCCGCCTGACCCCGGACGGCGACGCCCACCCGGACAACCCGTTCGTCGACGACCCCGACGCTGCGGACGCGCTCTACAGCTACGGCCACCGCAACCCGCAGGCGATGGCGGTGCGACACGAGACAGACGCGCTCTGGCAGTGCGAGCACGGCGAGCGCGACGGCGACGAGATCAACGTCGTCGAGCGCGGCGGCAACTACGGCTGGCCGATCGCGAGCGAGGCGTGCCGCTACGGGACGGACGACCCCGTCGCGCCGGGCCACGACGAACGCGACGACGTGATCGCGCCGGTCCACTACTGGCCCTGCGGCTCCGGCGGCTTCCCGCCGAGCGGCGCCGTCTTCTACGACGGCGACGCGTTCCCGGAGTGGCGCGGCGACCTGTTCGCGGGCACGCTCGCGGCGCAGTACCTCGGGCGGTTCACGGTCGACGGCGACGGCCTCGACGCGACCGTGACCGAGCGCAGCCCGCTGCTCGACGGCCGGGACTGGCGGATGCGCGCGGTCGCGGTCGAGCCGACCACCGGTCACCTCTACGTCGCGGTTGACGCGGTCGACGCGCCGGTCGCGCGGATCGTTCCGGCGTGAGAGTTCGGTGCCCCGAGAGCGATCCGTGCGAATGGTTCGCTCGGATCTGTGGGGCGATTCGGCCGCCAGACCCCGTGTGAACGCGGCACAGCCGAAAATCGGGACCGCTATCCTTTTACGGTGGCGTCCGGAATCGAGGGGTACAGTCTCGCCACGATGCGTACCGAAGACGGACTCACGATATGTGTTCCGTCTTCGGTCGTCCGGGAGGCCGAGGACGACCGCGAGGCGACTCGCAAACTCGGCTACGTCGCCCGTGCGGCGGCGGTGTTCCGGGCGGATCGGCTCGTCGTCTTCCCCGACCGGGAAGGCGACGGCCGACGGGGCGGGGAGTACGTCCGCACCGTGCTGGGGTACGCCGCGACGCCGCCGGAGCTCCGGAAGGACCTCTGGGGGCAGCGCGACGAGCTCCGGTACGTCGGCGTGCTCCCCCCGCTCCGCGTGCCGTGGCGGACCGGCTCGACCCCTAGCGGGGGAGAGTCGAAAACACAGGGACTCGTGACCGAGGTCGGACCTGAAGGCCGCGTCCGGGTCAATTCCCCGCTGCGGGAACACCCGATCTCCCTGCTCGTCCCCTCCGGAATGGAGGTCGAGCAGGGGGAGCGCGTCACCATCAGGGTCTCTTCGAGAGAACCGGTCCGCGCCCGCATCGCCGGGAAGCCCGAGGAGGGTTTCCAGGTCGTGGCCGCGGACCTGTCGGAAGCGCTCGCCGGCGACGGACTGGCCGTCGCGACGTCGCGACACGGAGAATCGCTCTCCGTCTCGCGGCTCGGCGACCTCGTCTCGGACGCCCGCGAGGCCGGCGGTTACACCGTCGCCTTCGGGGCGCCCGAGCGGGGGCTTCCGGAGATGCTCGGGCTTTCGCCCGACCGCATTCGGGCGGCCGTCGTCGACGGCCGCTCGGTCGAACCCGATCCGGGGTTCGACCTCTGGTTGAACACGATCCCGGCACAGGCGAGCGAGGTCGTCCGGACGGAGGAGGCTCTGTTCGCGACCCTCGGCTCGCTCACACTCACGGAGTAAACACATGCCACAACCAAGCCGACCACGAAAAGGCTCGCTGGGCTACGGCCCGCGCACCCGCGCAGACAGCGAGGTGCCGCGCATCCGTTCGTGGCCAGACGACGACGGGGCCCCTGCGCTACAGGGATTCGCCGGCTACAAGGCCGGGATGACCCACGTCATGATGGTCAACGACGAGGCGAACTCGCCGCGTGAAGGGATGGAAGAGGCCGTCCCCGTCACCGTCGTCGAGACGCCGCAGATGTACGCCGTCGCAGTCCGAGCCTACGAGGACACGCCGTACGGACAGAAGCCGGTCGAAGAGGTCTGGGCGACCGAGTTCCACGAGGAGCTCGACCGCGCGCTCGACCTCCCGGCCGAAGAAACATTCGAGGAGGACGCCGACGAGCTGCGCGCGCTGCTCGACGACGACGTCGTCGACGACGTGCGCGTCATCACGCACACGGCCCCCTCGGACCTCGCGAACGTCCCCAAGAAGAAGCCCGACGTCATGGAGACGCGCGTCGGCGGCGGCTCCTTAGAGGAGCGCGCCGACTTCGCGCTGGACCTGGTCGCCGAAGGCGGCGCCCACGAGTTCGGCGACGTCTTCCGCGCCGGCCAGTACACCGACGTCTCCGGCATCACGAAGGGGAAGGGGACGCAGGGTCCCGTCAAGCGCTGGGGCGTTCAGAAGCGGAAGGGCAAACACGCCCGCCAGGGATGGCGGCGCCGGATCGGCAACCTCGGTCCGTGGAACCCCTCCCGCGTCCGCTCCACCGTGCCCCAGCAGGGGCAGACCGGCTACCACCAGCGCACCGAGCTCAACAAGCGCCTCATCGACTTCGGCGAGGGCGACGACGCCTCCGTCGACGGCGGCTTCGTCAACTACGGCGAGGTCGACGGCGAGTACGCGCTCATCAAGGGCTCGCTGCCCGGACCGGACCAGCGCCTGCTGCGACTCCGCCCGGCCATCCGGCCGAACGACCAGCCGCGCCTCGACCCCGAGGTCCGGTACGTTTCCACCGAATCCAACCAGGGATAACCAATGAACGCAACAGTACACGACCTGGACGGCGACGAGGCGGGCAGCGTCGAGCTGCCGGCCGTCTTCGACACCGCGTTCCGACCGGACCTCATCGGTCGCGCGGTCGGCGCCGCCCAGGCAAACCGGAAGCAGGCCTACGGGGCCGACGAGTTCGCCGGGCTGCGGACGCCCGCCGAGTCGTTCGGCTCCGGCCGCGGGCTCGCGCACGTGCCCCGTTCCGAGAACGTCGCCCGTCGCGTCCCGCACGCCGTGTCGGGCCGCGCCGCGCACCCGCCGAAGGCCGAGAAGGACCAGACGAAGAAACTGAACGACAAGGAGCGACAGCTCGCCATCCGGTCGGCCATCGCGGCCACGACCGACGCCGAGCTCGTCGCCGAGCGCGGCCACGCGTTCGACGAGGACCTCGACCTCCCGCTCGTCGTGAGCGACGAGTTCGAGTCCCTCGAGAAGACGCAGGAGGCCCTGGGCGTGCTCGAAGCGGTCGGCGTCGACGCCGACATCGAGCGCTCCGAGGAGGGCCGTTCCGTCCGCGCCGGACAGGGGAAGGCCCGCGGCCGCAAGTACCGCCAGCCGAAGTCCGTCCTCGTCGTCACCAGCGAGGAGCCGTCCCGCGCCGCCCGTAACCTCGCGGGCGTCGACGTCGCGACCGCGGGCGAGGTCAACGCGGAAGACCTCGCGCCGGGCGCGCACCCGGGCCGACTCACGCTGTGGACCGAAAGCGCCGTCGAGGAGGTGGCGGACCGATGAACTCGATCATCGAGCATCCGATCGTCACCGAACAGGCGATGAACGAGATGGACTTCAACAACAAGCTGCTGTTCCTCGTCGACGTGGACGCGACCAAACCGGAGATCGAGTCCGAGGTTGCCGACCGCTACGACGTGGGCGTCGTGGACGTGAACACGCAGGTGACGCCGCAGGGCGAGAAGAAGGCGATCGTCACCCTCTCCGCGGACGACGACGCGACCGAAATCGCCTCGCGCATCGGGGTGTTCTAAGATGGGACGACGAATTCAAGGACAACGGCGCGGACGCGGCGGCCCGACGTTCCGGGCCCCCTCCCACCGTTACAAGGCTGAACTGTCGCACAAGAAGCTCGAAGACGTGGACACGATCACCGGCGAGATCGTCGGGATCGAACACGACCCCGCTCGCTCGGCTCCGCTCGCGGAGATCGAGTTCGAGGACGACGACCGTCGGCTCGTGCTCGCGCCGGAAGGCGTTCGCGTGGGCGAGACGATTCAGGTCGGCGTCTCGGCGGAGATCAAGCCGGGCAACACGCTCCCGCTGGCGGAGATCCCCGAGGGCGTCCCGGTGTGTAACGTCGAGAGCAATCGCGGGGACGGCGGGAAGTTCGCGCGCGCCTCCGGCGTGTCCGCGACGCTGCTCACCCACGACCGCGACGTCGCGGTCGTTCAGCTCCCCAGCGGCGAAGTGAAGCGGCTCGACCCCCAGTGCCGCGCCACGATCGGCGTCGTCGCGGGCGGCGGCCGGACGGAGAAGCCCTTCGTCAAGGCCGGTAACAAGCACCACAAGATGAAGGCGCGCGGCACCAAATACCCGCGCGTGCGCGGCGTCGCGATGAACGCCGTCGACCACCCCTTCGGCGGCGGTGGTCGCCAACACCCCGGCCAGCCGAAGTCCGTCTCGCGGGACGCCCCGCCGGGACGCAAGGTCGGTGACATCGCATCCAAGCGAACCGGACGAGGTGGCAACAAATGAGTTCAGATTACCGAACCGGCCGCGAGGACGAGGAGTTCGCCTACCGCGGTCACTCGCTCGACGAGCTGCAGGAGATGGACGTAGACGAGGTCGCGGAACTGCTCCCCGCACGCCAGCGGCGAACCATCGTTCGCGGACTGGGCACCGAACAGCAGAAGCTGCTGGAGACGGCCCGGAGCCGCGACAAGGAGACGACGGCGGACGACCCGATCCGGACGCATCTGCGCGACATGCCGATCCTGCCGGAGTTCGTCGGCGTCACCTTCTCCGTGTACAACGGACACAGCTTCGAGCGCGTTCAGGTCGAGCCCGAGATGATCGGGCATTACCTCGGTGAGTTCCACCTCACGCGAAGCACCGTCGAACACGGTCAGGCCGGCATCGGCGCGACCCGGTCCTCGAAGTTCGTGCCCCTCAAGTAACCCATGGGAATCAACTACAGCGTCGAGGCCGACCCGGAGACCACCGCCAAGGGGATGCTCCGCGATCGGCCCATCAGCGTGAAGGACAGCAAGGAGATCTCCCGAGAGATCAAAGGCGAGACGGTCGCCGACGCCGAGGAGTTCCTCCGGGAGGTCATCGACGAGGAGACCTCGGTGCCGATGCGCCAGCACAACGCCGGCGCGGGCCACCGCTCCGACATCGACGGCTGGGACGCGGGCCGGTACCCCGAGAAGGCCGCCAAGGACTTCCTCAAGCTCTTGGAGAACGTCAAGAACAACGCGACCGAGCAGGGGTTCGACGGCGACGAGATGGTTATCAAACACGTCGCCCCCCACAAGGTCGGCGAACGACCCGGTCGGAACCCGCGCGCCGCGGGCGCGACCGAGTGGAACACCACGCTCGCGGACGTCGAACTGATCATCGAGGAGCCGGAGGCTGACAACTAATGGCTGACGAACACCAATTCATCGAGGACGGCCTGCGCCGTTCCCAGATCAACGAGTTCTTCGCGGACGAGCTCGGCCGCGCCGGCTACGGCGGGATGGACGTCGCCCAGACGCCGATGGGCACGCAGATCGTCTTGAAGGCCGAAAAGCCCGGCATGGTGATCGGGAAGGGCGGGAAGAACATCCGCAAGATCACCACCGAGCTCGAGGAGCGCTTCGACATGGACGACCCGCAGATCGACGTTCAGGAGGTCGACGAGCCCGACCTGAACGCCCAGATCGTCGCGGACCGTCTCGCGAACGCCCTCGAGCGCGGCTGGTACTTCCGGAAGGCCGGCCACACCACGATCGACCGGATCATGGACGCGGGCGCGCTCGGCGCCGAGATCGTCTTATCCGGCAAGGTCACCGGCGCGCGCTCGCGCGTCGAGAAGTTCAACCGCGGCTACATCAAGCACAACGGCGAGCCCGCCGAGGAGGTCGTCGACCACGGCCAGGGCGTCGCCGTCATGAAGCTCGGGACGATCGGCGTCAACGTGAAGATCATCCCGCCGGGCGCGACCCTCCCCGACGACTTCGAGGTCCGCGAGGACGCCGAGGTGCCGGAGGTCGAGCAGGCGGCGGTCGACGCCGACGCCGACGAGGGCGTCGAGTCGCTCCTCGAGGAGGAGCCCGACGAGGTCCCGGACGCCGACGACGACGTCGACGTGCCCGACGAGGACCCCGCGGAGGTCATCGACGAGGAGGTCGTCGAAGAGGTCGTCGAGGAGACGCAGGGGACGGCCGCCGAGGCGACCGACGTCGCGGCGGAGGAACCGGTCGACGAGGACGTCGACGCCGACGAGCTCGACGAACTCGACGAGGAGATCGAGTCCGAGGCGGCCGACCTCGTCGCGGAGATGGAGGCGGCCGACGAGGAAGACGAGGAGGACGAGTAATATGGCGATCCTCTACACCGACGAGATCCGCGACATGACCGCGGCGGAGCGACGGGTCGAACTCGAGGAGCTCGAGACCGAGCTGCTCAACTCGAAGGCGCAGCGGGCGGCCGGCGGCATGCCGGAGAGCCCGGGCCGCGTCAACGAGCTGAAGAAGACGATCGCGCGGATCAAGACGATCCAGACGGAAGAAGGCGACTTCGACGACGAGGACCAGTGAGATGATCGCCCCCGACAACATCGTTCGACACGAGCTCGTCGGCCTCCCGGTTCGGGTGGCCGACGCCGACAGCGACGCCCGCGTTGGCGTCGCCGGTCGCGTGCTCGACGAGACGTTCGGCACCCTCGTGGTCCGGACGGCGTCGGGGGACAAGCGCGTGCCCAAGTCGGGCGCGACGTTCGAGTTCGGCGTCGTCGAGACGCCGACCGCTCGCACAGATGAAGCCGCCGGCGACGACCAGTCGCCGGGGTCCGCGTCCCAACTCGGGTCGGATACTACGGGGGTCCGCCCCCGTCAGTCTGGCCCGTCCGGGTCCGAAAGCGTCGTCGACGGTGACGGCGCGGGTCCGGCGAGCCGACGAGGCGAGTGCAAAGACGCGGTCTACGCGACGGTGGATGGCGATCGGTTGCGACATCGGCCCGCCGAACGCACCGAACGAGGTGCCACACAATGGCGATAGGAATCGACGTACCCACGCCTCCGGAGCCAGACAACCCGGAGGATTACGACTACGAGAAGTGCCCGTTCTACGGGCAGCTCTCCGTCCGCGGCCAGACCCGCGAGGGGACGGTCGTGTCGACGGATATGGCAAAGACCGTCATCGTCGAGCGAGAGTACGACGTGTTCGTACCGAAATACGATCGGTACATGAAGCGTCGCTCGCGCATCCCGGCCCACGTGCCGGGCGTGCTCGACTCGCTCGAAGTCGGTGACGAAGTGACAATCGCGGAGACGCGACCGCTCTCGAAGACGAAGTCCCACGTCGTCGTCGAGATCCTGGGTGATGGGTGATGGAGGCGCTCAAGGCCGACGTCACGCAGGGGCTCTCGAAGGGCTCGCTCATCACGTGCGCCGACAACACCGGCGCCCGTGAGCTGAAGGTTATCTCCGTGTCGGGCTACTCCGGCACGAAGAACCGTCACCCGAAGGCAGGGATCGGCGACAAGGTGACCGTCTCGGTCACCAAGGGGACGCCGGAGATGCGGCGGCAGGTGCTGGAGGCGGTCGTCGTCCGCCAGCGCAAGCCGATCCGCCGTCCGGACGGCACGCGCGTGAAGTTCGAGGACAACGCGGCCGTCATCATCGACGACCTCGAGGAGCCGCGGGGCACGGAGATCAAAGGCCCCGTCGCCCGCGAGGTCGCCGAACGGTTCGGGAGCATCGCCTCGACCGCGACGATGATCGTCTAACTATGACGAAACAGCCACGCAAACAGCGAAAACGGTCGGAGACCGCGCCGCTCCACGAGCGGCAGAATCAGGTCCGGGCCACCCTCACCGACGACCTCCGCGAGGAGTACGGGCAGCGGAACGTCCGCGTCAACGCCGGCGACACCGTCGAGGTGCTTCGCGGCGACGCGGCCGGGACGGAGGCGGAGGTCGTCTCCGTCGACCTGTCCGCCGAGCGGATCACGGTCGAGGACGTCACCGTCGAGAAGGCGGACGGGGAGGAAGTTCCCCGCCCCCTCCCGGCGAGCAACGTCCGGGTGACCGAACTGGACCTCGAGGACGAGCGCCGGGAGGCGCGGCTCCGGGAGGACAACGAATGACGCGACACCAGAAGCGACTGTCGGTACCGAACTCCTGGCCGGTCGAGCGCAAGACGGACACGTTCACGGTGAAGGCGGGCGCGGGCCCGCACGGCGAGGCGGGCGTTCCGCTCGTCGTCCTGCTGCGGGACGTGCTCGGCTACGTCGACTCGACGAAGGAGGCGCGCTACGCGCTGAACAACGACTCGATCCTCGTCAACGGGGACGCGGTCTCGGACGAACAGCGTCCGATCGGGATGTTCGACATCCTGGCGTTCCCCGAGCGCGGGGAGTACTTCCGCGTCTTCCCCGACGAGGGCGGTCGGCTCGCGCTGACGCCCGTCGACGAGGAGGCCGCGGGCAGCCGGCTCGGGAAGATCACGAACAAGACCGTCGTCCCCGGCGGGGTCGTCCAGCTGACGCTCCACGACGGGACGAACGTCCGCGTCGACGACGACGCGGGCTACGACACGAACGACTCGATCGTCGTCGACACCGAGACGAAGGAGATCGTCGCCCACTTCGAGTACGAGGAGGGCGCCCTCGTCACCGCCGTCGCCGGCCAGCACGCCGGGCAGATCGGCGAGGTCGACGACATCGACGTGACGCTCGGCTCCGGCGACAACACCGTGACCGTCGCCAGCGAGGACGGCGGCTACGAGACGGTCGAGGAGTACGTCGTCGTCATCGACGAGAACTTCACCGACGACGACGCCGACGAGGCGGGTGGTTCCGATGAGTGAAGCCGAGAGCGCCGACCACGAGATGCGCGAGCCGTACCTCGAGAAGGTCGTCGTCCACATGGGCGTCGGGCAGGGCGGTGAACCCCTCGCCGACGCCGAGGAGATCATCGAGGAGATCACGGGCCAGCAGTCGGTCCGGACCACCTCGAAGCGCACCATCGCCGAGTTCGGGATCCGCAAGGGCGACCCGATCGGCGTCAAGGTGACGCTGCGGGGCGAGGACGCGCACGCGTTCCTCGAGACCGCGCTGGAGCTGGTCGAGATCGGCCGGAGCCAGTTCGACGACACGGGTAACCTCAGCTTCGGGGTCGAGGACCACACCGACTTCCCGAGCCAGGAGTACGACCCCAACACCGGGATCTACGGCCTCGACGTGACGACGACGATCGTCCGTCCCGGCTACCGCGTCTCGAAACGCGACAAGGCGACGGGGACCATCCCCGCCCGCCACCGGATGACAGCCGAGGACGCGGCCGCGTTCCTCGAAACGAACTTCGACGTCGAGGTAACCGAATGAGCGAAGCGAACAACGACACGGGCGAGCACGCCGCGAAGCGCACCGACTCCCGGCACACGTGCCGGCGGTGCGACCGCGAGCAGGGACTCGTCGGCAAGTACGACATCAACCTCTGCCGGCAGTGCTTCCGCGAGGTCGCCCGAGACATGGGATTCGAGAAGTACAGCTGATCATGACGGGAAACGATCCATTCACCAACGCGCTCGCCGGCATGGACAACGCCGAGAGCGTTGGCCACCTGTCGTACACGGTAGAGCCCGCTTCGAACATCATCGGCTCCGTCCTCGAGGTCCTCTACGACCGCGGGTACGTCGACGGCTTCGAGTACGTCGACGACGGGAAGGCCGGGAAGTTCGAGGTCGAACTGAAAGGCGCGATCAACGAGTGTGGCGCCGTCAAGCCCCGCTACTCGGCGGGCGCAGACGAGTTCGAGAAGTGGGAGAAGCGGTACCTCCCCGCCCGCGACTACGGGACGCTCATCGTCACGACGAGCCACGGCGTCATGAGCCACTACGAGGCCCGCGAGGAGGGCATCGGCGGCCAAGTGATCGCATACGTCTACTAACAATGAACAGAGTCGAAATCGAGATTCCGGACGACGTCTCCGCCGAGACCGACCACCTCGAACTCACCGTCGAAGGGCCTAACGGAAGCGTCACGCGACGCCTCTGGTACCCCGACGTCGACGTTGCGGTCGAGGACGGCGCGGTGGTCATCACCGCCGACAACGAGGACGCGAAGACCAACGCCACGGTCGGCACCTTCGAGAGCCACGTCGCCAACATGATCCACGGCGTCACCGAGGGCTGGGAGTACGCGATGGAGGTGTACTACGCCCACTTCCCGATGCAAGTGACCGTGGAGGGCGACGAGGTCGTCATCGAGAACTTCCTCGGAGAGAGCGCCGCGCGGCGCACTCCGATCCGCGGAGACACGGACGTACAGATCGACGGCGAGACGGTCACGCTCTCGGGCTCCGACAAGGAGGCCGTCGGGCAGACCGCCGCCGACATCGAACAGCTGACGAAGGTGACCGACAAGGACACGCGCGTCTTCCAGGACGGCGTGTACATCGTCGAGAAGCCCACCGGAGGTGCCTAACCGATGGCAGACGAACTGGAAGACATCAGCGGTGTCGGTCCCTCGAAGGCGGACGCGCTTCGCGAGGCCGGCTACGAGACGGTCGAGGACGTGAAGGCCGCCTCCCAGTCGGAGCTCTCCGAGGTCGACGGCGTCGGCAACGCGCTCGCAGCGCGTATCAAGGCCGATGTCGGCGGGCTGGAGGTCGACGAGGAGGCGGACGCGGAGATCGAAGACGAGACGGACGAGGAGGAGGCCGACGAGGCCGACGCCGACGAGACCGTCGAGACGGAGCTTCGCCCCCGCGGGCACGCCGACAAGACGCCGGAACTGGACGACGAGACCGCTCGCGCGCTCGCGCAGAAGCACCGCGAGGGGAAACCGCAGTTCAACCGGCAGGACTACCACAAGAAAAAGCGGATCCCGACGTCGTGGCGCAAGCCGCGCGGCGGGCTCTCCAAGCAGCGACGCCGCATGAAGGCGAAGGGCCCGGTCGTCGAGGCCGGCTTCCGCTCGCCGACGGCGTCGCGCGACCTGCACCCGAGCGGCTTCGAGGAGGTCCGCGTTCACAACACGGACGACCTCGAGGGCGTCGACGGCGACACGCAGGCGGTGCGTATCGCCTCGAAGGTCGGCGGTCGCAAGCGCGAACTGATCGAAGACGAGGCGGAGGAGCGCGATATCCGCGTGCTGAACCCGACCTACGTCGAAGTGGAGGTCGACGATGAGTGACCTGAAAGCGCAGAAACGGCTCGCGGCGGACGAGCTCGACGTCGGCAAGGGCCGCGTCTGGCTCGACCCCGACGCACAGGAGGAGATCGCGGACGCGATCACCCGCGAGGACGTCCGTGAACTCATCGAACAGGGAACGATCCGCGCGAAAGACGAGAAGACGAACTCGCGCGGTCGCGCCCGCGAGCGCGCCGACAAGCGCTCGTACGGACACCAGTCCGGCGCCGGCTCCCGCAAGGGCCGTTCCGGCGCGCGGCAGGACACGAAGGACGACTGGAAGGCGCGCATCCGCGCGCAGCGGGCGCGCCTGAAGGAGCTTCGCGACGAGGAAGACGTGCTCGACGCCTCCGAGTACCGCACGCTCTACAACAAGGCGAGCGGCGGAGACTTCGAGGACATCGCCCGTCTCGAGGCGTACATTCGGACGCAGTACGGTTACGAGGTGACGGACTAATGGCGACAGGACCACGATACAAGGTGCCGATGCGGCGCCGCCGCGAGGTCCGGACGGATTACCATCAGAGGTTGCGCCTGCTGAAATCGGGCAAGCCTCGCCTGGTCGCTCGGGTGAGCAACGCTCACGTCAGGGCGCAGCTGGTGACCCCCGGATCGGACGGCGACGAGACCCACGCGGCCGCCTCCAGCGAGGAGCTCGGCGAGTACGGCTGGGACGCCCCCACGGGCAACCTCCCCAGCGCGTACCTCACCGGCTTCCTCGCGGGCGCCCGCGCAGTCGACGCCGGCCTCGACGAGGCCGTCCTCGACATCGGGCTCAACACGGCGACGCCCGGCAACAAGACGTTCGCGGTACAGGAAGGAGCGATCGACGCGGGGCTCGAGATCCCGCACAACGACGACGTGCTGGCCGACTGGTCGCGCACGCGCGGCGAGCATATCGCCGACTACGCCGAGCAGCTCGACGAGCCGCTGTACAGCGGCGAGTTCGACGCCAGCGAGCTACCCGAGCACTTCGACGACGTGCTCGCGACAATCCAGGAGGACCATGAGTAGACACAACGACGGCTGGGAACCGCGGACGCGACTCGGCCGCAAGGTACAGGACGGCGACGTCACGTCGATGGAACAGGCGCTCAACTCCGGGCTCCCGCTGAAGGAGGCGGAGATCGTCGACCAGCTCCTTCCGGGGCTCGAAGACGAGGTGCTGGACATCAACATGGTCCAGCGCATGACCGACTCCGGCCGCCGCGTGAAGTTCCGCTGCGTGGTCGCCGTGGGCAACCGCGACGGCTACCTCGGCTACGCGCAGGCCCGCGACGACCAGGTCGGCGGCGCGATCCAGAAGGCGATCGACGTCGCGAAGCTGAACGTCATCTCGGTCGACCGCGGCTCGGGTTCGTGGGAGGACCAGCCGGGCGGCACCAACTCCCTGACTCGCACGGCGACTGGGAAGGCCGGCTCCGTCACCGTCGAGATCAAGCCCGCTCCGCAGGGGCTGGGCCTCGCGGCGGCGGAGACGGTCCGCAACATCCTGGAGCTCGCCGGCGTCGAGGACGCCTGGACGAACTCCGACGGCAACACCCGTACGACGGTGAACCTCGCGAAGGCGACGTTCAACGCCTTGGAGAACGCGGCGCAGTCCCGCACTCCGCAGCACGCCCGCGAAGTCCACTACGACGAGGTGAGCGAGTGATGCAGGCGATCGTTCAGCTCCGCGGCGACGTCAACCTCGAGTACGGCGTCGAGGACACGCTCGACATGCTGAACGTCGGGCGCGTCAACCACGCGACGTTCGTCCCCGAGACGGAGTCGTACCGCGGCATGATCACGAAGGTCAACGACGTCGTCGCGTTCGGGGAACCGAGCGTCGAGGCCGTCGCGCGGACCGTCTCGCTGCGCGGCGAGCCCCTGGAGAGCTCGGCCGACATCGACGACGAGTGGATCGACGACAACACCGACTACGCCGGTCTGGAGGCGCTGGCCGAGGCGCTCGTCGACGAGGAGACGACCCTGCGCGATCAGGGTCTCTCGCCGACGCTGCGGCTCCACGCGCCCCGCGGCGGTCACGAGGGAATTAAACACCCCGTGATCGAGGGCGGCGAACTCGGGAAACACACCACCGAGGAGATCGACAGTCTCCTGGAGGCCATGCGATGACGAGCAAGAAACGACGACAGCGCGGCTCTCGGACGCACGGCGGCGGCACGCACAAGAACCGGCGCGGCGCCGGGCACCGCGGCGGCCGCGGCGCGGCCGGTCGCGCGAAACACGAGTACCACAACTACGGCCCGCTCGGCAAGCACGGGTTCAAGCGTCCCGAGGACGCCCAGACGGAGGTCCTCGAGGTGAAGGTACAGAAGCTCGACGAGGACGCGGCGCTGTACGCCGCGGACGGCCTCGCCGAGGCCGACGGCGACGCGTACGTCTTCGACGCGCGCGACGTCGTGGAGGACGGCCACGAGGCGGACGTCGTGAAGGTGCTCGGCGGCGGACAGGTCCGTCGCGAGCTCCGCGTCACGGCCGACGCGTTCACGGCCGGTGCGGTCGAGCTCATCGAGGAGGCCGGCGGCGAGGCGACGCTCTCCGAGCGCGCCGAAGACGCCGCTGACGAACCGGAAAACACTTCAGACGACGAGAACGACGAGGCGTAATATGAGCTGGAAGGAGGCCGCCGAACCGGTGCTCTCGCGGATGCCCGTCGTGGAGCGGCCCGCGGGACACGTCCCGTTCAGACGGAAGCTCACGTGGACGGCCGGAATCCTGATCGTCTACTTCTTCCTGACCAACATTAACCCGTTCGGGTTGGCCGTCGGTCAGGGCTCTGACTTCTTCGGGCAGTTCCGGTCGGTGCTCGCCGGGTCGTCCGGGTCGCTGTTACAGGTCGGTATCGGACCGATCGTCACGGCGTCCATCGTCCTCCAGCTGTTGGGCGGTGCGAACCTCCTCGGGCTCGACACGGAGAACGACCCGCGCGACCAGGTCCTCTATCAGGGCCTCCAGAAGCTCCTCGTCATCATCATCGCCGCCCTGACGGCGGCGCCGATGGTGTTCACCGGTAGCTTCCTTCCGGCCGACGACGCGGTCGCGAGCGCGCTCGGGATCGGCACCTTCGGCGTCCAGCTGTTGATATTCGCGCAGATATTCGTCGGCGGTATCCTCATCCTGTTCATGGACGAGATCGTGAGCAAGTGGGGGGTCGGCTCCGGCGTCGGGCTGTTCATCATCGCGTCGGTGAGCCAGCAGATCGTCGGCGGCTTCTTCAGCTTCTCCGCGCTCGGCGCGTCCGGCTTCTTCGCGAACTGGTACGGCGTCATCGTCGGTAGCGTGCCGGCGTCGATGTCGCCGTTTACCGCGGAGGGGCTCCAGAACCTACTCTTCGATCCCGGGAACATTCTGGCGCTTTTCACCACGGTGTTCATCTTCGGGATCGTCGTGTACGCGGAGTCGGTCCGCGTCGAGATCCCGCTGTCGCACGCCCGCGTGAAAGGCGCTCGCGGACGCTTCCCGGTGAAGCTCATCTACGCGTCCGTCCTGCCGATGATCCTCGTTCGCGCGCTGCAGGCGAACATCCAGTTCCTCGGTCAGATCCTCTCCTCGCAGTGGGCGGGGATGCCGGCGTTCCTGGGCGAGTACAGCGCGCAGGGCCAGCCCATCTCCGGGCTGTTCTACTACCTGAACCCCATCCAGAGCCGCAGCCAGTGGATGTGGTTCCTTGGGGAGATCCCGGCCTCGGTCGAGCCGTGGATGATCGCGGTCCGGCTCGGTGTCGACCTCACGTTCATGATCGTCGGCGGCGCCATCTTCGCGATCTTCTGGGTCGAAACCACCGGTATGGGGCCGGAGGCGACCGCGAAACAGATCCAGAACTCCGGGATGCAGATCCCCGGATTCCGCCGGAACCCGCAGGTCGTCGAGAAGGTGATGGAGCGGTACATCCCGCAGGTGACCGTCATCGGCGGCGCCCTCGTCGGGTTCCTCGCCGTGATGGCGAACCTGCTCGGCACTATCGGCGGCGTCTCCGGGACCGGGCTGCTGCTGGCCGTCTCTATCACGTACAAGCTGTACGAGGAGATCGCCGAAGAGCAGCTGATGGAGATGCATCCGATGATGCGCCAGATGTTCGGGAACGAGTAACGAACATCGACGCCCCTTTCAATTCTTTTTCGACCCTGAGCGACCGCTCCGTCCTCTGTTGGCTCCCATCTGGGGGTGGTCGCAGTGACCGACCCGGACGACCTCTTCAGGCAGCTCGACGAGGCCGAGGCGGTCACCGACGATCGGCCTCAGTCGATCCAGCCATCGGCTGAGCAGACGGAAGCCGACGGTCTCCGGCCGAGTGCGGATACGCCACTCGACGCAACTGCGTCTACAGAGGGAACGAGGCGAGCGCTCCGAAGCGGTTCACGACTCCCGTCCGTCCGCGCCGTTGCCCTGCCCCGTAACGGTTTCTTCGACCTTTTCGTCTACTTTCTCGTCGACCGCCTCCTCCACCGTCTCGCTGACCGTCTCCTCAACTTTCTCGCCGACTGTCTCCTCAACCGTCTCTTCCACTTTCTCGCCGACTGTCTCCTCGACCGTCTCTTCCACCGTCTCCTCGACCGTCTCTTCCACTTTCTCGCCGACTGTCTTCTCGACGGTCTCCTCCACGGTCTTCTCGACCGTCTCGCCGACTGTCTCCTCCACGGTCTCCTCGACGGTTTCACCGACTTTTTCCTCGACGGTTTCTCCGACTTTTTCCTCAACGGTTTCACCGACTTTTTCCTCAACGGTCTTCTCGACCGTCTCGCCGACGGTCTCCTCGACTTTCCCCGTTACCTCTTCGCTGACGGTGTTGCTGACGTCGTCGGCGACCCCGCTGACCTCCTTGTTGACGGTCTCGCCGACGCTCTTTTCGACTTCCTTGCTCACCTGCTCGCCGACGGTTTCCTCGACGGTCTTCTCGACCTCCTTGCTGACCGTTTCGCCGACGCTCTTTTCCACCTCTTTGTCGACGGTCTCGCCGACGCTCTCCTCGACCTGTTTGCCGACCTGGTCTGCGACCTCGCGGGTCATCCAGTCCGGGTCGAACCGCGCCATCTTCCAGACGACGTGGACCACGTAGGAGGCGAACACGCCGACCCCGAACGCAATCCCCACGTTACTCACTTGAAGCGTCGCGATGAGCACGATCGAGAGCGCGATCAGTGCGCCGTACGCGATGTCGGTGGCTCCGTCGATCCGCGCCGGACTCACCATCGTCGTCCCTCCGTCTCGGCGTCGGCCGCGTCACGTCGCTGTTGCGTGGCTTCTCCGTTCATACTTTTATATCGGGCTCGCGGCGTAAAAGCCTCTCATTGTCGTCGCCGTCGACGGCCGCGCTCGACCGTGTCTCGGTTCGTCGGTGTTCGGGAGCGAGGCCCTTTTAGTTCGGATAGCCGAATCGGCGGTATGGACATCGAGGAGGGCGGACTCACCGTCTCCGTCCCGGAGGCCCGCGACGGCGCCAGCGAGGGCACCGGCGGCGGCGTCTTCTTCAACCCGACCCAGGAGCTGAACCGCGACGTGACGGTCGCGACGCTGCGCGCCTACCGCGACCGCGAGCCGCGCGCGGCCTCGTACCTCGACGCGATGGCGGCCTCGGGGATCCGGGGCGTCCGCGCCGCCGCGGAGGGGTATCAGGTCACCTGCGCCGACGTCGACGCGGACGCGGTCGAGCTCGCCGCTTCGAACCTCGACGCCAACGGCCTCGACGGCGAGGCGGTCCACCGCGACGTCAACGCCCTGCTGTACGACGAGGGGCCGTTCGACGTGGTCGATCTCGACCCGTACGGCACGCCGATCCCCTTCGCGGACGCGGCGTTCGCGAACGGCCGAAACCTGGTCTGCGTCACCGCCACCGACACCGCGCCGCTGTGTGGCGCCCACCTCAACAGCGGGATCCGGAAGTACGGCGCGGTCCCACGCAACACGGATTACCACCCGGAGATGGGGCTTCGAACGCTGATCTCGGCGCTCGTCCGGACCGCCGCGCGCTACGACAAGGCGGCGACGCCGATCCTCTCGCACGTCTCCCGTCACTACGCGCGGACCTACCTCGAACTGGAGTCGGGCGCCCGCGCGGCCGACGACTGCCTCGAGGCCGTAGGCCACGTCGACGGCTGCGAGGACTGCCTCTGGCGCGCGGCGACGCGCGGGCACATCGCCGACCCGGTCGACGCCTGCCCGGAGTGCGGGAGCGACCGCGTCCTCACGGCGGGCCCGATCTGGCTCGGTCCGATCGCGGACCCCGACTTCGCGCGCGCGGTCCGCCGCGAGGTGACGGACGACATGGGCGAGGCGAAGCGCGCCCGCAAGCTGCTCGGGACCGTCGCGCGCGAACTCGACACGCCGACGCACTACGACCAACACCGCCTGTACAAGGAGTGGGGCGAGCCCGCGATCGGGATGGACGAGTTCGTCGAGCGCCTGCGCGGCGCCGGTCACGAGGCCAGCCGCGCGCACTACCGCGGGACCGCGGTGAAGAGCACGGCGTCGGTCCCCGAGATGCGCGAGGCGGTCCTCGGCGACGACGCGAGCTGAGGGCGTTTCCTTCCGTCTCCGTACCCGACCGGTTTTTGCCCTCATCGACCGAACCGCGGAGCGTGCTCCGACACTCGCGTTCCGCGTTCGGCACGGTTCGGCGCGTCGTAGACCTCGCGATCGACCGACAGGTGACGTTTCTCGCCGCCGCCATCGCCTACTACGCGTTCGTTTCGCTCGTCCCCGCGCTCCTGCTGCTCGTCGTCGTCGCGACCGCCGTCTTCGGCGAGACGATCGCCGCCGAGCTGGTCGCGTCGACCGGGGAGTTCCTCACGCCGGTCGGCGAGGAGGCGGTCGTCGCCGCGGTCTCCTCGGCCGGCGGCCGGACCGGCGCGAGCCTGCTCGGCCTCGGCGTGCTGCTCTGGTCGACGCTGAAGGTGTTCCGCGGGCTCGACACCGCCTTCGTCTCCCTGTACGGCGGCGACGAGACGCCCGGATTCCTCAGGCAGGTCGCCGACGCCGCGTCCGTCGTCGTCGCCGTCGGCGTCGGTATCGGCGTGATGGTCGTCGTCGGCGCGTTCGTCGCGGCCGCGGACGCGGTCCCGCTGGTCGAGACGGCGAGCGTCCTCGCGTTGCCCGCGTTCCTCGCCGCGGTCTTCCTCCCCATGTACTACCTCCTCCCGCAGCCGACGCTCACCGTCCGCGATGCCCTCCCGGGCGCGGTGTTCGCGGCGGTCTGCTGGACGCTGCTCCAGGCGGGGTTTCAGGTGTACGCCGCGGGCGCCGCGCAGTATCAGGTGTACGGCGTCATCGGCGGGATCTTGCTCCTGGTCACGTGGCTGTACCTCGCGGCCGTCGTCGTCGTCCTCGGCGGCGTCGTCAACGTGGTGTTCGCGGGACGGGTCGACGCTCCCGACGACGGCGCCGACGACACTCGGGACGGGGGAAGCGCCGGCGTGGTCGGTTCCCGGGACGACGCCGCAGACCGGCAGTTACAACAGGACCGCGGCCGACCCACGGGTATGAACGGCGAGTCGGACCGCGACGAGGGGGACGACGAACGGCCGCGGGGCGCGCCGGACGTCGCCGCCCTCGAAGCGGAGGTCCGGGAGCTGCGGTCACAGCTCGAGGAGTTCGAAGGCGACGTGGAACGCCGCACGGTCGACAAGCCGGAGGTCGAGTCGGAGCTGAAGCGGTACGTCCGATCGCGGATGCGCCGCGGCCACGCCCGCGGCTGGGGGCCGTACCTCGTGCTGCTGTACGGGACCGTGCTGACGCTCGCCGCGCTGACCTCGCTCGACGGGATCTACGCGGTCGGCGCCATCGTCGTCCTCGGGCTGTCGACGCTCGGCCTGTACACGATCTTCGTCGTCGTCGGCATCGGCCTCAACCTGATCGAGACGCCCGGCAAGGCGCTCGACTACGCCCGCCGCCGCGGCGATGACTAACGCGGCGACCTCCGCGTCGGCACCGCTCGGACCGACGGGAACCTCCGCGCCGGCGACGGCTCCCGAGGCGGTCGACGCGTGACCGGGCTCGTCGGCGCCGAGCGCGGCCTCGGCGAGACCGCGTTCGTCGACGCGCTCCCGGAGTTCGTCGTCGTCCTCTTCGCGGCCGTCACCCACCTCGCGGACCCCTGGTTCCTCTTCGGGCTGCTCGCGGTCGGCTACTGGTTCGCGAGCGAGGGCGCCGCGGGGTCGCCGCGCCGCGCCGGCGCGACGGCGGTCGCGGCCGTCACCTGCGCGTACGCCGCGACGGCGCTCGGCAAGGCGTGGTTCGCGGTCCCACGCCCGCCCGGCGCGATGCCCCCCGCCGACGTCCCGGCGTGGCTCCCCGCGCTCCTGACGGGGTGGTACGAGGCGCAGGTGCTCTCGGACGGCTTCGGCTTCCCGAGCGGCCACGCGACCGGCGGCGCGGCGGCGTACCTCGCGCTGGCGCTGCTGTACGACCGGTTCTGGACCGACCGCGCCCGCTACCTCGCGGCCGGAGCGGTCGCCGTCGCCGTCGCGGTCTCGCGGGTCGTCATCCAGGTCCACTACCTCGTCGACGTGTTCGCGGGGCTGATCGTTGGCGGCGGCGTCGTGGTCGGCGCGCTGTGGCTCGCGGGCGATCCGCGAGTTCGGCGGTCAGCGGTCTCGGAGTCGGCGGCCTCGGACCCGGCGTCCGATCCGACCGCCGAACTGAACCCCGAGCCGGCGTTCCTGTTCGCGGCCGTCGTCTCGGCCGGCGCGCTGGCCGTCGCCGTCGCGGGCGGGCACACCGGCGAGGTCGTCGAGGCGGGGATCGGGATCGCCACCGGCGCCGGCGGCGCGGTCGGCTGGCGGCTCGTCGACGGCGACGAGCCGGCGGTCCCCGTCCGAATCGCGGTCCCCGCGCTCGCGGTCACCGGCGGGCTCTGGGTCGGCGCGTACGCGCTCGCGGGAACGCTTCCGGTGACGCTGGTCGCGACGACCGCCGCCGTCGTCGCCGTCGTCGCGCTGCCGGCGCTGGCGGAACGGGTCCAGCCGGCGCTCGGCGGGTCGCGCGGCGCGTAAAAAAAGCGGTCGCGGACCGTCCGCCTCGGGCCGGACTCAGAACGTCTCCAGGTAGCGGTCCTCCTCCCACTGCGACACCTGGGTGAGGTACTCGCTGAACTCCTGGGACTTCGCCTCGGGGAACTTCTCCGAGACGTGCGGCCCGAGCGCGCCGGAGATGACCTCGTCCGCCTCCAGCTCTTCGACCGCGGCGCCGAGGTTCGGCGGCAGCGTCTCGATGCCGTACTCCTCGCGCTTCTCGTCGTCGAACTCGTAGATGTCCTCCTGGACCGGGTCGCCGGGGTCGGCGTCCGTCTCGATCCCGTGGAGCCCGGCGGCGATGAGCGCCGCGTAGGCGAGGTAGGGGTTACAGGACGGGTCGGGGCTGCGGACCTCGAAGCGCGCGGAGACGCCCGCGGCGTCGGGAACGCGAACGAGCGCCGAGCGGTTCGTGTCGGACCACGCGACGTAGATCGGCGCCTCGTAGCCGGGAACGAGGCGCTTGTAGGAGTTCACCGTCGGGTTGGTAACGGCCGTGAACGCCTCCGCGTGATTCAGGACGCCGCCCATGAACTGGTAGGCGGTCTCGCTCAGGTTGAACTCGTCCGAGTCGTCGGCGAAGGCGTTGTTCCCGTCCTCGTCGAACAGCGAGATGTGGCTGTGCATCCCCGAGCCGTTTATCTCGGCGATCGGCTTGGGCATGAACGTCGCGTGGAGGTCGTGCTGCTCGGCGACCGCGCGGACGACGGCGCGGAACGTGGCGATGTTGTCCGCCGTGCCGAGCGCGTCGTCGTACTTGAAATTGATCTCGTGTTGGCCCTCGGCGACCTCGTGGTGCGAGGCCTCGATCTCGAAGCCCATCTCCTCGAGGGTGAAGATGATCTCCTTGCGCACGTCGGACGCGAGGTCCTTCGGCGCGAGATCGAAGTAGCCGCCGTTGTCGTGCGGGATGGTGGTCGCGTTGCCCTCGTCGTCCTTCTCGAACAGGAAGAACTCCGGTTCCGGACCGACCGAAACGGAGTAGCCCATCTCTTCGGCGTCATCGAGGACGCTTTTCAAGACCTGGCGCGGACCGCCG
This sequence comes from Halorubrum sp. SP3, assembly GCF_005435195.1. Taxonomy (NCBI): domain Archaea; kingdom Methanobacteriati; phylum Methanobacteriota; class Halobacteria; order Halobacteriales; family Haloferacaceae; genus Halorubrum; species Halorubrum sp. SP3. The sequence goes on along the minus strand of NZ_SGTU01000001.1, from coordinate 241,860 downwards.
ATGAACGGCTCGCCGTCGGTGTCGACGATGTCACAGATGAGCCGCGCCGCACCGGAGTCACCGTCGTTACGCCACGGGAGCACCGCGAACGTGTCGGGATCGGGGACGAGCCGCATGTCCGACTCCTGGATGCGCACGAACCCCTCGATGGAGGAGCCGTCGAAGTAGATGCCCTCGGTGAACGCCTTCTCCGCTTGGTGGGCGGGGACGGAGACGTTCTTCACGACGCCGAGGATGTCGGTGAACTGGAGCCGCAGGAAATCGACGTTCTGCTCTTCGATCTCGTCGAGTACCGCCTGTTCCTCGGCCGTGAGGCCGCCGTCCGGTTTCGTGTGTTCGTCCGTCATGTTCTGGACGCTTCATTCGTTATCTGCCAGTATAAAGGCCTTATCGCTTGGCGCATGAACCGCCGGACGGGGAAAACTGCTGGACGTTCGTAAAATTCTAAAGCCCCGAAAGCGTGGTTAGGTGTGATGACGTACGAAAACCTCGACGCGAAGCTCATCAACTCCTTGCTCAGCAACGGACGCGCGAGCCTCCGAAGTCTCGGCGACGAACTCGACGTCTCGGTGACGACGGTTTCGAACCACCTCCGCGATCTCGAAGAAGGCGGCGTGATAGACGGGTACACCCCCGTCGTCGACTACGACAAGCTCGGCTACGACGTGACGGCCGTGCTCCAGCTCAAGGTCGAGGGGAGCGCCCTGCCGGACGTCACCGAGAAGCTCCGTCAGGAGAAACAGATGGTGAGCGTCTACGAGGTCACGGGCGACTACGACGTGATCGCCATCGGGAAGTTCACCGACACGGACGGGATGAACGACCAAATCAAATCGATCCTCACGGACGCGGATATCCGCGAGTCGAACACGAGCGTCGTCCTGAACGCGGTCACGGAGAACGAGCAGTTCGACCTCGACGTCGAGGAGTAGGACCTGTCACTCTCGGCCGCTCGGATCCGGTCGCCGCCGCTCAGATCCCCCGCTCTACCGCCGCCGCTCCGCCGCCGCCGTCAGGACCTCTACCGCCGGGAGCGGCTCGCCAGTCAGCGCGCGGATGTACGCGCCGCCCGCGATGGAGACGTGCGAGAAGTCGTCCTCATCGAGCCCGTACATCTCGATCGCCCGCGAGGTGTCGCCGCCGCCGACCACCGAAAAGCAGTCGGTCTCCGCGATGGCCTCTAAGACGCCCACGGTGCCGTCCGCGAACCGCTCGTCCTCGAAGACGCCGAGCGCGCCCTTCACGAAGACCGCGTCGGACTCGCGGATCGCCGGCTCGTAGTCGGCGACCGTCGCCGAGCCGACGTCGAGGTACCCCGTCTCCTTTTCCTCGATGGCGTCGACGGCGACCTCCGCGCGGGCGCCGTCTTCCCCCTCGTACGCGAGGTCGGTCGCGAGCCGGATCGCGTCCCCCCGCTCGTCGAGGACCGACTCGATCAGCTCGCGGTTCGCCGCCCACTGCTCGTCGAACAGGTCCATTCCCTCCAAGTCGTGACCGACCGGGTGGCCCGCGGCGCGCAGGAACAGTTCGCCCGCGACGCCGCCGAGGAGGAAGCGGTCGACGCGGTCGTCGAGGGCGTCCATCACGCCGATCACGTCGGTCGCCTTGGTGCCGCCGACGACCATGGTGACGGGGCCGTCGAACTCGCGGGTCGCGATGGCGGTGTTCGCCTCGTACTCCGTCTCCATCACGCGGCCCGCGTACGCGGGAAGGACGATCGGGAAGCCGACGAGCGAGGCGTGCTTCCGGTGTGCCGCCGAGTAGGCGTCGTTGACGTACGCGTCGAAGCGCGGCGCCAACGCCCGAACGAACTCGGTCTCGGCCTTCGCCTCCGGCGACTCCTCCGGGAGTTCGTCGTCGCACATCCGGGTGTTCTCCAACAGGAGGACCTCGCCCGCGCCGAGCGCGTCGACGGCCGCCAGCGCCTCGTCGCCGTACGTGTCGGCCACGAACGCCACGTCGCGGCCGACGTGGCCGGCGAGGATCTCGGCGTGGCCGGCGAGCGACGTGAAGTCGTCGCGGCCGGGTCGCCCCTGGTGAGCCAGCAGCGCGACGCGGTGACCGGCGTCTGCCAGTTCGCGAACGGTCTCCGCGTGACGCTCGAAGCGGCGGTTGTCCTGCGGTTCGCCGTTCTCGATCGGGGAGTTGAGGTCCAGTCGGACGAGGACGCGCGAGTCGGCCGGGAGGTCGTCGATGGTGTCGAACGTGGGCATGAGTGAGTGGTCGTCGATGAGATAGTTAAGCGGTGGCGCTCCGGGGGAACGTTGCCGCCGGGGGTCTGGTCCGGCGTCGTCCGTCGGTCGCGGTCAGGCGTTCAGGCTTCGTCGTGAACGTACGCGGCGGTGTCGAGCATCCGGTTCGAGAAGCCGTACTCGTTGTCGTACCAGGTGAGGATCTTCAGCAGCTTCCCGCCGGCGATGACGTTCGTCGACCGGAGGTCGACGTAGCTGGAGAACGGAAGTCCGACGATGTCCGAGGAGACGACCTCCTCGTCGGTATAGCCGAGCACGCCCGCGAGCGGACCGGAGTCGGCGGCGTCGCGGAAGGCGGCGTTGACTTCCTCCTCGGTGACGTCCTCGTCGAGGCTGACGACGAACTCGGTGATGGAGCCGGTCGGGACCGGCACGCGCATCGCCATCCCGTCGATTTTCCCCTCCAGCTGCGGGAGGACCTCCTGGGCGGCGCCCGCGGCGCCGGTGGAGGTGGGGACGATGTTCTCGGCGGCCGCGCGGCCGCGGCGGCGCTTGCTCATCGGGCCGTCGATGAGGCTCTGGGAGCCGGTGTACGCGTGGACGGTCGTGAGGGTACCGGCGTCGATGCCGAACTCGGCGTCGAGCACCTTCGCGACCGGCGTGATGGAGTTCGTCGTACAGGAGGCGTTCGAGATCACGTCGTCGCCCTCGTACTCGTCGTGGTTGACGCCGTAGACGAGCTGTTTGACCGGCTTCTCGCCCTTCGGGGGCGCCGAGATGATCACGGTGTCCGCGCCGCCGTCGAGGTGCGCGCTCGCGTCGTCGCGGGTGCGGAAGATGCCCGTACACTCCAAGGCGACGTCGACGTCGAGTTCGTCCCACGGGAGGTCGGCGGGATCCTGAACGTTGAACAGGGGAACGGCGGTGCCGCCGATCGTTAGCTCTTCGCCGTCGCGCTCGACGCCGTCGAGCCGGCCCATGACGGTGTCGTACTTCGCGAGGTACCCCATGTCGTCGAAGTCCATCACGTCGTTGATGCCGACGAGTTCGATCCGCGGGCTCTCCAGCACCGCGCGGAACACGTTGCGCCCGATGCGCCCGAAGCCGTTGAGCCCCACCCGCACGACCTCGTCGTCGCTCACGTCGTCGCCGGCGGCCAGATACGATTTACTCATATTCGAAAAAGGCGAGCCCCAACTACTTAAATCCGGCTCAGTCGCCGCGAGATAGTCATAATCGTTCGAATTTGTTACGGGCGGTGTCGTCGAGCGCGGGCGGTTCCGAGTCGAGTTCGGGCGGTCGCCGTCTCGCACCGCCGTTCGTCGTCCCCGCGGCGCTGGGGGATACCGGCCGATACGGGGACCGACAGAAGGCTTATCGGGATCACCGACCTCACGGGAGGTATGGACAGAGACGACCGCGACGATCCGTTCGGAGACTTCTTCGAGGAGATCGAGCGGATGATGAACGAGATGGCCACCGGCGACGCCCCGTCGGCCGACGACGCGGGATTCGGCTCCGACACCCACGTCGACGCGTACACCACCGAGGAGTCGGTGCGCCTCGTCGCCGATCTCCCCGCCGTCTCGAAGGACGACCTCTCGCTGCGCTGCGACGGCGACGCGCTCACCATCTCCGCGGTCTCCGACCGGCGCGAGTACGACGAGACGGTCGACCTCCCCGCGCCCGTCGACGAGCGCTCCGCGGACGCGACGTTCAACAACGGCGTCCTCGAGGTCACGTTCGACCGCGCAGACGACAGCGCGTCGATCGATCTGGCCTGAGTCCGCAGGCCGGTCTCGGCCCCCTCCCGGTTCCTCTCCTCATTCCCCCTCGTCGGTTCGCCGGATCAGCCCCGCGAGCCGGTCGTAGAAGTCGTCCTCGTACTTCGTCGCGGCGTCGACGGTCGGCCGGGCGTTCGTCTCGTTGACGACGAGTCGGTCGCCCGTCGCGAGCAGATCGACGCCGAGGTAGTCGATACCGAGCGCCTCGGCCGCGCGCTCCGCCAGGTCGCGAGCCTCGGGGTCGAGGTCGACGCCGCGGGCCGTCGCGCCGCGGTGGACGTTGTGTTTCCACCGCCCGGCTTCAAGCGCCTCGGCGTCGAGTTCGCGTTCCACCGCCCCGGCGTACGCGCCGTCGACGACCATCGCGCGGTAGTCGCGTGCGTCCGACAGGAACTCCTGGATGAGGAACGACTTGTCGCCGGTGGCGCGGTAGTCGTGGATCAGGTTCAGGTAGTCGACGACGCCCAGGAGCGAGTCGAGGTCGGTCGCGGTCGCGACGCCGACGCCGCGGGTCGCGGAGTTCGGCTTCACGACGACGGGGTACGAGAACCCCTCGGCGGCGTCGACGACCACCGACTCGTCGACGGGGTTCGAGACGAGCGTCGTCTTCGGCGTCGGCAGGCCCGCCGCCGACAGTCTCGCCAGCACCCCCGCCTTGTTCCGCGAGGCGACGACTGCGTCGCGGCCGTTCACCCACGGGACGCCGAGGCGCTCGTCGACCACCGCGCCCTCCATCAGGCGGGTGGGGTAGACGAGACCGACGTCGAAGCCGGCGAACTCGTCCGGGTCGGCCGCGGGCGAGTCCGGTCCCGATCCGGGCGACTCCGGTCCCGATCCGGGCGACTCCCCGCCCGAGACGCGCAGCGCCCGCTCTTTCGCCCGGACGTGGCCGACGTCGATGCCGCGGTCCCCGAGCGGCCCGCGCACGCGTTCGAACGTCTCAGCGTCGGTGGTCATCGCGAGCCGGAGCATACGCTCGCTGGGGCCCGTTCGGACTTAAAAACCGCGTGGGCGGTTGACGACGGCGACACCAACGCGACACGAGACGCCGTGGCGCGTGCCTGCGAGCGGCCGCCTCCGGCGGCCGCGAGACAGCACGCGCGAGGGAGTCGCCGGCTCCCGAAGCGAAGCGGAGGGTGCCGGCGACGAGGCTGGGGAGGCGTGAGGTGCTGTGCGGTGCCGTGCGAGGCGGGACTCAAAGGGGCAGTCGCCGGCGGCTTCGCCGCCGGCTGCCCGTGGCGCGTCGCGCCACGCTGCCGCGAGGACGAAGACGGGCGACGTAAGGACCGCAGGAGCGAACGTAGTGAGCGACGAGGACCGCAGCGAGCCCATCGAGCCCTCGCGGCTGGGGCTTTGGCAGTGTTCACCACCGATCCGCGGCCGGTTATTTATTTATAAATGGTCCGACACCCGAAGGATTCAATCGCCAACTCACTCTCGACGACTTACTGTAAGTGGCCTTCCTCGCGAAGCTGCTCCGCCTCGCTCTTCTCGTAGCGCCACGAGATGTCGGCCTTCTCGTCCTGCCAGTCCCACGGCTCGACGAGGACGATGTCGTCTTCGCGGATCCACACGCGCTTTTGCATCCGACCGGGAATGCGAGCGGTCCGCTGTTTCCCGTCCGCACAGCGGACCTTGACGCGGTTCGCGCCGAGCATCTCGAGGACCTCCGCGAACACCTCGTCGTCGTCGGGCATCCGGAGGTCGTTCCGACCGCCGCCGTCTCCGTTGCTCATGCGTACGCGGTGATACGCGCTCCCGAAAATAAAAGGGCCGCTCTCAGTCGGGGTGCCCCGCGTCGCCGGCGGCCCGCGGCGCATCCGCCCCTTTTAACCACGACCGACGACCACCCGACGACATGCGTGACACGCTCGGACTCGAAGGCATCGCCGGCCTCCTCGCCGTCGTCGCCGCCGTCGGTATCATCGCCGTTCGCGACCCCGTCATCGCCGGCGCCGTGATGGTGCTCCTCGCCGGCCTCGCGCTGATCGCGAAGGGGCTCGTCGACACCGCCATGCGGTCGTTCGGACTGAAGTGACCGGGCGCGACCCGAGCGCCCTCGCCGTCGTCGGCGCCCGCTCGACGTTCACCGTTCTCCCGAAAGAGTCATAATCGCCGGCCGTTCCCCTCGAGTATGGTCGAAGTACCCGCCGTCGCAGTCGAACTCGTGGAACTCCTCGCCGTCACCCTCGGGGCCGGCGCGGCCGCCGCGGTCGGCGTCGTCCTCGAACGCTTCGGACTCTCCGCGGTCTCGGGCGGCGACCTCGTCCTCGGCGCCTGGGCCGTCGGCATGGGGCTGCTCGCGCTGTACGTCGGGGTCGTCGGGCTGGGCTACGAGCAGGCGCTCCCGCGGCTGCGCCGACTCGCGAGCGGCGAGTAGGACGGGGAGCCCCCGACCCTTACAGCTCTCCCTCGGCCGCTCGTTCGCGCACCCGGGCCGCGCGCTCGCGGATCGCCCTCCACTCCTCGTCGTCTTTCCCGTCGACGTGCGAGTACATCAGCCCCATCCGCCCGGTGCCCCGCAGCGTCTTCTCGTTCTCCTTTAAGAAGTCCCAGTAGAGCGCGTTGAACGGGCAGGCGCCCTCGCCGGTCGTCCGCGAGACGGCGTACCGGCAGTCCGCGCAGTGGTCGCTCATCCGGTTGACGTAGCTCCCCGAGGAGGCGTACGGCTTCGAGGAGAGCACGTCGGTGCCGAACGACCCCATCGCGACGACGTTCGGCGTCGTCACCCAGTGGTACGCGTCGACGAAGCCGAGGTGGAACCACTCGTTCAGCTCGGCCGGGTCGGCGCCATACACTAACGCGAAGTTCGACAACACCATCAGCCGCTCGATGTGGTGAGCGTAGCCGTACTCGCGGACGTGGCCGACCGCCTCCGAGAGACACCGCATGTCGGTGTCGCCGTCCCAGTAGGCGGGCGGCAGGTCCCGCGACTGCGCCAACTGATTCGCGTCGGCCAGCTCGGGCATCGCCTCGCGGTAGACGTGGCGCACGAACTCCCGCCAGCCGATCACCTGCCTGACGAACCCCTCCGCGGCGTTCAGCGGGACTGGGGCGGGATCCGCCGCCGCTTCCGCCCTCGCCTCGCCGCCCCCGTCGCCGCCGAACTCGTCGAGCGAGGTCGCCTCCGCACCCGCGCCGACCTCGCCGTGCTCGGCGGGGTCGTACCCGCCCGGCTCGACCCCGCGCTCCGCGTAGGCGCGTTCGACCGCCCGGACGGGCTCGCGCGGGTCGAGCAGCCCGAGGTTGATCGCGGGCGAGAGCAGCGAGTGCGACAGGAACGGCTCGCCGCCGACCATCGCGTCCTGGTACCGGCCGAACGCGGGGAGCCCCTCGCGGACGAATTGCTCGAGCGACTCGCGCGCCTCCTCGCGCGTGACCGGCCACGCGAACCCGTCGAGCGAGTCGCTCCCCCACGTGTCGAACCGCTCGCGGACCCAGGCGTGCGTCTCGCGCGTCAGCGCGTCCGGCTCGAACGTCGGCCGCCCGGGCGGTTCCCAGTCGTCCGGCGGCGTCTCCTGGTTCAGATCGTCGTAGTTCCACTCCCCGCCGACCGGCTCGCCGTCGTCCATCAACACGCCCGTCTCGCGGCGGACGTGGCGGTACCAGTGTTCCTGTCGGTAGGTGCGCTCGGCGGCGTCGTCCGGACCGATCTCCGTCTCCTCCTCGCCGGCCCACGCGCGCCAGTCGGTCGGGGTCGTCCAGAACAGTTCGTTGTCGACGAGTTCGAGGCTCCCGCCGCGCTCGGCGACGAGCTCCCGGAGCCGCTTGCCTGTGCCGTGGCTCGCCGGGCGCATGAGTCGCAGGCGCGGCCCCTCGTCGTCGCTGTCGCCGTCGTCCCCCTGCCTCCCGCGTTCCGCGAGGAACTCGTCGAGCCCTTCGCCGAACGACTCGGCCCGCAGGTACGTCACGTCGTGGCCCCGCTCGCGAAGTTCGTCGCGGAAGTGCCGCATCGCCGAGAACACGAGCGTCAGCTTGTGGGCGTGGTACGGCTTCCGGTCGGCGAAGCCGTGCGCCTCGATCAGCAGCACGTCGTCGGCGTCGTCGAGGACGTCGAGGTCGGGGTTGAGCTGGTCGCCGAGCAGCCAGCAAGTGGTCCGGTCGCTCACGTCCCGAATCAGGGGTGCGAGCGCCATAGCTCCGGCGGCGCCCCGCGCGGCCGCGGCCCCGACCGCCGCCGCTCTCCCGCGCGTCGCTGCCGCATCCGCGGCTTTTTGTCGCCCCCGCGTGACGGGCGAGCCATGGACGACATTCTCACGAACTGGCTGCTCGGCCTGATCGCCGCCCTCCTCGCAGTGCTGGTACTCGACTCGACCGGCGAGCCCTTCCTCGCCCCGCTCGCGCCGGTCGCGAACGTGCTCGCGCTCGTCACCTTCCTCGCGTTCGTCATCCTCACCGGGGCGTTCCTCGTGTACACGGCGTCGTTCCGGGACCTGTGACCCTCCCGGTCCGAGACGTCCACCCCCGCGATCCCCGCCGCCGCGCGTAGCTTTTTGTCCCGCCTCGAACTGGTACGAGTATGGAGTACACGACGCTCGGGAACACCGGTACCACCGTCTCGAAGATCTGTCTCGGCTGTATGAGCTTCGGCGACTCCGACTGGCGCGAGTGGGTCCTCGACGAGGAGGAGGGCAGGGAGCTCGTCGAGCGCGCGATCGACCTCGGCGTGAACTTCTTCGACACCGCCAACATGTACTCGAACGGCGAGAGCGAGCGCGTCCTCGGCGAGGCGCTCGACGGGTACGACCGCGACGAGTTCGTCGTCGCCACGAAGGGGTACTTCCAGATGGACGAGTCGAACCCGAACTCGGGCGGGCTCTCGCGGAAGGCGATCGAACAGGAGCTCGAAAACTCGCTCGACCGGCTCGGGACGGACACGATCGACCTCTACCAGATCCACCGCTGGGACGACGAGACGCCGATCGAGGAGACGCTCGCCGCGCTCGACGACGCGGTGCGGCGCGGCGACGTACGCTACATCGGCGCCTCGTCGATGTGGGCCCACCAGTTCGCGGAGTCGCTCCACGTCAGCGACCGCGAGGGATACGAGCGGTTCGCCACGATGCAGAACCACTACAACCTCGCCTACCGCGAGGAGGAACGGGAGATGCTTCCGCTGTGCGAGAAGGAGGGAGTCGGCGTGATGCCGTGGAGCCCCCTCGCGCGCGGGTACCTGACGCGCCCGCACGAGGACGTCGACGCGACCCTTCGAGGACGGACCGAAGACCACCTCTACGCCCATCCGTATCGCGAGGGCGGCGGCCGGGCGATCAACGAGCGCGTCGAGGAGCTCGCCGCCGAGAAGGGGGTCAAGATGGCGCAGATCGCGCTCGCGTGGCTGTTCCACAAGGACTCGGTCGACACGCCAATCGTCGGCACGACGAGCGTCGACCACCTCGAAGACGCGGTCGAGGCGCTCGATATCGACCTCTCTGATTCGGACATCGAGTGGCTCGAAGCGCCCTACGAACCGGTCCGCGTCTCCGGCCACGAATGAGGCCGGCGCGCGGACGGCCCGCGCTCGACGCCCTAAGTCGTGTTTTAGGGATATATCGGTAACCTATTTGTATGCTAAACAATAACAACCGCATATGAGTGACGACACCGACCGCTCCGCGGTCCGGTCGCGTACCGAGTACGCGCGCACCCGGACGCGCTGTCCGAACTGCGGTGACCGCGTACCGGCGGCCGGCGGCGACGGGGAGCCCGCGGAGTGTCCGAACTGCCACCGCATGGTTCGGACCTGACGCCGGCGGGGGAGAACCGGGCCGCCGCTCTCTCCCGACTTATAAACCCTCCGTCGCGGGCCCCACGGCAACCCTTTTCGGCCGCGCCGCCGAATCGTGGCCCATGCCAGACGACGATGTCACCGACCCCGAGAACGGCGAGGCCGGCGAACAGGGCGACTCCCCGGACGGCGACGACGGCGAAGAGAAGTCCTTCCGCGAGCGCGTCGAGGAGATTCGCGAGCGACGCGAGGAGGAGCGCGAGGAGGGCGACCGGCCCGACCCCGAAGAGATGATGGGCGGCGGCGGCCCGCCGGGAATGGGCGGCGGTGGCGGCGGCGGCAACCCCTTCGCGCAGATGATGTCCGGCATGATGGGCGGCGGCGGCCCCGGCGGCGCGGGCGGCCCGCCCGGCATGGGCGGCGGCGGTCCCGGCGCGCAGGGGGAGCAGGGCGGCCGCGGCGACGACGGCGGCAACGAGGAGCTCGTCCGCGAGGTGCGCCAGCTCCGCGACGAGGTCCGCGACGCGACCCGCCAGCTCCAGCGCATCGCGCAGGCGCTCGAAGACGACTGACTCGCCGGTCGCTCTCCGCGGCGGCTCCCTCCAGTTTTCCGACTCGAACAGCGGCGCGTCCGTCCGTCTCCCACGCAGCGATGAGCGCGCGTGACGGCATCCGCGTCCCGCAAAAAAACCGCGTCGTCGGTCGCTCGCTACCCGTCTAACACTCCGACCAGCCGCACGACTCGCACGTCTTGCAGCCCTCGGAGTAGTAGAGGTTCATGCCGCCGCAGTCGGGGCACTCGGGCGACTCGCCCGCCGCGATGAGCTCCTGCGTCGAGTCGTCGGCGCCGGCGGCGTCGTCCTTCGCCGCCGGACCGGAGCCGTCCGCGCTCGGGGCGTCGGTCGCCGGGCCGGCGTCGACCGCGCCGCCGTCGGTCTGACTCGGACGGCTCGCGCCCGACGCGGTCTCCTCGACGTCGTCGAGGCTCTGCTGTTGGGGGATCCCCTTGTCGACGTCGTCGTCGAGGTAGCGGCGCAGCGCCGTGCCGATCGCGTCCGGGATCGACTGGATCTGCTCGCCCTTGTCCCACGCGACCTTCGGGCTCCGGGTGCCCTGTAGCTCGTCGACGATCTCCTCGGGGTCGACGCCCGAGCGGAGCGCCGTCGAGATGACCTTCGCGAGCGCCTCGGTGAAGGAGTTGGTGTAGCCGCCGGAGTGACCGATGTTCGCGAACAGCTCGAACGGCAGGCCGTTGTCGTCTTCGTTGATCGTGACGTACAGCTTTCCGTAGCCCGTCTCGACGCGCTGTGTGACGCCGTTCAGAGAGTCGGGGCGGGGACTGCGCTCGCTGTAGTCGATACGAGGCTGCTCGCTGGCTTCGAGCAGGTCCGAAATCTCCGCGTCGATCGCCGCCTGGACGTCCTCGTTGTCGAGGAACGACTCGATGCCGCCGAACACCTCGCCGATCTGCTCGACGATCGCCTCGGCCGCCTCGCTCTCGTCGGCGAACTCCGTGTTCTTCGCGCGGGTCGTGAGCACCTGCTTCGAGCGGGTGCCGTCGCGGTAGACGGTGACGCCCTTGCCGCCGTGGTCGTAGATGTAGCGGTACACCTCTTCCATCTCCTCGGCGGTGGCGTCGTTCGGGAAGTTACACGTCTTCGAGATGGCGGAGTCGACGCCCTCCTGGCAGGCGCACTGGACCGCCGCGTGCTGCTTGCCCGAGAGGTCGCCGGTGACGACGAACAGCTCGCCGATGGCCTCCGGGACCGTCTCTAACCCGTCCACGCCGTCGAACTCGTTTTGCGCCATCTGCTCTTGGGCCTCCTGTTTGACGGCGTCGACGTCGACGTCGTTCGCCTCTAAGGTGCGCAGGAAGTAGTCGTCGAACTCGACGAGCATCTCGTCGCCCTGGACGTCGTCGGAGACGTTCTTGTAGAAGGCGACGTTGTAGATTGGCTCACAGCCGCCCGTCGTGTTCCCGATCATCGACGTCGTGCCCGTGGGCGCGATCGTCGTCGTGTTGTGGTTGCGGACCGGGAAGCCGTCCGCCCACTCGTCGGCGTCGAGGCCGGTGTAGTGCTCGAACCAGTCGCGGTACTCGGTGGGGTTCGCGTACTTCGAGTCCTCCCAGTCGTTGAACGTCCCGCGCTCCGTCGCGAGCTCGTGGGAGGTCTGTTTCGACGCGTGGTTGATGTGGGTCATCAGCTGGCGGGCGACCTCGTGGCCCGGCTCGGTGCCGTACTGGATCCCGAGCTGGATGTACAGCTGCGCGAGCCCCATGACCCCCAGCCCGATCTTCCGCATGTCGCGGACCTTCTCTTCGATCTTGTCGACCGGGAAGTCCGACATCGTCACGACGTTCTCGAGGAAGCGCGTGCCGTACTCGATCCGCTCGTCGAACTCCTCGAAGTCGATCGCCTCCTCGAGGAAGGCCTCGATCGCCGCCGCCTGTGAGTCGTACTCGTCGGCGTGTTCGTCCGACCAGACCCGCCAGTCCGGCGCGTCCTGCGACGCCAGCGTCGAGAGGTTGATGTGGCCGAGGTTACAGGCCTCGTACTCCTCCAACGGCTGCTCGCCGCAGGGGTTCGTCGCGAGGATCCGGTGGTCCGGGTGCTCCTCGACGTCGAAGGAGTGCTCTTTGTTCACCCGTTCGAGGTAGATGACGCCGGGCTCGCCGTTCTCGTGGGCGCCCTCGATCATGTCGTCCCAGAGCTCCTGCGCCGGGATCGAGAGCTCCTCGCCGACCTCGACATGCTCGCCGAGACCGAACATGTCGTAGATCTCCTTCGTCTCCGGCGTCGCGACGTGCGGCTCCTCCGTGCGCGGGTTCGTGAAGGTGAACTCCTCGTCGTTGTACAGCGCCTCCATGAAGTCGTCGGTGACGCCGACGCTGATGTTGAAGTTCGAGAGGTGGCCCTCGACCGCGTTCCGGAGGTGTTCGGGCACCTTCCCGTCCTCGTCGATGAGGTCGCGCGCCTCCTCCAGCGCGTCCGCGAAGGAGTTGTGCGTGAAGTCGTCGGGGTCGTTCAGGCGCAGCGAGTGCGCCAGCGAGATGTCCTTGTTCTTCGCGTGGATGAACTGGATCACGTCCGGGTGCGAGACGCGCATGACGCCCATCTGGGCGCCGCGCCGCGCGCCGCCCTGCGCGATCGTCTCGCACATCTGGTCGAACGTCCGCATGAACGTGATCGGGCCGGAGGCGATGCCGCCCGTCGAGCCGACGGCGTCGCCGTAGGGGCGGAGCTTCCAGAACGCGTACCCCATCCCGCCGCCGGACTGGAACACCTCGGCCGCCTCCTTAGCGGTCTGGTGGATGTCGGTGATGTCGTCGTCGGGGGAGTCGACGAAGCAGGCGGAGAGCTGCTGCAGCTCGTCGCCCGCGTTCATCAGCGTCGGGGAGTTCGGCATGAACGAAAGCGACTCCATCCCGTCGCGGAACGTCTCGGTGGTCGTCTCGACGTGGTCGCGGACGCCCTCGGGCAGTTCGGGAACGACCGTGTCGTACGCGAACTTGTTGACGTTGCGGGCGGTGAGCGTCGTCTCGACGTCGTCGTCGACCGTCGTCCCCGCGCCGAAGACCTCCTCGGCGAGCTCGTCTCGGCGCGGGTGGTCGGGCTTGACCTGGTCGGGCGTGACCGTGATCTCGACGCCCCGCTTTTCGGCCTCGAAGACCGCCTCCGCGAGCGCGACGTTGCGCGCGACGCGGTCGAACAGCTCCTCGGGATCTTCGATCGGCTCCCCGTCCGCGTTCTTCCGGAGGTAGCGCGCGGGCAGGATGTTGTGGTAGGCGTTGGCCGTGAGGCGCTCCTCCATGGTGTCGCCCGTGGTGCGTTTGATCGGCAGTTCGAGGTTGTCGGCGGTGACACCGCTCATTCGGCGGCCACCCCGCTCGGTTGGCGTGGAATATGGATCATCTGTAGTGTTGGTGTACTGGTGAGGCGGGCCCTTGTACGTTCGGATGTCGGGACCCGGCCGGCTTTACGTGTCCGATCTGCTATGTAACGTCGATGCGGCGCGTCTGACGTTGAATCCGGTACGTCGGTGAAGAACGGACTCTGTACACATAAGCGTAGGTAGACCGGAGTGAAACTGATCTCTGACCGAGCAAACCGCGGTACGAAGGCGGTTTCCCACCGGAACAGAAGGGGGGTTATTGGGCGGTGATTCCACCCGTGATACCGGGCACTAGCCGCCCTACGCTCGTCGCCTCGACGAGCACACGTCCGGAGTCGACGCGGTTCTTGCCGCAGACATATCAAGAATCAATAACCGGGATCAGTCTCGTCCCACAAGCTTATGCCCGGCGTCGCCGTGGCCCCGAATATGACCGCAACGTCGCTCGCACTCGCGGGGCTCGTCGCGCCGGCACAGGCCGCGCTGCTGGGCAGTCAGGTGGGGCAGCTGTTGGTGGCCCTCGTCGCCGTCGCGCTGATCATCGTCGTCGGCAAGTTCGTGTTGAAGCTCGCCTGGCGGCTGGTCACGATCGGTATCGTCCTCGTCGCGGCGTTCTACCTGCTGTCGACGCTCGGATTAATATAAAAAATCGTTCGGCCGCGCCGTCCGCTTACTGGAACGCGGCGCCCGGCTCGGCCTCGGTGCGGTCGACCTCGGACCGCTTGAACTGCTTTTCTATCTCCTCGTACCGCTCGCGCGTCTCGGGGGTGACGCTGGGGTTCACCTCGTTCAGCGCGTTCTCGAAGTGCGCCATCGTCACGCGGACGTTGCCGACGGACTCGCCGACCTCCTCGCGCGTGACGCTGCCGATGAACTCCCGGGAGGCGTTCATCGACGCCTCGCGGGCGACCGCCTCGATGTCGGCGCCCACGTACCCGTCGGTCTTGCGGGCCAGCGCGTCGAGGTCGACGTCGTCGGCCAGCGGCTTGTTCCGCGTGTGGACCTCGAAGATCCGGCGGCGCGCCGTCTCGTCGGGGACGGGCACGTGGACGTGCCGGTCCAGGCGCCCGGGGCGCAGCAGCGCCGAGTCGATGAGGTCCGGGCGGTTGGTCGTCGCGATGACGACCACGTCCTCCAGCGACTCGAGCCCGTCGAGCTCCGTCAGCAGCTGGGAGACGACGCGCTCGCCGACGCCGGAGTCGCCGGAGTTCTTGCCGCGCTCGGTCGCGATCGAGTCGATCTCGTCGAAGAACACGATCGTCGGCGCGTTCTCGCGGGCCTTGCTGAACACCTCGCGGACGCCCTTCTCGGACTCGCCCACGTACTTGTTCAGCAGCTCCGGCCCCTTGATCGAGATGAAGTTCGACTCGCTCTCGTTGGCGACCGCCTTCGCGAGCAGGGTCTTCCCCGTGCCCGGCGGGCCGTACATCAGGACGCCCTTCGCGGCCTGCATGTCCAGCTCCTCGAACACCTCGGGGTACTCCAGCGGCCACTGGATCGTCTCGCGGAGCCGCTCTTTGGTGTCCTCGAGGCCGCCCACGTCCTCCCAGGTGGTGTCGGGGACCTCGACGAACACCTCGCGGAGTGCGGAGGGTTCGATCCCCTTGATCGCCTCCTTGAAGTCCGACTCAGTCACCTGGATGGAGTTCAACACGTCGGCGTCGATCTCGTCGCTCTCGAGGTCTATCTCCGGGCGGATGCGCCGCAGCGCGTGCATCGCGGACTCCTTCGCGAGCGACTCGAGGTCGGCTCCGACGAAGCCGTGGGTGTTCTCGGCGTACTCGTCGAGGTCGACCCCCTCGGTCAGCGGCATGTTCCGCGTGTGGACTTGGAGGATCTCCTTGCGCCCGTCGCGGTCGGGGACGCCGACCTCGATCTCGCGGTCGAAGCGACCGCCCCGTCGGAGCGCCTGATCGATGGCGTCGACGCGGTTCGTCGCCCCGATGACGACGACCTCGCCGCGCTCTTCGAGCCCGTCCATCAGCGAGAGGAGCTGGGCCACGACGCGGCGTTCAACGTCGCCGCCGGCCTCCTCGCGCTTGGGCGCGATGGAGTCCAGCTCGTCCATGAAAATGATCGACGGCGACTCCTCGGACGCCTCCTCGAACACCTCGCGGAGCTGCTCTTCGCTCTCGCCGTAGTACTTCGACATGATCTCCGGGCCGGAGATCGTGTGGAAGTTCGCGTCGATCTCGTTGGCGACCGCCTTCGCGATCAGCGTCTTCCCCGTGCCCGGCGGGCCGTGGAGCAGGACGCCCTTCGGCGGGTCGATCCCGAGGCGCTTGAACAGCTCCGGGTGGCGCATCGGCAGCTCGATCATCTCGCGGACCTGCTCGAGCTCGTCGTCGAGCCCGCCGATGTCCTCGTAGGTGACGTCCGGCCCCTCGCCGGTCCCGCCCGCGGCCTCGCCGCGGTCGGCGATCTCCTCGGCGGAGATCTCGGAGATGCTGATCTCCGTCTCGTCGGTGATGACGACCGTGCCGCCGGGGCTCGTCTCGGCGATCTTCATCGGGACCGCCTGCGACTGACCGCCCATCAGCCCGAAGCCGAGCGACGTGCGGATGGTCTGTCCCTCCGTCACCGGCTGGCCGGAGAGCTTGTCGCGGATGAACGGGGCGATCTGGCCCCGCACCCGCAGCTGGCTCGGGAAGGCGATCGTGACCGCGTCCGCCCGCGAGACGTCCACGTCTTCGACGGTCACGCGGTCGTCGATCCCCACGTCGGCCTCCTGACGGAGCCGGCCGTCGATCCGGATCACGCCGGTGCCGTCGTCCTCGGGGTAGCCGGGCCAGACGCGGGCGATCGCCGCCCCGTCGGCGCCCTCGACGCGGACGATGTCCCCGCCGGAGAGCCCGAGCTCGTCGGCCGCGACGCGGTCGATCGCCGCGAGGCGCCGACCGGCGTCCTTCTGTTTCAGCGGCTTGACGGTGAGCTTCATCGCTCGCCCTCCACGGTGATCACGCCGTTGTTCACGGCCGCGGACGCGGCCGTTCCGGGCAGATCGAACTCCGATTCGACCGGCTCTTCCGGTCCCTCGACGACGACGATCGCCGTTTCACCGACGGTGTCGACGCTGACGTCCTCGTCGTCGACGCCGAGATCGGCGGCGACGATCCAGGCGTCGTCGTACTCGTACCGGCGCAGCAGCGCGCCGTCCCCAGTCGATCGGGTCTGTATGTGATTCATCCTAACTACGAGTTAATCGCGCAAGTATATAAATCTGTCCCTCAAAATCGCAAGACGTGAGTGATTCTCTTTCCTAACGGTAGTGTAGCGGTTCGAGCGATTCGGCCGCCGTCGCGCGGTCGGAGTCGCGGCGTCGGTCGGGCCGCCGAGCGCGCGACGGTCCCGCCGCCGTTTATTCCGATCGGCGCCGAACCGTCGGGTATGGAACGGGTCACTCACGACGGCCGCGAGACCGCGTACCGCCGCTTCGACCGCGGCGGTGACGGGCCGACGGTCTGTTTCGTCCACGGCAGCGGCGGCACGAAAGACGTCTGGAAGTCGCAGGCGCGGCTCGCCGACCGGTTCCCGGGCGTCGCCGTCGACCTCTCCGGGCACGGCGCCAGCGACGACGTCGCGACGCCCGCGGGCCCGGAGACCCTCGACGCGTACGCGGACGACGTCGTCGCCGTCGCGGAGGCGACGGACGCGGCCGCCCTCTGCGGGAACTCGCTCGGCGGCGCGGTCGCGTTGCGGATCGCCCTCGAGCACGACCTCGCGCTCGACGGGCTCATCCTCGCGGGCACGGGCGCGAAGCTCGCGGTGGCCGAGCCGCTCCGCGACGCGCTCGCGACCGACTTCGACCGGGCGGTCTCGCTGCTCCACGAGCCGGACCGGCTGTTCCGCGACGCGCCCGCCGAGTACGTCGAGCTCTCGGCGGCGGCGATGCGCGCGTGCGGGCGGGCGGTCACCGAACGGGACTTCCTGACGTGCCACCGCTTCGACGTGCGCGACCGCCTCGGCGAGGTCCAGGTCCCGGCGCTCGCGGTCGTGGGCGCGCGCGACGGGCTCACCCCGCCGGCGTACCACGAGTACCTCGCGACGGAGATCCCGGCGGGGGAGTGGACCGAGATACCGGACGCTGCCCACCTCGCGATGCTCGAACGCCCGGCCGCGTTCAACGAGGCGCTCGCGGCGTTCCTCGGTCGACTGTAGGCCGCCGCGGCGGCCGGGTCGACCGCCCTCTCCGCGCGCGGCGGCGGTCCCGAAGGTACCCTTTTAGGTCGCTCGCGCGTCGCGGGGGACATGGTCGACAGCGACGAACGGGACCCGAACACGGGTCGGGCGGACAGCTCCGGGGGGCGGACGGAGGCCGCAAGCCCCCCCGCGGAGCCCGACATCGACGACCTGCTCGCGAAGCTCGACGCCCTGCGCGACACCGTCGACGAGGGACACGAGCGCGAGAAGGTGCGACAGACCATCTCGCTCGTCGAGCGGATGCCCGGGACCGGCGCGCTCGCCGAGCGGATCACCAAGTACACCTCGCGGGACCTCGCGGAGTCGTTCGTCGGCGCGGTGCTGTTCGCGCTCCCCCTGCTCGTCGAGGGCGGCGTCTTCGAGATCGCGGCCTGGTTCGCGGCGACGACCGTCGCCGGCGTCCCGGTCCTCCTGATCGCGCACGTCGGGTTCATCTTCCTCGCGACCGCCGGGCTCCTCTACTTCGCTGACTTCCGACAGATCGCGATCAGACACCCGATCTTCGGTCTCATCCCCCGCCGGTACGCCGGCGTCCTCCTCGTCTCGCTGACCACGTCGGCGGCCATGCTGCTGTTCTGGGGCCGGCTTCACGAGGGTGACCCGACCGCGCTCGAACGGGTCGGCAGGGTCGCGGTCGTCTGGGCCGCGGCCGCGTTCGGCGCGGGGCTGGGCGACATCCTCCCCGGCGAATCGCAGGGCGAAGACCTCGGGAAGTTCGACCTCGACATCGGCGACGACGACTGATCCGCCGTCGCTGACCGCGGCCGATCGACCGTCTCGTGTCCCCCGACCGGACCCGCCCTTTCCACAGGTTTTTCGCCGCGGCGACCCTACCAACGGTTATGTCAGCCCTACGCGACGCGCTCCGCGATCTCCCGGACGCGGTGTTTGCGGACCTACTCGAGTCCGACGACGGGTACGTCCTCGTCGTCGACCTCCCGGGCGCGACCCCCGAGACGACCGAGGTGCTCGTCGAGGACGGGCGCATCGACATCGAGGGGCGCCGCGAGAAGGCCGTCCCCGACGGGTTCGAGTACGTCCGCGAGGACCGCCCGCTGTTCCTCGACGCGGAACTCCCGATCCCGAACGACGCCGACGGCGCGGGCGCCGACGCCGAGATCGACCGCGGCGTCCTCGAGATCTCGCTGCCCAAGCGCGCGAGCGAAGTCTCCCGGACCATCCCCGTCGACGGCGCGGACGACGAGGGCGACGCCTGACGGGTGGTCACGCTGGTCAACCTTCGCGCCTACTGGCGGTTCGTCGTCGTTCTCCGGCAGTTCTCGCCGCTCATCGTCGCCTACTGGCGTGACAGCCGCCGATACTTCCTGTTCGGCGGGAGCCGCGAGGTCGACGTCGAGACCCAGCGCGAGCGCGCCGCGGTGCTGCTCGACATCCTGCTCACGCTCGGCCCGACGTTCATCAAGCTCGGCCAGATCCTCTCGACGCGCCCCGACATCCTCCCGCCGGCGTACATCGACGTGCTGGAGGGGCTCCAAGACGACGTCCCGCCCGCGCCGTGGGAGGAGTCGAAGGCCGTCCTCGAAGACGAGTTCGGTCCGGTCGACCGGACGTTCGACGACTTCGACCGCGACCCGATAAGCGGCGCGAGCCTCGGCCAAGTGTACACCGCGAAGTACGAGGGCGACCCGGTCGCGGTGAAGGTGCGCCGCCCGGGGATCGAGTCGCTCGTCGAGGCCGACCTCCGGACGATCCGCTGGTCGATCCCGCTGATCAAGCGGTTCACCGGCGCCGGCAGAGCGTTCTCGCTGGAGAACCTCGCCGACGAGTTCGCGAAGACGATCCGCGAGGAGATGGACTACGACCGCGAGCGGACGATGCTCGAGGAGATCCGCGGCAACTTCGCGGACGAGGACCGGATCCGGATCCCGGAGACGTACGAGGCGGTCTCGGGGCCCCGGGTGCTCACCATGGAGTACGTGCCGGGCACGAAGATCAGCGACATCGACGCGCTCGACGAGGCGGGACACGACCGGACCGCGATCGCGGAGACGCTTCAGGAGGTGTACCTCCAGATGATCATCGAGGACGGCGTGTTCCACGCCGACCCGCACCCGGGAAACCTCGCCGTCGCGGACGACGGCACCGTGATCTTCTACGATTTCGGGATGGCGGGCCGAGTGGACCCGTTCATCCAAGAGAAGATCGTCGAGTTCTACGTCGCGGTCGCGCGCCAGGACATCGACGCCATCCTCGACACGCTGATCTCGATGGGAACGCTCTCGCCGGAGGCCGACCGCGAGGTGATGGGCAACGTGATGGAGCTGGCCATCGCCGACGCCAGCGGCGAGGACATCGAGCAGTACCAGGTGAACCAGATCATCGAGCAGGTGGAGTCGACCATCTACGAGTTCCCGCTGCGGCTCCCGCCGAACCTCGCCTTGGTCCTCCGCGTCGCCACCGTCGTCGAGGGGGTCTGCGTCACGCTCGACCCCGAGTTCGACTTCATCTCGACGGCGACCGACTACCTCCGCGAGGAGGGGTACTACGAACAGACCGCCCGCGACCTCGCGGAGGACGCCGGGAGACAGGTCCAGAAGACCACCGAGGCGCTGTTCACGGTTCCACCGAAGGCCGACGAGTTCCTCGACCGCGCCAACCGCGACGACCTGACGGTGAACGTCGTGTTGGAGGACGAGACGAAGGTCTTAGAGAAGCTGGCGATGCGGATCGCCTACTCGGTGCTGCTCGCGGTCGGCGTCCTCTCGGCGACGATCCTCTACTCGTTCGCGAACGACTGGCGGCTCGCGGCGGTCGTCCTCGTTCTGGCCGCGCCGCTCGCTATCGCCCTGTACCGGTCGTTCCGGAAGAAGCGCGGGCTCCGGGCCACGCCGCAGTTCACCCGACAGGGCATGAAACAGCGACGCGACGACTGAGGGCGGCCGCGCGCCGCTCACGCCTCGGGGGGCACGCCGTCCCGCGGCCGGCAGATCCACACGTCGTCCGCCTCCTCGACCGCGTAGCCCCGCGCGTCCAGCCACTCGCGCAGGTCGGCGGGCCCGGAGTCCGACGCGGTCTCCTCCGGCGAGTCCCCGCCCGCCGCTCCCGCCTCGTGGACCTCCACGACGAGCAGCGGTCGATGGGCCGCGAGCGTTTCCGTCGCGCCCCGGAGCGCCGCGGCCTCGTGCCCCTCGACGTCGACCTTGAACGCGTCCGGCGGCGGGACGGGGTCCACCTCGTCCGACCGCCCGTCGCCGGCTCCCTCGACGAGGTCGTCGAGCCGCCGGACCGGGACGGACTCCGTGCCCGCGACGCTCGCGCCCCACCTCGTCGCTGACTCGCGGTCGAACGCGGAGCACTTCGAGAACGTCGACCGGTAGAACGTCAGCGTCGCGCTCGCGTCCCCGAGGCCGACCCGCCTGAGATCGACCCGGCTGCCGACTCCGTTTCGCTCGGCGTTCCGGGCTAACCGATCCGCGCTCTCGCCGTTCGGTTCGAACGCGATCACTCGCCGGTCGGTGTCGCGCGCAAGCGGGATCGCGTGTTCGCCGGCGTGAGCGCCCGCGTCGAAGATCACCGCGTCGTTCGGAAGCCGGTCGAGCGCGGCCAGCCCGGGGTCGTCGCCGTGGGGGTTCGTCGGCTCGTAGCTCCAGTAGGTCCCCGCGACCGTCCGCTTCGGGGTCGCGACGCCGAGCGCGTACGTCAGGTCCGCGAGCCGGTACAGCGCCCGGAAGCCGAGGCGCTCGACTCGCGCGCGTATTCGGGAGAGGAGTCCGGCCATCGCGGCGTCACGCCCCGACGACCTGGATCGGCACGAGCAGGAAACAGAGCGCCCCGACGGCGAACGTGGCGGCGCCGACCGCGAGCCGAGGGAGCCCCAGCCGCTCCTCGTCGGTCGGATTCGCCGGGCCGTTGTACGCGATCACCGTCGCGAACACGCCCCAGAACGCCCACAGCCCGACCGACTCGTTCAGGCCGAGCCCCCGCCAGAAGTGGAGGTAGGCGGCGATACCGAACAGCGCGCCGGGGACGAGCGCCGCCACCGTCTCCTGTCGCGGCCCGAGCATCGCCCGGACCATGTGGCCGCCGTCGAGCTGGCCGACCGGCAGGAGGTTCAGGAGCGTGAAGAACATCCCGACCCACCCGCCGATCACGACCGGGTGGGCGGTGAGCGCCGAGTCGCCGTAGCTCGTTCGCTCGCCGAGAACCCGGGCGATGAGGTCCAAGAGCGGCGGATTGTTGAAACGGATCATCGTCCCGGACGCGTTCGCCAGTTCCGCGGGCACCCGGATCGGGTCGAGCGAGAGCCCGATCGCGGTCACGACGAGCGTCGCGATCAGTCCCGCGATCGGCCCCGCGGCGCCGATGTCGAAGAGGACCTTCCGCGAGGGCATTCGCCCCCGGATCCGGATCACCGCACCGAGCGTGCCGAACGGGAAGATGAAGGGGATGACGTACGGCAGCGAGACGGGGACGCCGTGGTAGCGCCCGGCGGCGTAGTGGCCGAGCTCGTGGGTCATTAGGACCCCGAGGACGGCGGCGGTGAACGGCCACGCCCGGAGCAGCGCCAGCGGGTTCGACTGGATCTCCGCGAGCGGGACGTAGTACCAGCCGTACGCGCCGACGAACAGCGTCGACAGCACGGTGGCCGCGAACATGGCGACGTTCACCCAGGGGATCCCGTCGCGGCCGCGGTCGAACGGCGTCGCGACGACGACGTGACCGCCGTCGACGACCTCGATGTCGACCTCGTAGCCCGCCTCTCGGAAGTGCGGGGTCAGCTTGCGTAACAGCGTTCGCTCCGGGACGTACGACTCGCCGCGGTACCGCACGCGACCGTCTTCGCGACGGACCTCGTCGATCCGGAAGAACGTCCGGAGCGGCTCCGGACGCGGCGCGCCGTCGCCGGCCGCCGCCGCGTCCTCGTGTTCAGGCATCGTCACGTCGTAACTGGTCGGCGAGTATAAACCCCGCGTCGGCGGGTGCGCGAACCGGAACCGAGAAACGGGGGGACCGGTCATTCGCTCGCCTCGGGCGGCGGACGCGTGTGCGGTCAGAAAGCGCGAGTCGGGGACCGAACCGCGGGATCCGGTGTGGCGGTGCGCGTCGCGGGCGGTGCTGCGAGCGTCGGTCGGCGGAACGGGGCCCTCAGGCGGGCTCGACGCGCCAGGTCGTCGCGCCCGTGTACGACCACTTCTCGACGGTGAGCTCCGTCGCGGAGTCGCGGAGCTTCACCATCAGGGCGCCGATCTCCTTCGGCGAGAGGTCGACGTCCTCCGAGATGAACTTCCCCTTGAAGTACATCTCACCGTCCTGCGCCCGGTCGAGCAGGTACTGCTTCAGCCGCTCTTCCTTGCTGCGGTCGTCGTTCGCGCTCGCGTTCGTGGAGGGATTCGCTGTCGCGCTCATGTACACCCCACGCTTGCTGCCGGAGGATGTTATAAAGGTAACACCGTTGGGCGACGTTCAGGGGGTTTCAGGGCGTTTCACTGATCCTACCGAGCTAAAACGTGTCTGACGGACTCTTTACAACGATTTCAAAACGTCGTAGATATTTTATAATCGAATCTGAGGGCGTTTCTGCCGCCGATAACTCGGTACGCGAGTAACCCGTCCCCGCCGCGCTCGTCGGACGATTAGCGGCAAAATATCCCGATTAACACCGCCTCGGAGCGCCGGCGCGCCCCTCGCGTCGGGCCGTCCGCGGTCGCGATCCGGGTCTCGAATCTCCGCGGCGCACCGACTCGGACTCTCTCCGCGGGCCGTTCAGTCCCGGCGGTGGACCCAGAACGTCTCCGACTCCGTCGCCTCCTTCTTGAATATCGGCACCTCGTCTTTCAGGCGGTCGATCCCGTCCTCGACCGTCCGGAACGCCTCCCGGCGGTGCCCGGCGAGGACGACGACGAACACGATGTCCTCGCCCGCCTCGATCACGCCGGTGCGGTGGTGCATCCGCACGTCGAAGACGCCGTCGCGCCCCGCGAGCTCCTCCGCGATGGCGTCCATCCGCTCCGCGGCGACTCCCTCGTACTTCTCGAACGCGAGGTGCGTCGTCCGGTCGTCGTCCGGGGCGTCGCGGGCGCGCACGCGCCCGGTGAACGTCGCGATCGCACCCGACCGGTCCGCGTCCGCAGACGCCTCGACGCGGTCCACCAGCGTCTCGCGGGTGATCCACGGCTCCGCCGCGTCGAGGTCGACGACGAGGTCGTCGAGGTCGACCGCGTCCGGGTGTTCCGCGGTCGCGAGGACCGTTCCCGGTACGCTTTCGGGATCCGGATCGGCGCCGAGGAGGACCGCCGACACGCGCAGTCGCGACTCCCCGACGGCTAGCAGATAGTCGTGATCCGGCGCGAGTCCGTCGAGCAGGTCGTCGAAGCCGTCGACGCTCCCTCGGCCGCTCCAGTTCCTGTCCGCGTCGAACGCGAGTTCGGTGTCGGCGTCCGGTCGCTGTACGGGGTCGGTGACTCCGCCGTCGACGACCCCGCCGTCGGCGGCCGGGTCGCTCCCGTCCGGCTCGCTCCGAGCCTCCCGGCCCGAACCGCCCTCCCGCTCGACGACGGCGACCCGGCCGTCGAGCCGCGCCGCGAGCCGGCGAGCCAGCTCCGGGGCCCCGTCGCCGACGATCGATATCGGTCGCATACCCGAGGGCGGGGCGCGACGGGCTTAGGCGTTTCCCGGTCGGCCCGTCGTCCCCGATCGGCGTCCCGGCGCCGGCTCGGTCGCGGCCGGGCTTGACAATCCTTAAGACCGCGACAGGGATACTCGTCGGCAATGAGAGTCGTCGTTTCCGTGGGCGGGAGCGTGCTCGCGCCGGACCTCGACCCCGAGCGCGTGGCCGCGTACGCCGAGGCGATCGAACGGCTGGCCGCCGCCGGCTGCGAGGTCGGGGTCGTCGTCGGCGGCGGCGGCGTCGCCCGCGAGTACATCCAGACGGCCCGCGACATCGGGGCCAACGAGGTCGAGCTCGACCGGCTCGGCATCGGGACGACCCGGCTCAACGCCCGGCTCCTGATCGCCGCGCTCGGCGACCACGCGAGCCTCGCGCCCGCGACCGACTACGAGGAGGCGGCGGCCGCCCTCCGCCGCGACGAGGTAGCGGTCATGGGCGGGGTGACGCCGGGACAGACCACCGACGCGGTCGCGGCCGCCTTCGCCGAGTCGGTCGACGCCGACCTGCTCGTCTACGCCACGAGCGCCGACGGCGTGTACGACGCCGACCCCAACGCCGACCCCGACGCGACCCAGTTCGCGTCGCTGTCGCCGGCCGAACTCGTCGAGGTCGTCCTCCCGATGAGCCGCGACGCCGGCGCGTCCGCGCCAGTCGACCTGCTCGCGGCGAAGCTGATCGACCGGGCCGGAATACGCTCGATCGTCCTCGACGGGACCGACCCGACCGCCGTCGTCGACGCCGTGTTGCGCGGCGACCACACGGGGACCGACGTGGTCCCGATCGACGGTGACGAACCGAGCGACTGGGCGGGGGAGCGATGAGCGCGGACGGCGCGGCCGACGAGCCGACCGAGTCCGGGACTGACGACGCGCCCGCCGCCGACTCCCCGCACATCCTCTCCGAGCAGTCCGCGCTCGGGGATGGACCGACCGGCGGGGGCGAGGGCGCGTCCGACGACCGGGAGGAGGCGGCCGACGGGTCCGCGGAGGCGTTCCACGCCTTCTGGGCGGACGTGGTCGCCGACGAGATCGAGGCGCGCGACCCCGAGGAACCGATCGTGATCAAGGGCGGCGTCTCCCCCTCCGGCGTCGCTCACCTCGGCAACTTCAACGAGATCATGCGCGGCTACTTCGTCGCCGAGGTGCTCCGCGATCGGGGCCGCGAGGTCCGGCAGGTGTTCACTTCCGACGACAAGGATCCCCTGCGGAAGGTGCCGCGGAAGCTGGCGAACGCGGACGGCGAGATCGTCGGGCTCGGCGAGGTCGACGCGGGCGCGCTCGGCCGCAACCTCGGGGTGCCGTACACGTCGATTCCGGACCCGTTCGGGGAGGCGGAGTCGTACGCGGCCCACTTCGCGGGGCTGCTGAAGGCCGACGCCGACCGCCTGAACGTCCCGGTCGAGATGCTCTCGAACACCGACCTGTACGCCGACGGCGCGTTCGACGACGCGGTCCGGACGGTCCTCGGTGACCTCGACCGCGTCCGGGACGTGCTCTCGCCGTATCAGGACAAGGTCGACGACGAGTACGTCCCCTTCAACCCGGTCTGTGAGGCGTGCGGGAAGATTACGGAGACGGTGACGGGGATCGACCTCGAAAGCGAGACCGTCGACTACGTCTGTACCGACATGGACGCCGGCGGCAACACCATCGAGGGCTGCGGCCACGAGGGCACCGCGACGTTCCGCGAGGGGAAGCTCCCGTGGCGGCTGGAGTGGCCCGCCCAGTGGGGCGTCCTCGGGGTCGATTTCGAGCCGTTCGGGAAGGACCACGCGGAGGGGTCGTGGCCCTCGGGCGTCGACGTCGCGCGGAACGTCTTCGGCGAGGAGCCGCCCGTGCCGATGGTGTACGAGTGGTTCACGCTCAACGGCGAGGCGTTCTCCTCCTCCGAGGGGAACGTCGTCACGGTGCAGGAGCTGTTAGAGCTGCTCGAGCCCGCGGTGTTGCGCTACTTCTTCGCGCTCCACCCGAAGAAGGCCCGCGACCTCGATATCGGGCGGCTCGACCAGTTGGTCGACCGGTTCGACCGGTTCGAGCGCGCCTACTTCGGCGAGGTCGACGACCCGGACCTCACCGCCTTCGCCGAGCGCGCCTACCCGTTCGTCGTCGGGCGCGCGGACGACCCGCCGACCGAGAAGCCGATCCGGCTCCCGTACACGTTCGCGGCGGTCCTCGGCATGGTCGACGACCCCGACTTCCGCGAGCGGCTCGCCCGCGACGAGGGGCACATCCCCGAGGACGCCTCCCCCGAGGCGGTCGACGCCGCGCTCGCCCGCGTGGACCAGGCTCGAAACTGGGCCGAGCGGACCGAAAACGAGTACGACTACCGCCTTCAGACCGACCTCCCGGCGGTCGAGTTCGACGACGAGGTCGCGGCCGCGCTCGACGACCTCGCGGAGTTCGTCGCCGCGGGCCACGACGGCGAGGCGATTCAGGGGGCGATGTACGAGACCGCCCGCGACCACGACGTCGAGGTGAGCGAGTTCTTCGCGGCGGGCTACCGGCTGTTCTTCGACGACACGCAGGGGCCGCGGCTCGGGGAGTTCCTCGGCGAACTGGAGCGCGACTACGTCGTCGACCGGCTCCGCCGGGAGGCGTAGATGCCGGAGGACCGTTCCCTCGACGACTTCGCCGAGGCGGACGACGCCAGCGGCGAGGCGCCGACGGACGGGTCGGTCGGCGCTGACGGCGATACCACGGAGTCCGGTCCCGACGATTCCGACGAAGTCGAGCCCGCGACCGCCACCTCGACGTGGCACGGCGACGGCGCGGCGTGTGCCGAGTGCGGTCAGCGGGTCGAGCGTCGCTGGCGCGACGGCGACGACTTCGTCTGTGCCGACTGCGCCTCGTGGTGAGTCCGACATCGGCGCTCCAGCGGAGTCCGGCGGTCAAAATTTAAGCCATCGGCCGTCGAGGTGTTCAGCGAGAGGAAAATCCGTCGGATGTTGAGTTAAATATAAATGAAGGATATCTCGGAACACCTCTACGGACGGTCGGCGGCAGCGATCACGGCGGTGTACGTCCTCGTCGGGGCGCTGCTCGCGGTGGGCATCGACTTCGCCGTCGCGTCCGCGGGCGGATCCGCGGCCGTCTGGACCCCGACGCGTCTCGTCAGTGACTGGCTGCTCGTCGCCGGCTCCGGCGGACTGCTTTACGGCGCGGTCACGCACCACCGGAACCGGGCGGAGACCGCTCGACGGGACCTCGAAACCTCCAACCAGCAGCTCCAGGTGTTGAGCCGCGTGTTCCGGCACAACGTCCGCAACGACCTCAACGTGATTCAGGGGTACACCGACCTGCTGTCCGATCGGGTCGACGACGAGCGGAGCCGACAGTGCCTGGAGACGATCCGGGAGACCACCGACGACGTCGTCGCCATCAGCGAGAAACTCCGGGTGATCGAGGACGCGTCGCCCGAGCGTCCGGACGGTCACGTCGACCTCGTCGCCGCGGTCCACGAGGCGATCGGGGTCGTCGACGCCGAGGGCGCCGCGGTCACCGTCGAGACGCCCTCGGAGGCGTGGATCCGTGCGGACGACTCCGTGGAGTTCCCGATCCGCGAGGTGTTCGAGAACGCGGTCACCCACAACGACGGTTCGACCCGCCGCGTGGAGGCGACGATCCGCGAGAACGGAACGACCACCTGTCTGGAGGTCACCGACAACGGACCGGGGATCCCGCCGGACGAGCGCGCGGTGTTACAGGCCGAAGAGGAGACGCCGCTCTCGCACGCGAGCAGCATCGGGCTGTGGCTCGTCAAGTGGATGTGTGAGACGCAGGGCGGCACCGTCCGGTTCGAGACGGACGACGACGGCACCACGGTCCGCCTCCGGTTCGAGTCGGCGGGCCAGCCGGCTAGTCCAACTCGGTGATCGTCACGGCGTACACCGCGCCGCAGTTCCCGCATTCGACGTGGACCCCGCGGCTGGTCTCGCCGCGGGTGAACTCGGAGATCTCCTCCGAACACGAGCACTCGAACTGGACTTCCATTACCGGACGTATGTACTTCTGATATTTAAAAGAAACCGACGAGGAATCACCGCTGAAACTCGGTTCCCGTGCTATCACGGCCCACGGATTCCGGCCCGGTCGCCGGCGCCGTCAGTCGTCGTCGACGATCACTTCGACGGGGCCGTCGTCGTCCTCCGTGGCCTCCTCGTCGGCGTCGCCGGCCGGGGCGCCCCTGGCGGACTGCTGCTGGTAGTAGAGCCCGCCCGCGACCGCGAGGACGATCCACGACCGCCAGTTGGCGAGGTTCAGGGTGTAGCCGATGCCGAACGGCTTCTCGACGAGCATTCCCTTGTCGGGCTGCCAGTACGACGAAAGCAGCCGCCCGAGGCTCGGACGCTCGAAGTTGTACGGAACCCCGAGGATCTCTCCGGACGACGGTTTGTCTGCCATACCCGTTCCTCTGTCCGCCGGCACCATAAATCGTGGCGCAATCGCTCTCCGATTTCGCCGCGGAGCCCGACTGCCGTCGTCGACCGCGACCGTCGTCAGCGATAGCGACCGCGGTCCGCCACGTCTCGAAGCCGGTCGAGGACCTCGCCGTCGCCGGCCGCGTCGTATCCGGCCTCGAACGCCGCTATCAGCGGCTCCGGATCGGTCGCGGTCGCTCGGATCGACCCCTCGAACACGTGGAGGTCCATCGCGTGGTCCTCGACGTGCCCGGTGTGGTAGCCGAGCCCGAAGTCGATGAGGTACGTCTCCGGCGTCGCCTCCGGCCCTCCCACGGACCGCCCCACCTTCTCGCCGCCGGGCGACACCCGCACGTTCCGAGTGGTCGGGTCGCCGTGGACGATCCCGGCGCCGTGAAGCCGTGCGAGGTAGCGGCCGACCGCCTCGATCGGGCGCTCGTCGAGGGCGGCCGCGAGGTCGCGCTCCCCGACGTACCCGAGGGTCAGCGTCGCGTCTGAGAGGTCGACGTCGTACACGAGCGGGGTCGGGACCCCCGCGCGCCGCGCCTCGCTCGTCAGCCGCGCCTCCGCGACGGTCCGGTCGCGCCTGAGCGTCCGGTCCAGTTCCGGGTGTCGGTACGCCTTCTCCACGCGCCGCTTGATCACGCGGCGCTCGTCGCCGGTCCCGGTGACCGTGACGGTCGCCTCCGCGCCGCGGCGGTCCGCCTCCGGGTCGCGCTCGGCACCGTCCGGTTCGCTCCCCCCGCGTTCCCGTGCCACCGACTCGCCCGACCGCCACGTCACCGGCACCTGATCCGGCCGGAAGTCCGGGTCGACCCTCGACTCCGCGATCGGGATCGTGTCTCCGGAAGCGGCCATCTTCGCGCCCAACACGGCGATCATGCCGGCGTTGTCGCGGAGGAAGCGCGGCTCCGGCGCGTGGAATTCGGCGCCGCGGGCCTCGCACATCGCGGCCAGCATCTCGCGGAGCCGGTCGTTCTGCGCGACGCCGCCGCCCAACACGAGTTCGTCGGCGCCCGTCAGCGACAGCGCGCGCTCCGACACCTCCGTGAGCATCGCGAAGACGTGTTCTTGGAGCGAAAAGCAGATCTCCTCGACGGGGACGCCGTCGTCCGCGGCGTCGTTGGCGGCCGAGCTGATTCCGGAAAAGGAGAAGTCCATCCCCTTGACGACGTACGGCAGATCGAGGAGGTCGGCGGCGGCGACCGAGCCGGAATTTCCGTTCCCGTCCCCGTCTCTGCTCCCGTCTCCGTCCCCGTCTCTGCTCCCGTCCCCGCGTCCGCCCGCGGCCGCCGCGAACTCCGCGGCCGCCGCCTCCACCTTCGGTCCGCCGGGGTGGCTCCACCCGACGTGGCGGGTGAACTTATCGAGCGCGTTGCCCACGCCGGCGTCCATCGTCTCACCGAGCACGCGGTATCGACCGTCGTGGTAGCCGAGCAGGTGCGCGTTCGCCCCCGAGGCGTTCAGACACACGGGGTTGTCGAAGCCGGAGCGGTGGCGACCGATCTCTAAGTGCGCCACCATGTGGTTGACGCCGACGAGCGGCACCGACAGCGTCCCGGCGAGTGCCCGCGCCGCTGTCCCGACGATTCGGAGGCAGGGCCCGAGTCCCGGGCCGCGAGAGAAGGCGACCGCGTCGACCGCGTTCGGGCCGTATTCCGCCTCGGCCGCGGTCAACACGTCGTCGACGACTTCGGGGATCGCCTCCGACATGTGTTCGGCGGCCTCTCGCGGGTGAATGCCGCCGCTGTCCGGTTCGTATGGGTCGGATTCGATGAGAACTGCGTCGGTCTCGGCGTCGTACAGCGCGGCGCTCGCGCACCACGCGGTACCCTCGATGCCGAGAACGCGCATCCGGCGGCGTTAGGCCTCTTCGGCGTCCGCGTCGGCCTCGTCGCCGATCTTGTTGCGTTCGAGCATGTGGTCCTGCTCGACGTCCAGCGCGTCGGCGGCCGAGTCGTACACCTTCGCGTAGCCGACCGTCTTGCGCATCCCGAACTTCGTGTCGAGCTCGTGGACGACGACCTCCTCGGAGTCCTTGTCGAGCTTGGCCGCCAGCGAGTCGCGGACCGACAGCCGCGAGGGAGTGGCCTCCTCGTGCGTCGTCTCGAAACGGATGTCCGTTCGGTGCAACATCGGGTTCTCGTCCTCGGAGATGATATCGACGTCCATGGTTCAGTTGGGCGTATATCCCCCCGAAAGCTGTAAAAGGATTTCGAAGCGGGGGTGTCGCCGCCGAACCGTCCGCCGACCGTCGACCGAACGCCCCGTTCGGCGTCAGGGTTTCACTTCTCCGGGCCGTGGGTTGCGTTACGACGTGGATGTCCGACGACCCCCGATTCGACCCGACCGAGCGCTCGGAGTACGAGCTCACCAGGTCGGCCAACGTCATCGTCCCGATGCCGCCGCTCCGAAAGGCTCGGATCTGCGGCGCGCTGGCGCTCCTCGGCTCGCTCGCCGCCCCGGTCGTCGCGACCCTCCCCGCGGCCGTCCGGGAGGCGAACTTCGCGGGGCCGCCGGTCACGACCTCTCTCGGCGTCGCGGCCGTCGCGCTCGCCGGCACCGTCGCGGCCGGCCTCGCCGGCCTCGGGCTCGTCGCGCTCCACCGGCGCCTCGCGCGCGGCCCCGAGCCGACGGACGACGCGGTCTGGTCGTTCCTCGCGATGGAGGACGCGCTCACGGGGGTCGGGTTCGTCACCGGCGGCCTCGGTGTCGGCGTCGGCCTCGCCCTGCTGGCGAGTGGGCACTGGGGCGTCGAGGCGCTCGCCGGGCTCCGGCGCAGCGGCGTCGAGCCGTACCTCTCCGTCTCGACGGTCCCGGTGACGCCGCGGCTGGTGACCGGGGTCGGGCTGGTGGCCGGGCTCGCCGTCCTCGCGGCGACCGTCGTCGCCGTCGACCGCGAGTGACGCCGACCGGCCGTCCCCTACCCCCCGTCGCCGTCGTCGAACCCGTCCGGGTCGACGCCGAGAACGTCGTACGCGGCCGCCGTGTCGCCTGCCAGCCCCTCGAACAGGTCCCGCGCCCGCCGACGGGCCTCGGACGTGACCGCGACCCGGACCATCCCCTCGCCGGGCTGGCCGTAGACGACCGTCGACCCGAGCGGCGCCGCCAGCATCGCCGGCAGCGCCGCCAGGTCCTCCTCGCCGGCCACCTCGATCGTCACCGGCTCGTCCGTCGCGAGCGCCTCGGCGAGCGCGCCGAGCAGCGCCGCCGACAGCGCGGCAGCCGGGTTCCCGACGGGAATGCGCCGCTCCTCCGTGGCCGCGAGCGCGGTCTCGATCTCCTCGCGAACCGCCTCGCGCTCCGTCTTCCCGTCGACCAGCGCGACGTCCGGGACGCGACCGGCCTCCCGGAGGTGGTAGGTGACCACGTCGCCGACCGCGATCAGCTGTGGGGGCCCCTCCTCCGGCGAGCCGTGTCGCTCGCGGGTCTCGTCGACGCCATCTAGAAGGGCGGCGGCGTCCGTCGTCACCGGTCCCAGCGGCTCCTTGAATGCGTCGCGCAGCGATTCGGGCAGCGTGACAAGCGGGTCAGGTGCGTCGGTCATCGGTTCCTCCGGCGTCGCCGCGTGGGTTACCGGACCTTGAGCGCGTACGCGCCCGCCTCGGAGACGTTCATCTCCTCGGCGATCTGGCTGTCCGCGGGCTTGGTGATGATGACGTAGCCCGCCCAGTCCTCCGTCAGCGACGACGACCCGCAGAGCGCGCAGGTCTGGGCGTCCGGGTCGTTGACGTGGTGACACTCGCGACACGCCAGGCGGTCCTCGGCCATCAGTCGGCCTCCTCACCGGTCTGTTCGCGGTGTTTCCGCTGCCCCTCGAGCCAGTCGTGTTTGCCGAGGCCCGGCTGTTTCGCCGTGAGCCCGATCTTCGAGTCGCGCGGGTTGCGCTCGTCGATGCTCTTGGTGACGACGCGGACGCGCACGGCGTCGTCGACGCCGAGCGTCTTGTCCGAGTCCGACGAGGCGAGCTGCTGGTTCGCGCCGTCGAACGTGAGGTACTCGTCGGTGATCTGCGAGACGTGGAGCAGCCCGTCCACCGGGCCGATCCCGACGAAGGCCCCGAACTCCACCGTCTCGACGACGGTGCCGTCCGCGACCTCCTGCATGTCGGGGTCGTAGGTGAGCGCGTCGAACTCCGCCTCGTAGTAGACGCCGGGGCGGTTGTGTAACACCGCGCCATCGCCGATGTCGTGAACCTCGATGACGCTCACGACGCTGCCGACGTCCTCGTCCATCCGTCCTTCCAGCTTGTCTTGAAGCAGCGCTTTCACCCGCTCGTCGGTGACGTCCGCCAGGTGCTTCGGCGGGACCTCGACCGTGTCCTTGAGTCGAACTCGTTTGTACATGTTGTTGGTTGTCCGCGGCCGCTAGGGTTCCGTTATCGCCAGTGTGTTCCGACCCCTTAAACCGATTACTGGTGCGTCCGCGGCCAGCACCCGGTTCGCGAGGGGTCCGTCGACCGTGACGACGCCGTCGACCCGGCCGGCCGCGGCCAGGGCGACGAGCGCGTCGTCGGCGTACGATTCGTTCGTTGCCACCGTCTCCGCCCGCTCCGCGAGGTCCGCGCCCACGCTCGCGGCGGTCGCCGCCGCGCCGTTGCCGCCCTGGAGGCCGTCGAGTTCCGCGATCACCGCCGCCGGAACGACGACTTCGTAGCCCCCGAGGAGCCGATCCAACTCCTCGAACAGTCGGAGATCGGCCTCGACCGGGGCCATCAGGGCGCTCGCGTCGAGCGCGATGACCGGAATTCCCTCGGAGCCGTCTCCCGCGAGGCCCTCGGCGCGCGCGTCGCCCGCGGGGCTCGACTCCGGACGGTCCGCGCGGGCGTCGTCGGCCAC
The DNA here is from genome assembly GCF_005435195.1 of Halorubrum sp. SP3. NCBI lineage: Archaea > Methanobacteriati > Methanobacteriota > Halobacteria > Halobacteriales > Haloferacaceae > Halorubrum > Halorubrum sp. SP3. Next base: position 208,179 of record NZ_SGTU01000001.1, on the reverse strand, counting down.
GCTACGTCAGCGTCCCGACGCCGATGAGTCGCCAGCGCGCGCCGACGCGCCGGTTGATCGCGATCTGGGCGCCCGCCTCCGCGCAGACCGGCCGTTTGAGGCTCACTTCGCACTCGCCGTCGCGCGCGCTCGTCACGGCGCCGACCGTCGTCGCCGTGCCGACCGTGAGCATCAGGGGCTCTCCGGTGCTGATCTCCTCGATGTCGCTCTCGCCGCTCTCGTCGTCCTCCTTGCCGACGACGCGGTCGAGGAGGTCGACCGTCATCTCGAACTCCTCGCGGGTCGGCGGGAGCGTCCCCGGTTCGCCGGCGACCTGGCCGGCGAGGGCGTCGCCCTTCGTCAGGCTCGGGTCGAGCCCCGTTCCGACGCCCAAGAGTCCGCCGGGGCGGGCGGTCTCGACGTCGTTGCTGCCGGCCTGGAGCGACCGGACGGTCGTCTCCAGCGGCCGCCACTCGGTCTGGCCCTCCTCGTCGACCTCGCGCCCCGGTCGGATCTCCAGCCCGTCGCCGACCGACAGCTCGCCGCGGACCAGCGAGCCGCCGACGACGCCGCCCTTGAGGTCCTCGGCGCTCGCGCCCGGACGGTTGATGTCGAACGAGCGGGCCGCGTACATCCGGGCGCTCTCGTCCGGGTCGCGGTCCGGGGTCGGGATCTCGGACTCGACCGCGTCGATGAGGAGGTCCATGTTGACCTCCTGTTGGGCCGACACGGGGACGATCGGCGCGTCCTCCGCGACGGTGCCCTCGACGAACTCCCGGATCTGCTCGTAGTTGTCGACGGCGCGGTCGCGGTCGACCAGGTCGACCTTGTTCTGCGCGATGACGATGTTCTCGATCCCGATGAGATCGAGCGCCATCAGGTGTTCTTCCGTCTGGGCCTGCGGGACGTCCTCGGTCGCGCTCACGACGAGGACCGCCCCGTCCATGATCGAGGCGCCCGAGAGCATCGTCGCCATCAGCGTCTCGTGGCCGGGCGCGTCGACGAACGACACCGTGCGGACCGGCTCGCTCGCGGAGCCGTCCTCGCACTCCTCGTCGACGGTGTAACACTCGGGCTCGTCGACGCCGGGACAGCGGCGGAACGTCGCGTCCGCGTACCCCAGCCGGATCGAGATGCCGCGTTTCATCTCCTCGCTGTGCTGGTCGGTCCACGAGCCGGACAACGCCTGTACCAGCGTGGTCTTCCCGTGGTCGACGTGACCGACGAGACCGATGTTCACCTCCGGTTGTGTGTTGGCTTCAGTCACTGTTGAACCTCCTAACGGAGTAGTCTTATGCGAATTTCGCCCCGTGCGAGTGATAAAGTTGCTGTTATCGTAGCGTCAGCGTCGCCGGTGACGGCGGCCGTCTGAGCGGCGCGCCCGCGAGGAGCCGGCCCCGCGCCGACTCCGCGGCGCGGCCCCGCCTCGACGCGTTACCGTGCCGACCCCGCGGCGCGGTCCCGCCTCGACGCGTTACCGTGTCGGTCCCGCCTCGACGCGTCCGTGCCGATCGAGGCGCGGCAGGAACTCGCCGAGCCCTTCGAGGAGCGCGTCCTCGTCGCTGATCCGTTCCCGCTCGAAGGTCCGGGCGGGGAGGTACCACCGCGAGCGGACGAGTTCGATCCGCTCGTCGGTCACCCGGTACCCGTCGAGGTCGTCCCAGCCCGTGACCGCCCGGTCGACGCGGAGCCCCTCGTCGGTCACGGCCACCTCCGAACCGTCGTCTCCGAAGAGGAGGAGGAACGTCGTCGAGACGCCGCCGAACGCCGGCCAGACCGCTTCGAAGCCGCCGTCGACCGTCACCGCGAGGAACGCGGCGACGGCCACGAGCGAGCCGGCGAGGACCGCGCCGCCGGCGAGGACCGGCCAGTCCCGCCCCTCGTCGTCGGTCCCGCCGACGGTGACGACCGCCACCTCCGTCGCGGCCTCGCGGACGCGCCGGCTCCGAAGGACCGCGCCGCCCACCGGAACGCCGATCCCGGGGAGCACGGCGAGGAGCCCGACCGCGGCGACGCGCGCCGCGGCGGACCCGGGAGTCGTCGCCAAGACCATGTACGGTAGGTAGGCGAGCGCCGGGACGACCGAGGCGACCGCCACGGGTAGCGTCGCGGCGGCGCCCGCGATGTCGTCGATCCGCCGAGCGGCGACCGCGACGACGACGGCGACGACGGCGCCGGCCGCGGCGAGCGCGGGAATCCGTGTCACACTCAGCGCGGGCGACCGGCCCGACAGCGCGAGGGCGGGCGTCGCGACCGTCGCGACGTACGTCCCGATGAGGGCTTCGAGGGCCCGTCGCTCTCGCATACCGCCCCGTTCGGGCGCGACCGCAAAAAATCGTCCCGTCGGCGCCGAACGCGCGCGAGGCCCGGCAGGACCCGTCGCCCGGAAGAGAGCGCACGTCCGACGCGACTTTACACCCCACTCGCCTACCACCGCTCGACATGGGATACGCGTGCCCGGTCTGCGACACGCCGCAGCGCGACGGCGAACACCTCGCGCACCACCTCGCGTTCACGGCGATGCTCCACGGCGGCGACCACGAGTCGTGGCTCGACGAGCGCGTCGACGACTGGAGCGAGCGGGAACCGACGGCGCTCGCCGCCGAGGTGACGCCGCACGCCGAGGACGCCGAGTACGACGAGGTGTTCGAGGACACCGTCCCGCGCGGCCGCCCGGACGTGGGGATGGGCTCGGGCGGAGAGGCGGCCTCCTCGGACCACGGCCACGACCACGGTCGCGGCTCCGCTCACGACCACGGCGCCGACCCGGATCCCGCCCCCGACGCGGGCGTCCCGGACCCCGACGCGGTCGACGACCCGACCGTCGCCGAGGCGCTCCGCGAAGCGCGCGAGCTGACCCGGGAGGGGGCCGCGGACGACGGCGACGCGGGCGCGGAAGACGAAGCGGACGACGCCGACGCCCCCGACTCGTAGCGGAACGCCCTTCCCGCCCCTCGGCCAACTCCAGGCATGGAGACCAGAGGCACGTTCGCCCCGGAGACCCGCGCCGACGCGCTCGAACGGTACGAGGAGGTCGGGCCCGTCGCGCAGGTGGTCGTCCGCGAGGCGACGAAGGCGATGTCGTTCGACGCCGACGAGTACGACGAGCGCGTCACGCCCGAGGTGATCCGGACCGCCCGCGACGCGACGTTCGCCGAACTGCTCGCGGTCCACGTCGGTGAGGGCGACGAGTTCGACGAGTGGCTCGCGGCCAGCGAGTTCGACGACGAGGACGTGGTGCGGATCGGCTCCGACAACGTCGACAACGTCGTCTGGCATCCGGTCCCCTTCGCGGATGCGGTGATCGCGGCCACGTATCAGGAGGAGCCGGACGCGGCGGCCAGCACCCTGCGCCGCAACGCTTTCGGGCGCGTGTACCGCGAGGAGTTCTACGAGTCGGGCCGGTAGCCGGCCGACGGCAGCGTCACGGCGACGGGCCGGTCGCGAACGCCGGAGCGGCCGCTCTCCGAGACGAACGAAGCCGCAGAATCGGACCGCGAGCGTCGCTGACGGCGACGCGCTAGCGTCGGCGCTCTACAGGCGACCGACGTTCTCGACCGCGACGGATTCGACCTTCTCGACCTGCGAGAACGCCTCCTCGACGGCTTCCGTGCCGCCCGCGCCGTCGGGGACGATGACGGTCGGGAGGAGCGCGACCAGCCCGAACGCGACGTCGTCGCGCTCGAAGCCGCGGATCTTCGCGCCCTCGGGGAGGACCTCTTCCAGACGGTCCTGGAGGTCGTCGAGGTCGACCTCGGGGCTGTTCGGCATGACCTTGATCTTGGCGGCGACGTCGCCCATCTTACGGCCCCCGGAAGCCGCAGTCGTGGCACTCGTAGAGGTTGCTCTGCTTCCGGCACTTCGAGCACCGGTAGATGGTGGCGCCGCAGTCCGGACAGGAGAACCGCGCGGCGTTCATGCCGGACACCTGGATCCCACAGGAGACGCACTGCGGGGTACCCTGAGAGTCGCTCTGGCTCATACGTCTACTCACCAGCGCGCGACTTTTAACCGTTGTTCTTTGCCCCGCGAGCGGCGTGCGCCTCGATACCGCACCGCTCGATAGGCGCGCTCACGGCGGACCGTCGCGGTCCCGTGGGGAGTCTCACCCGACGATCAGCGGTCCGATCAACACGCCCATGAGATGGACGCGGCGCGCTCCGACCCGCGGCGGAACGAGCCCCAGCGCGCCGGCGACGAGGAGGACGCCGACGCCGAACATCCCGGCGAACGCGTACGAGAGGAGCGCGAGCAGCCCCAACACCCCGACCGAGAGCCGGGTGTAGTCGGCGTTCCCGACGATCCGCAGGTACGGGTCACCGACCAGCACGACCAGCGAGAACCCGAAGCAGGCGGCCGTCGCGGCCGCGACGAGCAGTATCGGCAGCGCGAACGGCACGCCGGCCCGGTCGAGCGCGACGGTCACGCCCGTCCGCGGTGTCTCGAGCGCGACCAGCGCGAACAGTGCGAATATCGTGTTCGCCGTGCTCGCGCCGCTCGTCGCCACGACGAACCCGCGGTCGGCCGACGCGCGCGGCACCGCGGGCATCGCGGCCACGGCGGCGATGGCGGCCGACACGCCCGGGACGTACCCGACCAGGGCTCCCGCGAGCGATCCGGCTCCCGCGCTCGTCCCGAGGTCGCGGGCGTCCATCGCGATCCGCGGGTCCGCCTGCGGCGGAACCCCCTCCCCGCCGAGCGCGTCGACGAGGACCGGGACGCCGAACAGCCCGGCGAAAAGCGGCGCCAGGACGCCCCCGGTCGACAGCGGCGCCGCGGGGTCGGCGTCGAGCGTCGCCAGTCCGAGCGCGGCGCTCGCGAGGAACGCGACGAGGCCGCCGACCGCGGCCCGCCGCGACGACTCCGTGAGCACGAGCAGGGCGACGACGCCGGCGAGCAGCAGCGGCAGGTGCGCGCGCAGCGTCGGGTACCCCCGAACCATGAGCCACGTGATCGGGACCGCCAGCGGGACCGCGAGCGCGACCGCCAGCCCGGAGCCGACCGCGGAGAGACGGACCGCCTCGCGCCCCCGGCCCGCGATCACCAACCGGTGCCCGGGGAGGGCGGCGACCGCGGTCGCGGCGTCCGGCACGCCGAGCGCGAGCGCGGGAACGATGTCGAGGAACGAGTGGACGACGCCGGCGCCGAGCATCGCGACGCCGACGAACAGCGGGTCCGCGGGCACCGACGGGGCGAACCCGGCCAGGAGGAGCGCGAAGTTGTTGGCGTGGAGCCCGGGGACCAGCCCGCTCGCGGTCCCGAGTGCGACGCCGCCGAGCAGAAACGCGAGCGCGCCGGCCGCGAACGTCGGATCGACCACCGGCCGCACGAGCGCGTCCATCGAGGTGGGGTGGCCGCGGCTCCTGACTTAACGTGTCGGCCGACGCCGCCCGTCAGCGGAACCTGTCTCGGCTCGAATCCGAACGGTTAGGCGTGGTTCGCCGCCTGCGCCTTCTTCTGCGTGACGTAGCCGGCGATGCGGTTGCGGACGCCCTTCGACTCGACGGTGGTCAGGGCGGTGACGCTCTCCTTGTTCGTCTCGAAGTCGGTGTTGAACGAGTCGGGGTACCGCTCCAGCAGGACGGTCCCGAGCTGCTTGATGTACTTGGGTTTGATGGCCATACCGAGCGGTACCGGCGGCCCGAACTAAAAGGGTTCGTTCCGCCGTGAGCGGCCGCGAGCCCCGGTCACCGCGGCTCGGGTCCGGCTCGCCGCGCCGCCCCCGCGCCGTCAGGACCGGTCGCGCTCCCGCCAGCCGGTCGCCTCGTCGATCCGCGCGAACGCCTCGCGCTCGGCCGGTCCGCCGCAGCGTTCCACCACGTCCGCGAAGTACTCCAGTCGCTCCAGTAGCTCGTCGGCGTCGAACGCCGGCACGTCCAGCCGCGAGGCGGCCACCGTGGCGTCGACGACCGCGCCGAACCCGCGGTTCACCGTCGGCACGCGCTCGGTCACGACCTCCGACTCGACCGGCGACAGCGCCCACGTCCGGACCGTGGTGTCGCCCTCGGTCTCGACCGCGACCTCTTCGACATCGACCTCGACCCACGCGTCGGCGCTCGGGAGGACCGCCGCGTCGACTTCCCGGACCGTCAGCGCCGCGTCGACGAACGTCCGCGGGTCGACGGTGAACTGGACCACGCCGCCGCCGCGCTCGGTGAAGTTCCGCCACGTGCGAGTGCGTCCGTAGGTTCGCGCGGTGACGGGACCGTCGGGGTCGTCCGGCGCGTGAAGTCCCAGCGCCGCGACGTTCCACCGGTCGTTCGGGCCGCGCGTCGTCACGACGGATTCGGTGACGCCGCGGAGCGGGACCGGCCAGCCGTCGGGGACGACGCCGGAGGGGTCTGCCCCCCGTTCGTCGCTCACGGCGCCACCTCCGCGCCCCGTCGGAGCGCGACGAACAGCGCCGCGCAGGTGAGGTCGGCGGTCGTCCCGGGGTTTATTCCCTCGTCGACGAACGCCTCCGCGAGCACCTCCGCGGCGGCGAGGTCGGCCCCGTGAACGGCCTCTGCCGGGACCGCGTCGACGCCGCCGATGCCGTCCGGTCCCGCCGACTCCACTCCCAGCAGCGCCGCCGCCCGCGCGCTCGCCTCGCGGGCCGTCTCCGCCCCCTGCGTCGACGCGACCAGCGTGTCGGGCCCCGCCGCGAGCAGTCCCAGGAACGCCCGCGCGGCCCGGTCCGCGAGGGGCCCCTCGTCGGTCAGGATCCACTCGGCCGCGCGGAACGTCCGCGGGAACCCCTCGGTCCACTCCGCGGCGTTGCGGTCTGGGACGCGGTTCGCCTCCGCCGAATCGGTCGCCTCCGCCGAATCACTCGGCGCCGCGGACAGCGCCAGCACGTCGCGCAGGGTCATCTCGCGCTCGCGGACGGCGGGCTCGGCGTCGCCTCCGCGGCGCACGTCGAGGTCGTCGGCGCCCGGCGGCGGGTCGTCGACCGCGACGTCGACGACCTCGAACGCGCGGTAGAAGGCGACCGCGTCGTCGACGGTCGTCGCCCGGCAGACCGCGTCGACGCCGGCGGGCGAGAGTTCGCGGTCGGAGTCCGCTGCCGCCCGTACCAACGGGACCAGGAGCAGCAGACAGCCGAACTGCGTGTTCGTGCGCGCGCGCTCGGCCATCCCGGAGACGGCGCGCTCGAAGGCGCCGCCGACCGATGCGACCTCGTCTCCGGGACCCTCGCCCGCCGCCAGTTCGAGCCCCTCTCGGGCGCCGACCGCGCCGCCGAGGAACGACTCGAACCGCAGGTCGTCGAGGTCGCGACGCCGGTCGACGTTCCCCGGCTTCGGCGTGCCGGCCACCTCTACCAGGAGCGCCAGCGTCGCGTCGTCGACGGGGTCGGTGGGTCGCCGGCCCCCTCGCGCGTCCCGGCTCACGGTCTCGCCTCCCGTTCGGGATCCGCCTTGTCGCCGCCCCTCGACACCGTCCCCGAACGCCACGCCTCGACCGCGTCACCGACGCGCGCGAGGGCGGGCGGGTCCTCCGTCGGGCGGCCGACGCTCACCGCGTCCGCGCCGTACGCGGCGTACTCCGCGACGGTCTCCCGGCCGCGAACGCCGTTGTTGGCGACGAGCGTCAGGTCAGCGAGGCCGTCCCCGTCGCCCCTCTCGGGCGCCGCGTCGACCGCCGTCGCGATATCGGCGATCACCGCCTCCGAGTCCATCGCGTCGACGTGGAGCCAGTCCGCGCCGGCGTCCGCGGCGGTCTCCGCGACCGCGACGAGGTCGACACCGGGGACCTCGGCGCGGACCTTCACGCTCGTCGTCGCGTCCGTCTCGGCCGCGGCGGCGACGTACCGCGCGAGGCGACCGGGATCGCGGAGGAGGGACTCGCCGCAGCCGACCGCGCGCAGTTCGGGCTGCCGGCAGTGGGCGTTGATCTCACAGACCGCGCCGCGGTCGGCGCAGACCTTCGCCGCTTCGCGGACCGGACCCCGGGTCGCGCTCCGGACGTTGACCCCGGGTCGAACCGGCGCGTCCGCGAGCGCGTCGAGCTGATCGGCGGCGAAGGCGAGCGGGTCGGCGGGGAGGAACTCGTCTCGCCCGCGCGAGACGAGGTCCCGGGCGGCCGCCCGGCTCACCGGGTCGATCGCGATCCCGCCGAGGAGCGCGACGTCGACGTGGTCGGCCGCGGCGCGGGCCCACTCGGCGTCCGCGGCCCCGCTGAGGCTCGCGGCGACGAGGAGGGGTCCCCGGGTCACTTCCCACCCCCCCGCGGAGCCCGGGAAGCCGGCGCGTCGCCGGCGACCGCTTCCAGGGCGCGCTCGCAGGCCAGAGCGACGCGCTCGGCGTCGTCTGCGTCGTCGATCCGCGTGTCTGTGCGCTCGACGTGGCGGTCGAGGTCGGTCCGGTCCGCCTCGTCGAGGACGAACGCGTCCGCGAAGGGGTACGCCTCCGCGACGCCCGCCGTCGACGGTTCGCGGCCGACGCCCGACATCAGCTCCGCCGCCGGCCCGGAGAACACCTCGTCGCCGACGAACGGCGAGACGGCGACCACCGGCGTCTCCCGGAGCGCGCGCTCGAAGCCGGGCAGCGCCAGCATCGGCCCGAGGCTCGTCACGGGGTTCGAGGGACCGATCACGACCGGGTCCGCGAGCGCCTCGACGACCGCGTCGGTCGGCTCGGCGTCGTCCGCGCCTCGGAACTCCACGTCGGCGACCGGCGGCTCGCCGCGGCGCGCGACCCAGTACGCCTGGAAGTGGAGCGTCTCGCCGCCCTCGGTGTGGATCAGCGTCGCGACCGGCTCGTCGGACATCGGGAGGAGGTCGACGTCGAGGTCGAACGCGTCCGCGAGGACTCGGACCGCTTCGGTGAGCGACTTCCCCTCGTCGAGCAGGCTCGTGCGCGTGAGGTGGACCGCGCGGTCGCGGTCGCCGATCTCCATGAACTCACCGACCGCCGAGAACCGCCGCCAGCGGGCGAGCTCGCGGCCCGCGGTCTGTACCGCGTCGTCGAGGTAGCGGGGAGCGCCCGGCTCGCCCTCGATCGCGTCCCCGGCCGCGGCCGCGAGTCGGGAGAGCTCCTCGTGGGTCGCGGTCGTGTCGCCGTCGATCCCCCACCACGTCTCGCGGTCGAGGACGCCGCCGCCCGCGAACAGCACGGTGTCGACGTCGGGGCAGACGAGGTGGCCGCCGATCTCGACGTCGTCGCCCGTGTTGGCGACGACCGCGGTCTCGGCCGGGTCCCACACCCGAGCCGCGCCGTCGAGGAGCTTCGGCGTGCCCGTCCCCCCGGCGAGGAAGGTTACCATACCGGCGCAAGGCGGCCGCCGGATTTGTATCCTCGCCTCCGCGGGCGTCGCGGGGAACCGGGATCGAGCCGCGAATTTGTCTGTCAGCGATCGACGACGCTCAATCGATCCTCACGACCGGCGCGTGCCCGCGAGCGGCCGCCTTCGGGGCCGCGAGTCGCGCAAGCCCTCGCCGGGTCTGTAGGCGGAGCAGGCCGAGTGCCTCGGGGCTTGACCCCGAGGCGGTTCACCGCCGGACACGGTTTCCAACGAGCGGCCGGCGCTTCGGAAGCTCACGCCGCCAGTCCGCTGTCAGCTACGTATCAGCGACGCTCGTCTGCATTCCCTCGGTGTTGAACGCGCTCCCCGCCCCTTCGTCGCCGAGGACGATGACGCCCGCCCCCGACCCGGTGATCTCCTCGAACTCCTCGATCGCGCGGTCGGCCGCCTGTTGGGCGTCGAGTCCGTCGTCGAGGTGGTCGACGGCGCGCCGCGAGAGCGTCACGCGGGCGATGTCCTCGCCGGCCCCCGTCGCGCTCGCGCCGCCCGCCTCGGTGCAGAAGAAGCCCGAGCCGACCTGCGGCACGTCGCCGACGCGGCCGGCGAGCGCGAACGACCGGCCGCCGGTGGAGGTCACCGCCGCGAACGCCTCGCCGTCGGTCGCCACCGCGCCGACCGTGTCGTGGTCGGGCGCGTCGCCCTTCGCGCCGTCTTCCGACCCTCCGCCCGCCTGGTCGTCGCCCGAGCCGAACCGCGAGGCGAGCCAGCCGAGGTGCTCGCGGGGACCGCCCCGCGGCGGGTCCTCGGCCTCGTAGCGCTCCCGCGTCTCGTCGGTGAGCAGGTCGACGCCCGTCTCGACGCCGAATTCGTCCGCGAGATCGACGGCGTGGCCGCCCGAGACGAAGATATGGGGCGTCTCCGTGTGGACGACGCGGGCGACGCTCGCCGCGCGTTCGACGCCGGGCATCGAGCAGGCCGCGCCGATCTCGCGGTCCGAGGTCATCACCCCGGCGTCGGTACGGACGGCGCCGTCCGACTGTATTGCGCCGCCGACGCCCGCGTTGAACCGCGGATCCGCTTCGAGGACGCCGACCGCGGACTCCACCGCGTCGAGCGGCGTCACGGCGTCGGCGCCGCGAGCGGCCGCCTCGTCGAGGACCGCCTGTCTGGGCTCCGGGTCGTCTGGAGTGCCGCCGGCGCCGCCGTGGACGATGACTCGCATACGGGGGGCTGCCGCGGCGGCCACATAAGCGCCCGGAACCCGGCGGCGACCGCGGGGAGTCGCCCGGCGTCCGCGCGTCGACGCCGCAAGACCTATTCCCGCCGCTGGGCGATCCGACGGCAACCGTGACGACCGCCGATTCCGCCGGCGCCGGGAGGTCAACGAGCCGCGAGCGCCTCGCCCCGCGACTCCGCGCCGCGATCCGACGCCGCCTCGGGATCGACCCGCGCGCGCTCGCCGCGTTCCGAATCGCGCTCGGCGTCGTCCTCCTCGTCGACCTCGCGCTCCGCGCGCGGAACCTCACCGCCTTCTACACCGACGCGGGCGTCCTCCCGCGGGCGACGCTCGCCGAGGCGCGCCCGCTCGGCGCCCGCCTCTCGCTCCACGCCCTCTCCGGCGACCCGCGGGTCGTCTCCCTGCTGTTCGCCCTCGCCGCGGTCGTCGCCGTCGCGCTCGCGGTCGGGTATCGGACCCGCGTCGCGACCGCGGTCTCTCTGCTCCTGCTCGCGTCGCTTCAGGCGCGGAACCCGTTCGTCCTCAACGCCGGCGACACCCTCCTCCTCCAGCTGCTCGGCGCCGGGCTGTTGTGTCCGCTCGGCGCGCGCTGGTCGCTCGACGCGGTCCGACGCAGCGGCGCCGAGATCGCGGACTCGACGACCGACTCGCCGGAGTCGACGGCGGCCACCCCGGCCGACCGCGTCGCTGTCGCGGCCGACCGCGTCGCCGGTCCCGCCTCGGCGCTCCTCCTGTCCCTCGCGGTCGTGGTGTACGTCTCCAACGCGGTCGCGAAGTTCCGCGGGACGACCTGGCCCGCGGGCGAGGCCGTCGGGCTCGTCTTCCGGCTCACCTACCTCCACGGCCCGCTCGGGGGGCTCGTCCCCGAGTGGCCAGTCCTGCTTTCGGCGGCCACCTACGGTTGGCTCGCGCTCCTCGTCGCGTCCCCGCTGCTGATCGCGGCCGCCGGCCGGATCCGGGCGGCGCTCGCGGGGACGCTCCTCGCGGCGCACCTCTCGATGGCCCTCACGCTCCAGATCGGCGTCTTCTCCGTCGTCTCCGCGACCGCGCTGGTCCCCTTCTTCCCGCCGTTCGTCTGGGACCGGGTCGAGCGCGCGGTCGCTCCGGCGGCCGAGCGACTTCGTCGCCTTCCGGGCGCGCCCGGGGCCGCCGGTCCGCCGATCGGAGACGGACCGATCCGGGTCCTCCGCGGGTGGGCCGCGGCCGCGGTCCCGGCCCTGGCCGCGGTCCTCCTCGTCGCGCTCGTCGCGTGGAACGGGATGGCGCTCGGGCTCGTCGAGGCGCCCGGGCCGGTCGCGTCGGTGTCGGACCCGACCGAGAGGGGTTGGGACATGTTCGCGCCCGATCCCCCCTCGACCGACGCGCTCGTCCTGGCGACCGCGACGACCGCCGACGGCGACCGGATCGACGCCCTCTACGGCGACCGGGTCGCACGCGACCGGCCGCCGTCCGACGCCCGCGCCTACCCGACCGCGCGCTGGCGGAAGTTCCTCACCCGGCTCGCGGACGATCCCGACCCGAACCGCGTCGGGCCGGCGCTCGCACACCTCTGCGACCGCGCGGCTGAGTTCGCGGGCGAGGACGGCGCTCCGATCCGGTCGGTCACGGTCTCGGCGGTCGACGTCGATGTCGAGACCGGTGAGACCCGCGTCGACGAGCTCGGGACGCGCTCGTGTTCGACGCCGTGACCGTTTAGCCCTCGCCGCGCGAACGGATCGGCGTGACCGATTCGGACCCGACCGCGGCGGCGAGTCCGACGCCCGTGTCGGTGCTGCTGCCGACCGTCCGCTGGACCGACGCCTGCGACGAGGTCGCAGCACAGCTCCGGGGCCCGGGGGCGTTCCACGCCGAGGGCAGCGACGAGCTCCTCGTGATCTGCGACTCCCCGGACGACCCCGTCGCGGACCGGCGCGGCGACCTCCCCGACCGGGTCCGCGTCCTGATCGCGGGCGAGCCCGAGGGGTGCTCCGGGAAGGCGAACGCGATAGCGGTCGGGATGGCGGCGGCCGCGAACGACCGGATCGCCTGGACCGACGACGACTTCCACCACCCGCCGGACTGGGTGGCGACGCTCGACGACGACTACGACCGGCAGGGGCCCACGACGGAGCTCCCGGTGTTCGTCGGGCCGGACCCGCTCGCCCGGCTGTTCGAGCCGGCGTACGTCATCGGCGGGACGCTCGCGGTGTTCGCGGCCGGGGTCGCGTGGGGCGGCGCGGTGATATTCGAGCGCGGCGACCTCCGCGACGGCGAGGCGGCGTTCCGCCGAGACCTCAGGCGGACGGTCAGCGACGACGGGACGCTCAGCGAGCACCTCGACGTGACCGCGGTCGACCGGACGCGACGCGTCCGAGCCGGCGGTTCGCTCCGCGGATCGCTGGAGCGGTTCGTCCGCTTCCTGTCGATCACCCGGCACCACGCGCCGGCGGCGACCGCGTTCAACGTCCTCTTCGGCGTCGTCATGGCCGCGATCTGTCTATTCGCACCGGTCGCCGGCGTGACCCTCGTCACGGCGCTCGCCGGCGTCGCCTACGCCCGGTTCGGGGTCCGGCGCGCGACGTTCCTGCTCGCGGCGCCCGGCGTGTTGATCGCCCCGCCGCTGATGGCGTACGCGTTCGCGCGCCGGACGTTCGTCTGGGGCGGCCGCCGCTACCGCTGGCGGTCGATGTTCGACGTCGAGGTCGAGCCGGTCTGAGTCGGGGGACGATCGAGGCGGTCAGACGCGGCGGCGAGCGCGCGCCGAAACCGGCAAACGCTGCGAGCGCGACGCTCACGCCGAAAACGGCAGGCACTTTAGGGGCCCAACTGAATCGGCGGACGTTCATGAGCTACGATAAGGTCGACGTCCCCGACGACGGCGAAGCCATCACGCTCGCCGACGAGGAGACCGGCGAGCTGAACGTTCCGTCCAACCCGATCATCCCGATCATCCACGGCGACGGAATCGGCACCGACGTCGGGCCGGCCGCACAGCGGGTACTCGACGCAGCCGCCGAGGCGACGGGTCGATCCATCGCGTGGATGCGCGTCTACGCCGGCGGGAGCGCCCGCGAGATGTACGACGAGAACCTCCCCGAGGACACCGTCTCGGCCATCCGCGACCACCGCGTCGCGATCAAGGGCCCGCTGACGACGCCGGTCGGCGCCGGCTTCCGCTCGCTGAACGTCGCGCTCCGAAAGACGCTCGACCTCTACGCGAACGTCCGCCCGACGTACTACATCGAGGGCGTTCCGTCGCCGGTCAAGAGCCCGGAGGAGATGGACATGATCACCTTCCGTGAGAACACGGAGGACGTCTACGCCGGCATCGAGTGGGAGGCCGGCACCGACGAGGTCGAGGCGGTACGCGAGTTCCTCGAAGACGACATGGAGGTCGCCGACGTCATCCACGACGGCCCGGTCGGCATCGGCGTCAAACCCATCTCCGAGTTCGGCTCGAAGCGCCTCATCCGCGAGGCGATCGACTACGCGGTCGCCAACGACCGCGACTCGGTCACCCTCGTCCACAAGGGGAACATCATGAAGTTCACCGAGGGCGCCTTCCGCGACTGGGGCTACGAGGTCGCCGAGGAGGAGTACGGCGAGGACGTGATCACGGAGGACCGGCTCTGGGACGAGTACGACGGCGAGCAGCCCGAGGGCACCGTCGTCGTCAACGACCGCATCGCGGACAACATGCTCCAGCAGCTGTTGACCCGCACCGACGAGTACTCGGTCATCGCGACGATGAACCTCAACGGCGATTACATGTCCGACGCCGCCGGCGCGCAGATCGGCGGGCTCGGCATCGCGCCCGGCATCAACCGCGGTCACGGTCGCTGTCTCGCCGAGCCCGTCCACGGCTCCGCGCCCAAGTACGCCGGCGAGGACAAGGTGAACCCCACCGCGATGATCCTCTCGGGCCGCGAGATGCTCGACTACATCGGCTGGTTCGACGCCGCGGACCTCGTGCGCGACGCCGTCGAGGAGACGATCGCGTCCGGCCAGGTCACCTACGACCTCCACCGGCAGATCGAGGGCGGCGAGAAGCTCGCGACGAGCGAGTTCGCGGACGCCGTCGTCGAGCAGATCGACGAGCTGGCGTAAGCCTCGGCCGGCGGCGTCGACCTCGCGTTCACCGACTTCCCTCGTTTTTCGACTGCGAGCGCGAGCGGCGTCTATACTTATAAACGGCAGTTGTCCGTAGATCGACGGTGAACACCGCCGAAGCCCCTTTGAGCCCCGCCCAGCCGCACCGCACCGCACCTCACGCCTCCCCAGCCTCGTCACCGGACTACGTCCGGTTTCAAGCGAGAGCGAAGCTCTCGCCCTGTCGGTGGTTCGGAGCGGAGCGACGGACCACCGACTCCCTCGCGGGCTGGCTCGCGGCCGCCGCCGGCGGCCGCTCGCAGGCGCGCCGCCGCGGAGTTACATGTAAACGGTCGCCGCTCGCCTACCCGAGCCGCTCGTCGAGGATGAGCCGCGTCTTCGTCGACTTGACCTCGTCCATCTCGCGGGCCTGCGTGATCAGCTCGTTGACCGCGCGGGTGTCGACCGCGTCGACGACGAGGACCACGTCCTCCTCGCCCGACACCTGCCAGACGAAGTCGACCTCCTCCCACTCCACCATCCGCTGGCCGACCTCGTCGGTGTTGACGTTCATCTCCACCGAGATCTCGATCATCGCTTTCACGTTCCCGGTGCGGGTCGTGACCGTGAACCGCTCGATCACGCCCTCTTCGGTCATGCGGTCGACGCGGTTGCGCACGGTCCCCTCGGAGGTCCCCACCCGGTCCGCGATCTCCGTGTAGGGGGTCCGCGCGTCCCGTCGCAGGATCGAGAGGATCCGTCGGTCGAGGTCGTCCATACCCGATCCTCTCTCACCCGCCGCCTTACCCGTTACGAATATCGTAACGAACCTTCGAACGACGCATTTATTATCCACTACACGTACGTATCTCGTAATGTCGGACGCCTACATCGCGCTGGCCGACGGACGCGTGCTCGAAGCGCGCGCCCGTGCGCCGGGGCGGACCCGCGGCGAACTGGTGTTCACGACCGCGTACACCGGCTACGAGGAGTCGCTCACCGACCCCTCCTACGCCGAACAGATCCTCACCTTCTCGTACCCTCTCATCGGGAACTACGGCGTCCGAACCGAGCGGTTCGAGTCCGAGTCGGTCCAGCCGAACGCGGCGATCGCCCGCGAGCTGACCGACGACGTCGCCGAGTGGCTCACCGAGGAGGGCGCGCCCGCCGTCGACCACGTCGACACCCGCGAGATCGTCACCACGGTCCGCGAGGAGGGCGCGATGGCCTGCGGGATCGCCGCCGGGCCGGACGCGACTCCCGAGGACGCGGTCGCGGAGATGGAGGCGTGCGAGCCGATGAGCGACCACGTCGACATCGGCGCGCAGGTGTCCGTGACGGAGCCGACCGCCTACGAGGGGGACGGCGACGCCGACGTCGACGTGGCCCTGCTCGACTGCGGCGCGAAGGGCTCGATCGTCTCCTCGCTCACCGACCGCGGCGCGGACGTCCACGTCCTCCCGTACGACGCAACTCCCGAGGACGTGGCCGCCGTCGACCCCGACGTGCTCTTCGTCTCGAACGGCCCCGGCGACCCGGAGAACTTCGTCGCCGCGCAGGACGTGGTCGACGAGTTCGCGGGCGAGGTGCCGCTGGCCGGCATCTGCCTCGGCCAGCAGGTGATCACGAGCGCGCTCGGCGGCTCGACCGAGAAGATGGCGTTCGGCCACCGCGGCGTCAACCAGCCGGTCAAGGACCTCCGGACGGACAGAGTCGTGATGACCACCCAAAACCACGGTTACACGGTCGACGACACCGGACCGTTGGAGGTGACGCAGGTGAACGTCAACGACGACACCGTCGAGGGGCTCGACAGCGAGGAACTCGACGTCATCACCCGCCAGTACCACCCCGAGGCGAACCCCGGCCCGCACGACTCGCTTGGCTTCTTCGACGAGGTGCTCGATCTGGCCACCTCGTCGCGTCGAGTCGCGGCCGACTGATCCCCGGCTGATCCCCGCTTCTACTCCCCGAGCCCTCCGACTGACCACTCGGAGTACCACCCGGCCGACGCCTGCGATGCCGTCTCCGTCCGCGTTCCGCGTTCGCTCCGGACCGGCGACGTTTTCTCCCGCCGCCTCGCACGGTGACGCGTGACAACCGAGATCCTGCTCACCAACGACGACGGGATCGACGCCGTCGGGATCCGGGCGCTCGCGGACGCGCTCTCTCGCGACTACGACGTGACGGTCGTCGCGCCCGCGACGAACCAGTCCGGCGTCGGCGGCGCGCGCTCGTGGTGGGAAACGACGGTCGACTACACCGAGACGGACCGCGGCTACGCGGTCGAGGGGACCCCCGCTGACTGCGTCGCGGTCGCGGACGTGGCGCTCGGGCTCGATCCCGACGCCGTCGTCTCCGGCTGCAACCACGGGCCGAACATCGGCGCGCACATCCTCGGCCAGTCCGGTACCGTCGGCGCCGCGATGGAGGCCTCCTTCCTCGGCACGCCCGCGATCGCGGTCTCGCTGTACGACCGCGGCAACCTCCCCGTGCCGCCGACGCTCGACAACGACGACTTCGCGGTCGCCGGCGAGGCGGTCGTCGACCTGCTCGACCGCGCGGAACGCGACGCCGGCGACGGAGCGGGCGGCGGCGACCTCGAACTTCCGTTCGGCGCCGACGTGTTGAACGTCAACGTCCCCGCTGCCGACGACGAGGCGGCGGAGAATCCGACCTACCGGCTGACCGAGCCCGCTCGCGGCTTCGACGTGATCGAGTTCCGCCCGGGCGAGGAGGGGCCGGACGAGGAGAACGTCCCCGAGGGCTGGGAGTTCGGCGAGCGGCGCGGCGAGATGGGGATGGAGCTGCGCGACCGCTTCTGGCGCGAGTTCCTGCGGGGAAACGTCCAGGACGATCCCGGTTCGGACCGCCGCGCGGCCGTCGAGGGCGAGGTGAGCGTCTCACCGCTGTCGAGTTCACGCGCCGTCGCGGGCGAGAAGACCGGATCCCTCATCGAACCGGCCCGCGGCGCCGAGCGAAGCGCCGACTGACGGATCGGCGTCGGCGGAAGGAGCGCGGTCGACTCGGTCGGCGGAAGGAGCGCGGTCGACCTCAGCGCCGTCGCCGCGGCCGCCGCCCGCTGCCGGCGAACTCCGCCGCGAGCCGCCCGAGGTACCAGACGACCACGAGACCGAGGAGGAACCCGGCCCCGGCCGCGGCCAGGAGCTGGACCGGCGTCGGGTCCAACTGGAGGGCGATAAGCGGCGGCGTGACCGTGACGATCGCGAGCAGCACGAGCTTGACCTTCCGGTTCCCGGCCTCCCGCTCCGCCTCGGAGATGGGTCCTACCACCGCGCTCCCCCTCGCGTTCCGACGGCTCCCGGCGCGACGCTCATGCGTCTACCACGCCCCCGGCGACTATCAAGGCGACGAACCGGTTCGGTCCGTCCGGCGTCGACGCCCGCTTACCGCGGCGACCGACCGCGCCCGTCGGGCCCGGTCGGTAAAAAGCGTCTCGACCGTTCACGGCGGTATCGGGGCGTTACCGGCGTGAACGGTCTCGGTCGTTTAAGCCCGTCCGACCGCTCGTGTCGAGTGCCCCTACCCGCCGTCCCGGGCCGACGCGGCGCGCCGCCGCGGCCGCCGCCCGCGCTCCGAGCGTGGCCCGCGGTGCCCGCCTCGCCCGCGCCGCTCCGGGACCAGCCCCTCCCCGCCGTTTCGCGGCGCTTTTGACCCGACCCCGACAAGCGACGCGCATGGACGACGAACTCCGCGAGCGCGTCGCGGCGGCCGGCGAGGCCGCGGCGCTTTACAACGCGCTCAAGCACGGCAGCGACCCGGACGTGGGCGCGATCATGGGGCCGCTCATGGGCGAGAACCCCGAGTTCCGCCCGCACGGCGACGAGATTCCGGGCGTCCTCGCGCCGGTCGTCGACCGGGTCGGCGAGATGGACGAGGCCGAGCGACGGGAGCGGCTCGGCGAGCTCGCCCCAGAGAAGCTCGCGGAGCTGGAGACCGACGACGAGGCGGACGAGCACGTCCTCCCCGACCTCCCGAACGCCGAGGCCGGCGAGGTCGTGATGCGCGCCGCGCCGAACCCGAACGGCCCGTGGCACGTCGGCCACGCGCGGATGCCCGCCGTCATCGGGACGTACAAGCAGCGCTACGACGGCGAGTTCATCTGCCGGTTCGACGACACCGACCCGGAGACGAAGCGGCCCGACCTCGACGCGTACGACGCCATCTTGGAGGACATCGAGTACCTCGGCTTCGAGCCCGACCGCGTGATTCGGGCCTCGGACCGGCTGGAGACGTACTACGACCACGCCCGCGAGCTGATCGACCTCGGGGGCGCGTACACCTGCTCGTGTTCCGGCGAGGCGTTCTCCGAGCTGAAGAACGCGGGCGAGGCGTGCCCGCACCGCGACAAGGACGTCGAGACGGTCCGCGAGGAGTTCGCGGCGATGGTCGACGGCGGGTACGGCTCCGGGGAGATGGTCCTCCGCGTGAAGACCGACATCGAGCACAAGAACCCCGCGCTTCGCGACTGGGTCGCGTTCCGGATGATCGACACGCCGCACCCGCGCGAGGAAGCCAGCGAGTACCGCTGCTGGCCCATGCTCGACTTCCAGTCCGGCGTTGACGACCACCTCACGGGCGTCACGCACATCATCCGCGGCATCGACCTCCAGGACTCCGCGAAGCGCCAGCGGTTCGTCTACGACTACTTCGGCTGGGAGTACCCCGAGGTGCTCCACTGGGGTCACGTCCAGGTCGACGAGTACGACGTGAAGCTGTCGACGTCGACGATCAAGGAACTCATCGAGGACGGCGAGCTGACCGGCTGGGACGACCCCCGCGCGCCGACCATTCAATCGATGCGTCGCCGCGGGATTCAGGGGCGGGCGCTCGTCGACTCGATGACCGATCTCGGGATGTCCACCTCCGACGTCGACCTCGCGATGTCGTCCGTCTACGCGAACAACCGCGACCTGGTCGACGACGGGGCGAACCGCTACTTCCTCGTGCGCGACCGCGAGGACGACCCCGCCGTGGAGCTGCCGATCGTCGACGGCGACGCGCCAGCGCCCGAGGCCGGCCACCCGCGGTTCCACCCCGAACACCCGGACCGGGGCGAGCGCGAGGTGCCAGCCGGCCGCGTCGTCGTCGAGTCCTCCGACCTCCCGCCCGAGGGCGAGCGCGTCTGGCTGAAGGGGTACGGCCCCGTCCGCTACGAGGGCGACGAACTGGCCTTCCTCGACGCCGACATCGAGATCGTCCGCGAGGGCGACGTGGACGTGATCCACTGGGCGCCGGCCGAGGAGGGGCTCGACACCCTCCTGCGGACGGTCGACGGCGACGTGCGCGGGATCGCTGAGCCCGCGCTCGCGGACGTGGACCCCGATACGGTCGTCCAGTTCGTCCGCGTCGGCTTCGCCCGGATCGACGCGTTGGACTCTGAGGCGACCGACGAGGACGACGGCCCGCACGGCTCCGAGGACCTCGTGGCGTACTACGCGCACCCGTGAACCGGACCGCGCTCGGCGGCGCCGACGACCGTTCCGCTCGGCCGACCGAATCCGTTCGTCGCGGAGTTTAAACCCGCGAGCGGCGAAGCGGTGGCAACGATGGCCATCGACCCGAACTTCGAAACGAACCGCGAGCACGTCGGCGAGGAGGACGGGGTCGCCGTCTGGGGTCCCGTCGAACCGCCGGACAAGCAGGGGATCCGCGGCACCCACGTCGCCGTCGACTTCGACATCTGTCTCGCAGACGGCGCCTGTCTGGAGGACTGTCCGGTCGACGTGTTCGAGTGGGTCGAGACGCCGGGGCATCCGGAATCCGAGCGGAAGGCGAGCCCCGCCGACGAGGACCAGTGTATCGACTGTATGCTCTGTGTCGACGTCTGCCCCGTGGACGCCATCGACGTCGACCCCGGGCGCGAGAACCGCTTATAAGTAGTCGTTGTCGGTGTAGGGACGGTTTCCGTCGTTCGAGTTTTTATAAGTAGTTGACTGAGGAGCGACGGTGAACACCTCCAAAGCCCCAGCCGCTCGGCTGTACGTGGTCGACTGTGGATCAGCGGTGGACACCGCCAAAACCCCAGCCGCTCGTTTATAAACAGCTAACTGTGGATCGGCGGTGAACACCTCTAAAGCCCCAGCCGGGAGGCCGCCGTACGCTCGCTGCGCGCTTCACTCGGTCGCTCACTCCGTTCGCTCCCTCGTTCCAGTGCTTGCGTCGCCTACGGCGGCCTCCCGGCTGCCCCTTTGAGTCCACCCCGCTGCGACCGCACAGCACCTCACGCCTCCCCAGCCTCGTCGCTGGCGGCTTCCGCCGCCAGCGACTCCCTCGCGCGTGCGACTCGCGGCCGTCGCTTCGCTCCGGCCGCTCGCCGGCACGCGCCACCGCGGATCTATTTATAAATAGTCGTCGTCTGCCCGCTCACTCGGTTATAAATCGCTCCCGCTCTTTGCGCGCGAACTCGGTCCCGTACCGCTCCACGAGCGGGGCGTAGGCGTCGCCGAGCGCGCGCATACACGCGCTCGTCGAGACGAAGTCCAGTTCGTCGGCGACCTCGTCCCACGGGCGGCCCTGAAGCACCTTCCGGACGAGCAGGCGCTCCGCGCGGTCGTCGAGATCGGTCCCCTCGACCAGCGCCGCGAGCGCGAGGTCCCGGAACGCGCCGGGCGCGGTGTCGTACATCCCCGGGCCGACGGAGGCGCCGACGACCGAGCGCCACTCGGTCTCGGTGAGGTCGACCGGGACCGGGGCGGAACAGGCCCGGAGCGCGCCGCGGACCACGTCCGGGTCGACGTCGCGGTGCGCGTCCGAGAGGCCGTCGCGCTCGCGGTCCCGGAGGGCGACCGCGTGGCGGTCCAGGAGGCCGCGGCCGGCCTCGGTCTCCGGGCGGAGCATGACCGCGGAGTACTCGCCCGAGGCGTCGTTCCGGCTCGTCGAGAGGTGAACGGTCCGGTAGCCTGCCCGACGCCAGAAGCGGAGCAGGCGCGGCGTCGCGCCGTAGCCGACCGAGAAGTAGTCGAGGCCGCCGTCGCCGTCGTCCTCGCTCCCGGCCCCCCGCTCGCCGCCGAACTCCGCGTGGACCTCGTCGAGCAGCCGCGAGCCGAACCCCGCGTCCCGGAGCGCGTGGTGGGTCGCGATCCGAACCGTCCGCAGGCCGCGCGGCGCGGCGGCCGCCTCGTCCCGCAGTTGGCTCGTGAGCACGTCCGGCACCATGTTCCCCCGCACGCGCTCGCCCTCGTACATCCCTCGGCGGGTCGCGGCGTCGAGCCCGCCCTCCCGTGCGAGCAGCGCCACCGCGACGACCCGGCCGTCCGCGACGAGCGCCCGCGCGACGAGGTTCGGCGCGTCCAGCAGCCGCGCCAGGTCGTTCGGCTCGGTCCGGTAGTGCGCGGCGACGAGCAGCCCGAACGCCTCCGAGAGCAGCGTCTCGTCCGCGAGCAGGTCGGCGGGGTCGAGCGCTCGGTAGGTCGCCTCGTCGACCGACGCGTCCGCGACTGCCGCGTCGACCGCCGGCCGGGCGTCGAGCAGGAGCGCGCGCGACGCCCACGCCTCGACGGGGTCGTTTCGCGCGTACCGGATCGGCTCGTCGAGCCGCACGTCGCTGACCGCGAACCGCGAGTCGAGCAGCCGCTCCCGGAACCGGACCGCGAACCCCCGGCCCGCGCCCTCGTAGCCGTGAACCGTCGTACAGAACGCGACCGCGGGCGCGTCGAGGAACCCCTCCAGCAGCCGCACCGGGAGCGCCGCCGCCTCGTCGACGACCGCGGCGTCCGCCTCGGCCGCGGCTTCCGCCGCGGCGGCGGGCGGGAGGAACCGGACGCGGCCGCCGGAGGGCGTTCGGAGGTCGCGCTCGTCGCGGTCGCGGTCGCCGTCGAGACCGCCCCCGTCGTCCCGCTCGCTCGCGGTGGCGTCTCCCCCCGTCTCCGCCGCGATCAGTTCTCGCGCCCGGGCGAACACCTCCGCGGCGTTCCGGAACGCGGGCGCGGTGACGAGCACGTCGGCGCCGTCGAGCGCGAGCGCGCCGGCCGCGAGCCCGGCCGCGCTCGACTTCCCGCGCCCCCGGTCCGACTCGACGACGACGGCCGAGCCGGGGGCGGCGAGCGATTCGAACGCCCGAAGCGCCCGCGCCTGATCGCCCGTGAGACAGGCTCGGTACGCGGCCGCGGGGAACGTCGCGTCAGGCGGCGCGCTCGGGGGACCGACGGGCTCGCCGCGCCCCTCGCCCGCGCTCCCGGTGAGTCCGTCGCGCTCGAGCGCGTCACCGTCGGGTCCCTCGCCGAGCGCGACGACCGCGATTCCGGGATGCGTCCGGAGCGTCGAAACCAGGCGTTCGCGGAACCGCCCCGTCACATCGTCGACCTGGTACGGGGGCACCGCCAGCGAGTCGTCGAAGCGGTCGCGAATCGCCGGCCAGTCGTCGAGCGCGGGCGTCAGGAGGATCAGGAGGCCGCCGCCGTCGACGGCGCCGACCGCCCGCCCGAGCGCGTTCGGAACGAACCGGTCGTGGCAGTCGAGGACGACCGCCTCGCGGGTGCGGCCCAGGAGTTCGTCGGCGCTCCGCGGCCGGTGTTCCTCGAACCGGAACCCCTTCCGCGTCGAGACGATCGAGGCGTCCCCGTCGTCGACCTCGACCGATTCGACCGCGTCGTACGCGGCGTCGATACCGCGGTCGCGGTCGCCCGCGAGCACGAGGACCCGCCGCTCGTTCGTCCGCTCGGCCTCGGCGCGCAGTTCCCGCGTGACCCCCGCGATCATTCGCTCGTCGTTGCCGAGGCGCGGGCATGTGTCTTGCCCTCCGCGTCGTCGCCCCGAGTTTCGAGCCGCCCCGGCGACGCTCCCGCCGCGCCGGCGGAGGCGGGAGGCTTACGGACTCGCGGCGCGTCGCTCCGGACATGACCACGGTCACGCTCATCGGGACTCGACTCGCGGACGTCAGCCGCGAGTTCGTCTACGAGGGTGAATCGGGCGACTGCGAGGGGTGTCCATATCGCAGCCAGTGTCTCAACCTCTCCGAGGGGACTCGCTACCGGGTGACCGGGATCCGCGAGAACGCGCAGACGCTCGACTGCGCGGTCCACGACGCGGGCGTCCGCGCGGTCGAGGTCGAACCCGCCTCCGTCCCCGCCAACGTCCCGTCGGAGCGCGCGTACGCGGGAAGTAAGGTGTCGCTCGCCGGCCCCTGCCCGCACACCGAGTGCCCGAGCCACGGCTACTGCGTCCCCGACGGCGCCGACTTCGACGAGGAGCGCGTCATCGATCAGGTGCTCGGCGACCCGCCCCACGAGACGTGCGCGCTCGACCGGGACCTGACGCTCGTGGAGTTCCGCGCGGAGGAGTGAGCGCCCGGCGGTCGCGGGTTTTCGACCGTTACAGCGACGCGATGGCGTTCAGCGTGATCCGGATCGCGCGCTCGACATTGTCCTTCGCCTTCGCCGGCAGCTCGTCGTCGGAGTCCGCGCCCTTCTGCGTTCCCGCGACGAGGTTGCCGTCGACGGTGCAGATGGCGCCGGCGGCCAGCCCCTTCCGGCGCGCGAGCGCGAAGACGGTCGCGGCCTCCATCTCGACCGCGAGCAGGTTCGCGTCGTTCCAGTCGTCGACCGACTCCTCGTCTTCGTTGTAGAACGCGTCGTCCGAGACGATCGGGCCGACGTGGATCTCTTCGCCGTTGTCCTCGGCCGCCCCGACGAGTCCGGTGAGCACGTCGTAGTCCGGCACCGCGGGATAGTTCGCGGACTCGTATCGCTTGCTCGTCCCCTCCTCTTTGGCCGCGCCGGTCGCGACGACCATGTCGCCGACCTCCATCTCCGACTGGAGCGCGCCGCAGGTGCCGCACCGGACGAACGTCTCGACGCCGACCCGCGAGAGCTCCTCGACCGCGATGGCCGCCGACGGACAGCCGATCCCGGTCGAGCAGATCGTGAGGTCGACCCCCTCGTAGCTCGCGTTGACGACCTTGTACTCGCGGTTCTGCGCGACGACCTCGCTGTCGTCGCACAGGTCCGCGATCCGGTCGACGCGCCCCGGATCGCCCGGGATGACCGCGATTTCGTGGACGTCGCCCTCCTCGACCAGCAGGTGCGGCTGTTTCGCCATACGAGCGGGGACAGCCGCCGCGCGCAAAAACGGACCGGTCGGCAGGCGGGGTAGCGGTGCGAGACGGATTTGATATCGCGCTATGAGATTTATAAGCGGGTCTATTTGTGGAAGTTGAGACTACAGCGGGTATAGGAGAGCTGTAATGAGTGGATTTTGCCGATTTGGTCAGCAGAAACTACCTCAATTCTCTCTCAAAGCGGCATTCTTGTTATACTTCCAATCATAAGGGCGAATTTTCGAGACATCCAACAGTGTCGCCACTCAGACCGCGCGCTAGCCCAGACTGAGTGTCTCTCTATCCGATTCCAGTCTCCTTCTTCAGCAGCGTCAGTGTGTTATCTGCGTCACCATCGGCGAGTGCTCGTACTTACCAGTCAACGCGACCTGAACGAGCAAGTCGACGGCCCGCCAGATAGAGTACTCGCCTCTCGGCACGGGGCGAGCATCGAGGACGAGTGGAACAGCGTTACCGACCAATGGACTGTAGCCCACTGGTAGGCGTACTCGTCGGTGTTCTCCTTCGTTCCGATGATCTCGTCCTCGTAGCCCGTACGGTCGCCCGTGAAGGGGTCAGCTTCGGTAATGTCGATCGCGACGATGCCTGCGCGAAAGAACTCCTCCGTCTCTGCGACTTTGCCGATGAGTTGCCGGATCGCTCGTCGATACATCGCTCGAACCTCCGGTATCGGGAGGTCACGTAGGTGGTCGCGGTGAGCATGTCCGGGTGGTGTCCGCTCCCGCGTTGACTCGTAGCTGAAACTCCGAGCACCCTCGTTGGCAGCCAAGTTCTCACGGAGCCCGAGATAGGTCTGTAACCCCCAGTAGGCGTTCTCGTGAATCTCACTCCCGTTACCACGGTCTAGCGAGAGCGCCGGGAAGACAACGCGGCTGACCTGTTCTATAATCGTCTCTGCCCGGCCCAAGATGCGTTGCTCGTCCGGTGCTGAATCCTCGACGGCGGTGTCCCGGTAACAGAGCTTCTGCTCAGGGTCGCGTGGAACCGAGATATCTGTATTCTAGGCTTCAATGAAAAGAGTCCGGGCAGTTGTCTCCACCGTCTCGCGAAGGTCGGCGGTGAACCGGGTGTTCCAACTGCGCCACAGCGTCGATTGATCTGGAACCGTCTCTAACCCCAACTGATCGCATACGACTGGCGCGTTTCTCAGATAATCAACGAGGGACGTTTGGTGCTCCCAGCCGTGGAGTTCCTTCAGTACAAACATCCGAAAGAGTGTGTCCACCTCGTAGCGGGTTGAGCCCTCGTAGCGGTCGTGGACATTGAATAGGAAGTACGCCATAGGAAGTGAACAGGTGAGCTGCTCAACCGAGTCGTGACTCTTATGACCGGAACCACGTCTCCGAAACCGTCCGAACATCCGATTCTACTCCGGCAAGCGATCTCCGATCATACAACGGCGACGTATCGTAAACTGGCCAGTTGGCGTACGGTCGTCGCGCGATGTATCGAAAAACGGCTCGCCGAGACTCAAGAGTTGGAGCCATCAACAGACGCTGGATAGGTCACGCTCAAGAACGCATTCACATCCCTAGATACGCCGACGTACGGACTACAGAACTCTGTAAGTGCTCTGTACGAGACCCAAACATAGCTTTCCACGGAGCGCCTCGTCTGGTTTGTATCGACCAACTACCTCAACAGCCTGCCACAGTCCGGGTGAAAGAGTCCGCTGAGAGCGCTCTTTCCTCTATTTGGGGGTTGCACGTGTTGCTGTCGCTTTGAACGACGCGACAATATGACGACCCGACTCAAGTTGGAGCCGCTCTCGACTGTCTTCAGTTACAAGAGCATACAGGGGGTCTTCGGCCCCAACATCGACAGAAACCAGCGAAATCACGTCACCGCAGTCGACACTGAGTACGTGCCCGTCGAATCGGTTTCGGGCACTCGTGGCGCTCTCCGTCGGCGTCTCATCCAGATCGTGTAGCGTTACCGTATCAGCACGAAGACTCACCTGTACCGTGTCAGTATCGGCCGGGACGATTGCCCGTACATCTCCAGCAGCGGTGGTTACTGTTCCGAGTTCGCCAGTCCGTGTCACGACGGTCCCGTTTAATACTGCCTCAGTAGTTTCCGCAACTGACGAGTATCCTGTACAAAGCCGCTCAAATCGGGAGAGTAACTTATCGGCGTTTTCAGTGAGAGTACTTCCGCCACCGCCAGATCCTCCGCGCTGCCGTTCAACTAGCGTCCCGAAGGCCCCTTCCAGTTCAGTAATGCGTTGGTGCGAGCGCGAGTACGACCGACCGAGTTCGTCAGCGGCCTTGTGAATCGATCCGATCTCGTCTACAGCTTTGAGGAGCGACGCGTCCTTCTGTGTGAATTCCACACTATCTGCCCGAAGCTGTGCGTCGAAGCTCGCGTCCATACCGGGTCAAGACGGGCAGGGAGGAAAACAATTATGCCGGTGTCGAAATAACGCCGATGTATCAATGACAGAACATCGTACACGACGTGCGTTCCTCGCGAGTAGTGTAACAGCAGCGGCGCTTGGTTTAGCCGGCTGTACTGGTGACGGTGGGAGCGATGGCGGTGGCGACAGTGGAACCCCGACAAGCACACCGATGTCGGACTCTATGACCATCTTCCACGCCGGCTCGCTCGCCCCGCCGTTCTCGGCTGCCGAACCGCAGTTCGAGGATGAGTTCGGCGTTGACGTCACCCGGGAGGCGCAGGGATCCGTGGCATCGACACAGAAGATCACCCAGCAGGGACGGTCGGCAGACGTACTCGGCGTCTCCGATTTCCGGCTCATCCGTAACCGGGTACTCCCGGAATACGGCGACTGGTACGCCATCTTCACGACGAACTCGATGTCGATTCAGTACCGGGAGGACTCCCCCGGCGCGGACGACATCTCGGCCGACAACTGGTGGGAGGTCCTCTCGCGTGACGGCATCACCATCGGACACTCGGACCCGGCGGTCGACCCCGGCGGCTATCGCGCGGTGATGACGCTACAGTTGGGTGCCGAGGAGTTCCAGGGCGAGCGGCTCTACGACGAGGGGACCCTTGACGCCCTGATGAGCAACACGACCGTTCCAACGGGGACCGAGACGAACCTCGAGGGCCAGCTCGAGTCTGGCGAACTCGACTACGTCCTGTACTACCAGTCTATCTCGGCCACCTCCGGGCTGCCGTACGTCGACCTCCAGCCGGAGGTTGACCTCTCGCAGGCGACGAATGAGTACGCACAACACTACGCGAAGGCCGAGGTCGAGACCGACAGTGGCACCTTCACCGGCGCGCCCATCGCGTACGGACTGACCGTCCCGAGCGTCGCCGAGGCCCCTGGCCGCGGCGCACAGTGGGTCGAGTATTTCGGCACCGAGCCGGGTCGGGCGATCCTCGAAGAACAGGGCCTCGTTCCTGTTGATCCCATTGTCGTTCCCGCGAGTTCGGAGGACGCCGTCCCCGACAACGTGATGGGAGTCGCCAGCGCACAGAGTTCTCTCGGGCCACTGGAGCTCTAGTGGGGTCCGTCGCCATTTCATCGATATTTATGCACAACGTGCCCCGCTTCACAGACCATGGCAACGGAGACTGAACGCCGGTTCGAGATCGACGCAGTCGGGCGGACACCACTAGTCGTGGCGTTCGTCGCCGTCCAAGCGCTGGCATTCGCCGCTGCGTACTCGGTCGGCCAGCCGACCTGGTACGCCTACTTCATCGTGGGCAGCACGGCCGTCACCGCGTACGCGCTCGACGGAACCTCATTCACCGTGGCGACAGCGACCGCCGGGAGTCTCCTCATGATCGCCCTGGGGCTGCCCCTGTTCATGTTCGTCGCACGGCAGACTCCTGCACTCGTCATCGAGAAGGCACTGGATCCGGATGTCCACCGCGTACTCTATCTCGGTGTGTATGGTCCATTGTTGGCGGCCGTGCTCAGCCTCCTGTTTGGTGTCCCACTGGCACACCTGCTAGCGAAGGGATTCCCCGGCCAGCCCCTCGTCGAGAGTCTCGTCGACCTCCCCCTTGTCGTTCCCCACTCTGTCGCGGGTATTATCATCCTGTTCGGCTTTGGGAAGAGCGGTGCATTCCCCCAGTTCTCGGTCCTCGGAACGATGGTTGGAATGGTGTTGGCGATGGCGTTCGTCTCGGCCCCGTACGCGGTCAACGCCAGCCGGGAGGCATTCGAGGCCATCGACGACCGCCTTGAGTACGCCTCTCGCATCCACGGCGCTAACAAGTGGGAGACGTTCCGGCGGGTGACCGGCCCGCTCGCTGTCCGAGGCATGATCACCGGCGGCGTGCTCGCGTGGGCCCGTGCTGTCTCCGAATTCGGTGCCGTCGCGGTGGTTGCCTACTCTGTAGAGTTCTTTTACCCGTTCGCAGGCGAGAAGGTGACCGCCCAACACGCACCCGTCTTCGTGTACAACACGTACCTCCAGGGGGGACTCGAGGAGAGTGGGGCGGTCGCGTTCTTGCTCTTAGCCGTCTCGGCAGCAATCTTCCTCCTCGTCCGCTACCTGACCGACGATGGCACAGCAGGAGGGATGCCATGACCCGGCTCACTGCCGACATCCGCTCGACGTTTACCGCCGACGGTGCGGAACCGTTTACCGTCGATGCCGCAATCGAGGTCGAGTCCAACGAGACCTGTGTAATACTTGGTCCGAGTGGGAGCGGCAAGACGCTGCTGTTAGAGACGATAGCCGGCTTCCACGAGCACAACGGGGTAGTGACGGCGAACGAAACGGATATCACGGGGAAACCGCCGGAGGAGCGGGGATTCGGCTTCGTGTTCCAAGATTACGCGCTCTTCCCGCATATGACTGTCCGGGAGAACGTCGAGTACGGCACCCGGTACCGAGAGTCGTCGCGTGATGCCGCCGAGCTGCTTGATGAACTCGGTGTGGCCCATCTCTCGGAGCGAAACCCACCGACCCTGTCGGGCGGAGAGAAACAGCGGGTTGCCCTCGCCCGAGCGCTCGCGATTCGCCCCTCTGTGATGCTGCTTGACGAACCGCTGGCAGCACTCGATGTCCCGACACAACAGGCCCTGCGAGACGATCTCGCGGATATACTTGACGACGTGACCGCGGTATACGTGACGCACAACCGCACGACGGCCCGCGCTGTCGCCGACCGGATCGTCGTGATGCAGGAGGGGCGGGTCGTTCAGCGTGGTACGCCCGAGGACGTGTTCGAACGGCCCGCTTCGCCGATGGTTGCCCGGTTCACCGGGTCGAACGTTATCGACCTCTCGGCGGCGCCCTCGCTACGCCGTATTCTCGATGATGGCATCGGGTCCCAGGCACGCTCCGACGGAAGCGGTCGGAGTCCAATCGATCACGACAGCGATACCGACGCAGCGCCCCAGGTCGCCATCAGACCGGAGGCAATCACACTCGGTGACGCTGACGGCGACCTGTCTGCGACCGTCGAGCGCGTCGTGCGCGAGGATGCAACGAACCGCGTGACGCTCGCGTTCGACGACATCACTGTTGAAGCGTTCGCTACCTCGCCACCGGTCGTAGGCACAGAAGTCACCCTGTCGTTCCCGCGCGATCGCCTCCACCCCTGTTAGCGGCGCGCCCATTTGGCACGGTAGCCTGTTCAGCCGTTCGTCTCGACCAGTTTGACCGGGTGATGCCAGCGGCATCCGTGTTCGACGTATTGAGAACAGTAGTGCGAGTCGCAACCACTACCGTCGTGTCGTGGTCATGTGCGCTACCGGCTGAGTCGATGGACTATACGGCACTCACGTCGATATATCGGACCGTCGTTCGGAGGAAGTGTTCGTCTCCCGATTCTGCCGATGTCCCTCGAATTGAGGCTGTGACCTCCGACTGCTTGGTCCCCGGTAGGTATCTCTCGGTCGTGAAAGTATACTCTCTATGTCACTTAGATCGGTTGACTGACGCACCGTCCTCGGGTGTAAATACCGAGGGCGGCGATCCCGAGAGAGGTCAACAAATGAAAGTTCTTGTTTATAAACTGGTTCAGAAACGTGTATATTGAGATGGGTAGTCTCAACTTCTGATCCATTTGCCGTCAACCTCCTCTCGACCAGACGGACGGACTCGGCCCGGACCGGCCGATTTATCGCCCGATAACCCCCAGTTCGCGTATGCCCGACGCTGACGCCTCGCTCGCCTCGACGCTCGGCGCTCTCACGGCCGCGTTTCTCGTCGTCACGCTGGTCGCGGGAACGCTGATCGGCTTCAACTGGACGCAGGCGGTGCTGCTCGGCGGGTTCGCCGGCGTCGTCGCCGTCGCGTCGGCGTGGCTGACGGCGCGGCGGGCGGACGGCGACTGAGCGGGTCCGTCCGGGTTCTGACCGCGCGAACCCGAGTATCGCGACTGAGAGGTCGGACGGAGGATTTTATACCCGTTCGGCGTCGACATCGGATAATGCGATTCAATCGCGACCGTCGGGGCCAGTCGGTCGTGGTCGGGACGGTGGTGCTGTTCGGCTTTCTGATCCTGGCGCTCTCGCTGTATCAGGTACAGATCGTGCCGCAAGAGAACGCGGAGGTCGAGTTTCAGCACTTCGAGGAAGTCAGGAACGACCTCGTCGAGCTCAGGAACGGAATCTTATCGGCCGGGAGCTCCGAGCGTCCGCAGTTCGTCGACGTAAAACTCGGAACGAGGTACCAGACGAGGGTATTCACCGTTAATCCACCCGATCCAGTGGGAACACTGCGGACAAGCGACGCATACAACATCACGATTACCGACGATTCAGGGACCAAAGTGAACATTTCGACGCGGTTCATTGAGTACCGACCGGGGTACAACGAGCTTGAGTCGGGGTCGATGTGGTACGATAACTCCGTTCTCTACCTCGCTGAATCGAACTCAAACCGTCCCGCAGTGGTCATCGAAGATCAGAACATCTTAGTCGACAACGACACGCTCAGGCTGACCGCCGTCCAGAACGAGTTCAGCGCGTCCGGCACCCGGAAAGTCGCCGTGGAACTGTACCCGACGAGTGACGCGACCGATCTCTCGAATCTGAGCGGAACAATCGATGTTCGAATCCCAACGAGATTGGGGAGCGAGGACGGCTATTGGAACGAGTCGATCGAGAACGGCTCGGTCACGTACCAGGGTGTGAATGACAGTGCGTACCCCACGTCGAGTGAGGTCTCGGCCCTGCTGCTTCAGGTTGATAGCCCAGATAACGTCACCGTGAACTCCGTGGGTATACAGTCAGAACCGAGCGGTGAGACGGTGAAAGATAACGTCGGGCCTGTAACCGGGGGCGGTGCCGGTGCTGGTGGTGGTAACGGTGGAGATACTTCTCCCGGAGGCGACCCGGAACTCAAGTATGTCACTGGAACTGGCACCGACACCGATGATAATGGTAGGATAGCTTTTGAACTCGAAAACACCGGGAGCGGCGATGTAACAATTACTGGGATCAGAGTTGACAGTACCACAGATGAGCAAGCGGACAGGGTGAATAACGACGGTAATAGCGAATTTAATGGTGCTGGCGGCGATCTTAATCTTCCATCCGGGCAGGCCTTACTCATTGGTGCAGCAGGGATAACTGATCTTGATACGAACGCGGTAGTAGCTCAGGGATCGACGGAAAAGTTCAATCTACAACAGTTTAGCAGATCGCCTGGCAATTCTGGAAAAATTAAATCTAGAGACATGTCCGGCGATAACGTAACAATTACGCTGAGACTCGATGACGGTACTACGACGACAATCACAATTGAAAATATCTCCTAATATTCCACAATCGACGTAAACCACCATCGACACACCCATATGCCGTCCGTATGAACGACCGCGTATGACCGCAGTCGGGATCGACGGCATCGAGATCTGGACCGGGAAGCTCAAGCTCGACCTGCCGGGCACGTTCGCGCCGGAGAAGGGCGACGACCCGGAGAAGTACACGAAGGGGCTCGGGCTCACCAACTCCTCGTTCCCGGACGTGTACGAGGACATCGTCACGATGGGCGCGAACGCCGCGAAGCGACTGATGGACCGCAAGGGGCTCGAACCCTCCGACGTCGGCCGTATCGACGTCGCCACCGAGTCGGCGTTCGACCACTCGAAGCCGGTGTCGACGTACATCGCTGGCTGCCTCGAACAGGTGTACGACGGCGACTTCACCCACGCCAACAAGGGCGAGCGCAAGTTCGCCTGCCTCGCCGGCACGCAGGCCATCGACGACGCGTACAACTGGATCCGGGCGGGGCGGAACCGAGACCGTCCCGCGATCGTGATCACGACGGACACCGCCCTCTACGCCCGGGGCGACCCCGGCGAGGCGACGCAGGGCGCCGGCGCCGTCGCGATGCTGATCGACGAGGATCCGTCTATCGTCGAACTCTCGACCGATCAGGGGTACGGGTCGAAAGACGAGACGGACTTCCTCAAGCCGAACCAGCAGTTCCCCAGCGTCGACGGGAAGCGCTCGGTCCAGGTGTACCTCTCTCGGATGCGCGAGGCCCTGGAGGACTACGAGTCCGTCACGGACGACATCGAACTAGAGGACTTCACCTACGCCCCGTTCCACACGCCGTTCCCGGGGATGGTCCGGAAGGCGGCGCTTCTGGCGTACCGCCACGTCATCCGCGACACCGCTCACGAGGACGCGCTGGCCGACGAGATCGGTCGCCAGCCCCGCGAGAACGAGTACGACGACCGCGAGGCGTACGAGGAGGCGATCCGCGGGTACATGGACGACCTGAAGACCACCGAGCAGTACCGGACGTGGTACGACACCGCGGTCGAGCCGACGCTCGAACTCTCCCGCGAGGTCGGTAACTGGTACACTAGTTCCGTCCACATCGCCCGCGTGAGCGCCCTGCGAGACGCCCTGACCCGCGACCGCGAGTTCGTCGGGGACACCCTGCTCGTCGCCTCCTACGGCTCCGGCGCGCAGGCCGAGATCCACGCCGAGACGATCCGCGAGGGCTGGCGCGCGGAGATCGAGGGGCTCGACGTCGACGACCAGCTCGACGCTCGCTACGATCTGACCTGGGACGAGTACGAGGACGTTCACGACGTCCACGAGTACGACATGGACGTCGAACGCGAGATAGAGGAGTTCACCCAGCCCGACGGCGAGTTCGTCTTCACCGGCTGGGGCCGGATGAACGAGCGGCAGTACGAGTACGTCGAGTAGGGCGCGCGGCGAGGTACGTCGAGCGCGCGGCGAGAGTCGACGGCGGGATCGAGTCCCGTAGTTCCGTTCTGTGGGTCCGCTTTCCCGTGAAAACGGGTCACACGACGCTTCTCGAATACGATGGGTTTAAACGACGTTAGGCTGAAAATCACCTCAATGGTAACCGTCTACGACGTGCCGGCCGACGACCTCATCGAGGCCGTCGCCGCGCGACTCGAGGACCGGATCGACGAGCCCGATTGGGTCGAGTTCACCAAGAGCGGCGCCGGCAAGGAACTCCCGCCGGAGCAGGACGACTTCTGGTACGTCCGCTCGGCGAGCCTCCTGCGGAAGGTCGCTCAGAACGAGCCGGTCGGCATCGAGCGGCTCGCGACCGAGTACGGCTCGAAGAAGCGCGGATCGAACCGCTACTCCGTCCGCCCCGGCGAACACGAGGGGGGCTCCCGCAAGCTCATCCGCTCGGCGCTTCAGGCGCTCGAAGAGGAGGGGCTCGTCACGACCGCCTCCGGCGAGGGGCGTCGCGTCTCCGACGAGGGCGAGGCGTTCCTCTCGGAGGTCGCGACCGAGGTCTTCGAAGACCTCGACCGGCCGGAACTCGAGCGCTACGCGTAGACCGTTTCTTCTGTTCGTTTTCGTCGAAGTTCGATAGCCTCGGCACCGCCCAGCGCCGCCGAGACGCCCGATCCGTGACGTTTCGTCGTTTTTCCCCCGTCGCTCAGTGGTCTCCGCCGATCGTTCAGATTATACCGTTTTCCGCTATATAGAATTGGCCCGGCACCGCACCCTGCCCGTTCGTGCGAACGCCGTGCCGTCGGTTCGCGCGATCGGTGAGCGAGAGGTGAGGCTACCGCGTCGGACGTCGACGAAGCGAAAAGGGGATCG
This sequence comes from Halorubrum sp. SP3, assembly GCF_005435195.1. Lineage (NCBI taxonomy): Archaea > Methanobacteriati > Methanobacteriota > Halobacteria > Halobacteriales > Haloferacaceae > Halorubrum > Halorubrum sp. SP3. The sequence goes on along the minus strand of NZ_SGTU01000001.1, from coordinate 173,610 downwards.
CGGGCGGTGTCCGCTCGGTTCGACCGGCGCGGTCGCGCTATCCGGTGTTCTTCATCCCGGCGGCGATGCCGTTGACGGTGAGCCGCAGGGTGCGTTCCTCCTCGTCGGTGCGGTGAGTGCGCCCGAGCAGGTTCGCTTGGAGCAGGTTCAGCGGGTCGACGTAGGGGTTCCGGCGGTCGAGGCTCTCTTCGAGCCACTCGCGGCGGAGCAGCTGGTCGCGGCCGCTGATCTCCAAGACCAGCTCGCGCCCGCGCTCGTACTCGTCGACGAGCTCGGGGAAGAAGCGCTCGCGGAGGTCCTCGTCGGCCAGGTCGGCGTACTCGGCGGCGATCTCCGGCTCGGTGCGCGCGAGCGCCAGCGAGGCGTTGTCGAGGGTGGTCCGGAAGAACGGCCACTCGTCGAACATCTCGCGGAGGGTCTCCATTCCAGCCTCCTCGCCGACCTCGTCGAGGTACGCGTCGATGCCGGAGGCGACCGCGTACCAGCCGGGGAGAATGAGCCGGGTCTGGGTCCACGAGAACACCCACGGGATCGCCCGTAGGTCCTCGACGCTACGCTCGCCCGAGCGCGAGGCGGGCCGCGAGCCGAGGTTGAGGTCCTCGACGACGCTGATCGGCGTCGCCTGCTCGAAGTAGGAGACGAACCCGTCGGTGTCCAGGAGACTGCGATACGTCTCCCGCGCGGCGGGCGCCATGATCTCCATCGCCTCCACCCAGCGGTCGGGCACGTCCTCGACCGGCTCCTCGTTCGCCTCCTTCCGGGCGCGGATCTGCGCGTCGAGCATCTGTTCGAGCTCGCGCTCGGCGATACGGGGGTTGGCGTACTTCTCGGCGATCGCCTCGCCCTGTTCGGTGAACTTCACCTGCCCGGTGACCGTCTCGTTCGGGAGCGCGAGCAGCGCCTCGTTCATCGGGCCGCCGCCGCGCGAGATGGAGCCGCCGCGGCCGTGGAACAGCCGGAGTGTGACCTCCTCCTCGCGGCAGAACCGCGCGATCCGGCGCTGGTTCTCGTAGAGGTCCCAGTTCGCGGCGAGGAACCCGTTCTCCTTGTTGGAGTCGGAGTAGCCGAGCATGACCTCCTGAACCTCGCCGCGGGCTTCGAGCGCGGCCGCGTACGCCTCGTTCTCGAAGAGCGTGCCGAGGATGCGCTCGGCGCCGTTGAGCGCCGACTCGGTCTCGAGCAGGGGGACCACGTCGACCGCGCAGTGATCGGGCAAGGAGACGACGCCGACCTGGTCGGCCAGGAAGAGCACCTCGAGCACGTGGCTGGGCTCTTCGGTCATCGAGATACAGTAGGTGTCTATCGCCTGCTGGCCGTACTCCTCTTGCCACTCCGCGAACGACGCGAACCGCCGGAGGACGCGCTCGGTCGTCTCCGAGACGTCGCCGGGTTCGTCGAGGTCGACGACCGGATCCTCCTGAAGGATCGCCTCGGTGAGGAAGTCGACGCGCTCGGGCTCGTCCATCTCGCGGTAGTCGACGCCCTCGACGCCGACCGCCTCCGCGACGGCCTCGGTGTGGTTCTCGCGGTGGTCGCGCAGGTCGAGCGACGCCAGCGTGAGACCGAACGTGTCCACCTGCCGGCGGAACGGCTCGATCGACGACTCCAGCACCGACTCCTGGCCGTCCTCGCGCAGCGACTCGGCGATGACGTCGAGGTCGTCGAGGAAGGCGTCGCCGTCGGGGTACTCGCCCGGCCGCACGTCGTTGACGCGGTCGAGCCGCTCGCGCATCAGGCGGAGCTTCTGGCGGTACGGCTCGTCGGGGTAGCGCTCGCGCGCCTCCTCGACGACCGCCGGGAACCGCTCGGCGTCGGCCGCGAGGGACCGCGCCAGCGCGTCGCCCTTCGCGTACCGGTCGCCGTCCTGGCTCAGGACGGCCGAGAGCCGCTTACACCGCTCCCGGTACTTCTCGACGGCGACCTCGCGCTGGCGTTCGAGCGTCTCGTCTGTCACCTCGGGGGTGACGAACGGGTTGCCGTCGCGGTCGGACCCCGCCCACGAGCGGAACTCGAAGAGCTTCGGGCAGTCGACGTCGTCGTACTCCTTCGAGATGGTCTCCTCGAACTCCTCGTAGGCGTCTCCGACCACGTCGAACAGCGTGTTCTCGAGGTACCACTGAACGTTTCGCGCCTCGTCTTCCGGCTCGGGCGATCGCTGGCGGACCTGTCGGGTGCCCCACAGGCTGGTCACCTCGGCGGTGACGTCTCGCCAGACGGCGCGCCGCTCCCGGTCGGTGAGGTTGCGCTCGTCGAGCTCCTCCAAGTGGTTCGCGATGGAGCGGAGCTTGGACTTCACCGTCGAGCGACGGGCCTCGGTCGGGTGGGCGGTGAACGTCGGCTCGATGAGCACGTCGGCGAGCAGCTCCTCCAGCTCGGCGGCGTCGACGCCTTCCTCGGCGAACTCGGCGATCGTCGCGTCGAACGAGTCGTGGAGGGCGCTCCCGTCGTCGGCGTTTCGGACCGCGCGGACCCGCTCGCGCTCCTCGGCGAGGTTGATAAGCTCGAAGTAGGTCGTGAACGCCCGCGCGACCACCTCCTCGCGGGTCGTCGACAGGCCGTCGACGACTTCGTGGAGGGCGTCGCGGTTCGACGCGTCTCCCCGTCGGTAGTCGATCGCCGCGTTTCGGAGCGTCTCGACGGTCTCGTACGCCTCGGTCGAGGCCTGCGCGGCGAGGACGTCTCCCACCAGCGCCCCGAGTTCCCGAACGTCCGTCCGCACGTCCCGATTGTGCAACTTCATACCACACATACTGCGGTCGGGATCGGTTAAAACCGCCGTCTGAACGAATGTTTGCCTCGGTTCCGAGTCAATACATACACGAACGTTCCTGTTCGACCGCCGCCGGAACCGATGCGTCCGCGCCGCGGTGAACCACCGACCCGCAGCGAGCCGTCGCGGAGAGCCGATTCTCGCGGCGGTGGAGGGTTCGTCACCCTTTTTACCGGTCCTCCCCGAGAGCGGGGTATGAGCGCGTCCGACAAGTATCCGTCAGAATCCGGACGGCGACGCTTCGTGAAGGGCGTCGTCGGCGGCGCGGCCCTCGCAGGGGTCGGTGCGATGGGGTCGGCGACCGTGAACACCCTGACGACCGCCGGCGGCGTCGGCGGCGGGTCGACTATCGCGAAGACCATCGAGCACACCGGCGGTCCGGCCCCCCGAGGACTCCCGCAGGTACCGGTCCGCGTCACCGACGACGGGTACATTCAGGGGATCTGGCCCGAGACGAAGACTATCACTCAGGAGGGACAGGAGATCGAGGTCGCCCAACAGCAGCTCGGCGGGGTGACCTACTCCGGCGCGTGGTACCAGTACTGCGGCGTCGAGTCACAGGAGAATATCCAGCCGAACTTCGAGTCGGATAACCTGTTCCGTTCCGCGAGCGCCCCGCCGTACGACTGGCAGTCGGAGACGTACTCCGGCGGCGACCGGATCCACGTCGACGACTTCGCCAACTACACCGAGTGGGGCAACGGGATCGGCAGCGAGGGCGTCGGCAAGCCGGCGGAGGTCACGTGGCGCTCCGAGGACGCCGAGACCAACCTCAACGTGATCGTCATCCGCTCGCCGCAGATCGAGGAGGCGGCCCAGAACAACGAGTGGCTCCAGGCGTCGACCGATCAGGGGTTCATGGCGTACCTCAACGTCTGTACGCACTTCTGTTGCATCCCGGGCTACAAGGTGTTAGAGGAGTCCGCCCGCTACGGCGCCGCCGACGGGACGTACTGCGTCTGCCACCAGTCGACCTACAACCCGTTCACCATCGAAGAGGCGCTGTTCATCGCACGGCCCCGGCCCGAAGAGTAACGACTGTTGCCCGGTTTCCCGTCTCGGGGTTCCCCTTCCGCCGCCGCGCTTTTCACGCCGCTCGCCCGAGACGACGGTATGAGTGACGACCCCGCTTCCGACGACTCCGCCGGAGACGACCCCGCCGGAGACGACTTCCAGACGGAACTCTCCCGCGCCCGTGACCTCCTCGACGGCGACGGCGTCGACGCGGTCCACGTCGGCGTCGTCCGCGACGGCGAGGTCGACACCACGTTCGCCCAGCGCACCGACGGCGACGATCCGGACGGTGCCGGGCTTCGCGCGCTCGCGCTGCTCGCCGCGCACGTCAGGCTGGTCGCGAGCGAGGCCGGCGTCGACCCCTCCACCGTCGCCGGCGACGCCGCGACGCTCGCCGGACAGGTGGAACAGATCCCGGCGAACACCGACCAGATACCCGACGAGTAGCGGAGGCGGTTCGCGTCGGCGCGAGCGCTACTTCCGACCGCCGGCTTCCGTCGTGCGGATCCGGCGGAGCTGGTGGGTCACGCCCGCCAGCGCGACGAGCAGGACGGCGAGGTTGAACACCGCCAGCGCGACGGACTGGTAAGCCGGGTCGAACCAGGTGCGGATCGCGTTTCCGGACTGGCTGTAGAACCCCCAGCCGGCGACGACCGCGAGCAGCGACAGCGCGGCCAGTCCGACGCGGTCGAGCAGCCCGCGGAGGTCGTCCGTCGAGAGGCGGTCGAGCCCCGACTCGTCGGCCGGTTCCGTCGCCTCGTTCGTGTCGGTGCGGTCGGAGTCGGTTCCTGTGCGGTCGGAGTCGGTCCCTATGCGGTCGGAGTCGGTTCCCGTGCGGTCGGTCGCATCGGTGTCGTCGGTCATGGACTGAGGTGGGTCGGCGTTCGGATCGCGGTCGCCGGCCGTGCCGGCAGTGCGGTCGTCGGTGGCGCGTTCGTCCGTCTCGAACCGGTCGATAGTGTCGTCCGCGGGCGGTTCGTCCGTCATCGTCGCCCCCGTGCGGTCAGCGCCGCGACGACGAACGCGACGAGCGCGACGAGGGGGCCGAAGCCGGGCGTCGAGTCGCCGCTGGTGCCCCTGTCCTGCGGAGCGCCGGCGTCGTCGCCGGCGCCGGCGCCGTCGCTCCCCTGTTCGAAGTCCTCGACGGAGAACTCCACGTCGCGGACGGTCCGGTTCGCGGTGATGGTCTCTCGCGGATTCAGGTTCGCGACGCCCTGCGTCTCGTCGACGAGCACGTCGTCGTCGAACAGCGCGGCGTCGACGTAGTAGTTGTACCCGCTAGGGACCTCGACGGTCGCCGTCACGGTGTCGGTGCGGCCGGGACGAACGGTGCCGACCGTCTCCGTCGCCTCCGCGGCGATCACGTTCGACTCCGCCTGCCGGAGGTAGAGGCGGAGGCCGACGTCGTCAGACGGCTCGTCGCCGCGGTTCGTCACCGAGACGGAGACCGACAGGGTCGCCGTCCGGTTGTCGGCCTCGACGACGCTCACCGCGACCGTCGGCCAGACGGTCCCGTCGGTGAAACCGACCTGCGTGTCCGCGTAGTCGGGAGTGAGCGCCGCGACGCCGGCGATACGGGTTGTCCGCTGCTCGCGGCGCCGCCCGTCCGCGAAGACCACCGTCTCGATGCGGTAGCCCCCCTCGCGCTCGACGGTCACGGTGCCGTTGACGGTGCGTTCGCCCTCGAAGTCGACGTCGCCCACCTCGACGGTCGTCTCGTCGACGAGGAGGCCGGACTCGGCTCCGATCGCCCGGTGGCGGACGGTGACGTTCTCGACCGTCCCACCGCGGTGGCGGAGGTCGGTGCCGAGCCTGAGTTCGGCGGTCTCGCCGCCAACCTCGCCGGGCGCGACGGTCGTGCCGGCGATGTCTATCTGACCGGGCGGTTCGTCCCGTTCTCGGGGGTCGGTGAGGGCGTCCGGCGCGGCGACGGCGCCGACCGCGCCCGCGACGAGGAGGGCGACCGCGGCCGTCAGGAGGGCCGTGCGGGTGTCCATGTCCGACCCGTCACAACCCCGATATAAGTGCTTTGTCCGGCTCCGGGTCCGAACGGGACAGAACCGGATCAGAGGGCCCGATACCGCCCGTTCGACTCGGTGACTTCCCCTCGGCGCGCGAGGCGAGTCAGAATCTCTCGGGCCGCGTCGGCGGGGACGCCGGCGGCCGCGGCGCGTTCCACCACGGCCGACTCGGTGGGATCGTCGACCGCGTCGACCGCGTCGCGGACGATCTCGGTGCGACTCCGCGAGTCGCCCCCGCCGCCCTCGGCCCGGTCCCCGGCCTCGTCGACTGCGTCGGCGTCGACGCCCGCGGACTCGAGGTACTTCCGGTCGTCGATGCCGGCGTCCTCGACCGCGGCTTCGAGGTCGGCGACGTGGTCGACCTCGGCGAAGGCGGCGCTGTCGCCGCGCTTCTTCGCGAGGAGCGCCGACCGAGCCTCCTGCGCGGCCGCGCGGTCCTCGGACTCGAAGAAGCGCTTGAGCTTCGCCGTCCGGTGGGTCTTGCCGCACCGTGAGCACTGCGCCGTCTCGCTCGTCTCCGGGTCCGTGACCAGCCACATGTTGGCGCACTCGTTGCAGCCGACGACCGCGTACATACGAGGGGATTCGCCGGCCCCGAATGTGAACCCTCGGTCCCAGAATACGACGCCGTCGTCGACCACACCATCACTGCCGTGGCGCGTGCCCCCGAGTGGCCGCCGAAGGCGGCCGCGAGGAGCACGCGCGAGGGAGTCAGTCGCCGGAGCAAGGCGACGGCGACTGACGAGGCTGGGGAGGCGTGAGGTGCGGGGCGGTGCGGGGCGGGATTCAAAGGGGCAGCCGCGAGGGCGAAGACGGGCGACGTAAGGACCGCAGGAGCGAGCGAAGCGAGCGACGAGGACCGCAGCGAGCCCATCGAGCCCTCGCGGCTGGGGCTTTGGAGGCAGTGTCGCCGAGAGGCCCGGCTGAGTGTCGCCGAGCGGCTGGGGCTTTGGAGGCAGTTGTCTCCGAGCGATCGTTGGCCTCGTCTCACCGACCGACGACCCAGTGTCGACTGGCGACAGCCACAGGGCCCCCGTATCAGTCCGATTCGATCTCGTTCGCGGCTGCCAGCACCTCGTCGTGGAGGGCGCCGTTCGAGGCGACCAGCCCTTTCGAGTCGTGGCGCCACCGGTTCCCCTCCAAGTCCGTCACGCGCCCGCCGGCCCGCCGAACCACGAAGACCCCCGCAACCGTGTCCCAGGGGTTCGCGCGGAGGTTCGTGATCGTCCCCTCCAACCCGCCCGCGGCGACGGTCGGCAGCACCACCTGCGCGGCGCCGAGCCGGCGCATGTCCCCGAAGCGGGCCACGATCGCCTCGCAGGCGCGAGCGTACTCGTCGCGGGCGTCGTACGCCCACCAGATCGTCGGGTCGACGGCCGCGTCGCGGGGCTCGCTCGCGTCGCTCACCGCGATCGGGTCGCTGTTGCGGTACGCGCCCGTGGCGTCGGCGGTGTAGGTGTCGCCGAGCGCGGGCGCGACGATGGCGGCCGCGACCGGCTCGCCGTCGAGGACGGCCGCGACCGCGGTGGCCCAGATCCGGACGTCGCGGACGTAGTTGTTCGTCCCGTCGATGGGGTCGATCACCCACGCGGCGCCGTCGTCGGGCACGGTCTTGCGCTCGTCCTCCTCCTCGCCGACGACCGCGTCGTCTGGGTACGACTCGCGGATTTTCTCGATGACGGTGCGCTGGGCGGCGCGGTCGGCCTCCGTCACTACGTCGTCCTCGCCCTTCGTCTCCACGTCGATGTCGCTGCGGAACCCCTCGTTCGCGACCGCGGCGCCGGCCCGCGCCGCGCGCTCCGCGACCGCGGCGCGCTCGGCGACGTCGTCCGCGCGGTCCGCGACGGGGGGCACGTCATCGGCGTCGCGCTCGTCTGCGTCGGTCATGGCGCCAGTCCACCGCCCGGCGGCGTATAAACGTCGATTCGGCGCGGGGAGCGCGTCGAAATTAACTCGATTTCGAATCCGAGTAGTTTTAAGTGGGTCGACCCCGGTGGATCGGGTATGGAACCCGAAGAAGCGGTCCGCCAGCTCGAGTACACCATCGACGTCTCGCTCGACGAAATCGGTCAGCGCGCCGCCGCGGCCTACCGGCCCACCTTCGAGCGCGTGGCCGAGCGCGCGGACGGGACCGCGGTGTACGACCTCGCGGGCGAGCTCTCACAGGAGGTCGTCGACGGCTCCCGCCCCTCTCCGGCGGAGGCGAACGCGGTCGCCGAGCGCGTGCTCGACGACTGGGCGTACACCGACGGCGGGGAGTAGTAACAGACTGTCATACAGTTCCCCTACGGTCCGACCATCAGACACCCGTCGAACGGCCAATTATTAACCGCCGAGCGAACTGCGAGCGTATCTGCGATTCCACCGTCAAGTTACTACCCTGCCGAAGACGGCAGCGGTTCCCGCAATCAGTAGGTGCGGCGTCTACGTACTCCCTCGCGCTCGTGATCTCTGGTCGTATTCTGTCGGTTCCGAGGCGTTTCCGACCACTCCGCACGCCACAGCCCGCTGATATCTACCTGCTCCCTCACAGACGGAATTACGACCTCGATACGGTTCGGAAACGCGCTCAGTACGCTCTGGGGCCCGCGTGTCGACTACGTGGTCCGCGTGAGTCAGCTACCCCTCCGGGAACTGATCGAGAAGTCGCCGTGACGGTCGTCGCCGCCCGGCAACTGGTATTGATTCGCCGCAGTCGCTGCGAACGTACTCACTCCCTATTCGGGGTCGGACGTGGTCGATCAGTCTTCGTCAAGGCTCTCTGACCGTTGGGCTTTCAACTGCCTTACTTCTCGCTCCACGTCGAGGTCCGAAAGCTCGTCGAGACTCACCGTCACCGTCTGTGACGCCCTCTCACCGCTATCACGGTTCGTTCCCTGTTCGTTCCCTGTTCGGTCTCGGCGACCGGGTGCGTCCGACGGCTCGGTAAGCAGGACATCAATCCGCCGAACTAACACGTACGCCGTTACTGCCGTCCCCGCTGAGACGGACGCGTAAACGGCTAACAACGCCTCTACGCCGAACCGAGACTCCAGAACCGGGCCGGCCAGCCACGCGAACACGCACACTCCCACCAAGAGACCGGTCGAGAAAGGGACGGCTCTGCTCATGCCCCGGCTTGGATGTCTATGGATAAACACTTTTGCCCGCGTCCGCGCTCCGCCGGCCCGCATTCCCCGACGAGTCCGAAATGGCTCCGTCGTACCCACCGGTGGCCGGTAGCAGACACTCTCGTTTCCGTGGCACATCGGCGAGCGAGAGACCGTATCAGGCGGCCCGAGCGACGTCGCCGGGATGGTCCGTCTCGAATATCCGCGCTCCACACTCCTGACAGGAGACGGCGACGATATCCATCGACCGGCAGCAAGACTCGACGGTATCCTCCTCCATCATGACGGCCCCGGCACATTCGGGACACTCCTCGAGGAACAGCCGCAGAGCGTACAGGAGCTGGCTCTGTTGCCGGAGACCGAGCGTTTGCCACCCGTCGAGCCGATCCCCCAGCTCCGTCGCAGCCGCCACGTCCGCGAGGAACGCCCCCCGAGATTCCCATTGTCCGACCTGCGTCTCGTCGGCGTACGCCACGAACGCCTCGCCGAACTCCTCGAAGCGTAGGATATCGGCCTCCACACCGAGAATATCCGCTAACTCGGCGCGCGAAGTCTCCGCCGACCGAACGGACTCCAACCGATCGCTCCATGCGGTCCGGAACTCGTCGGTCAGACAGAGGTCGTCCACGTCCTCACACGGTTCCACCGCCTCCGCACGCAGCAAGACGGTCTCCACGTCGAGGTCCTCGTCAGCGGAGACCGCGCCCCTAGGTTGCGGATCCTTGTCAAACCACCGCAGTAGCCAGTCGGGGAAATACCGCTTCGTGAGCGTCGGCGTTCCGGGGACGAGATACCCCCGAAGAGCGATGCTCACGGCCGACAGTCCGAGTACGATACCTCCGACGACCGTTCCGACTACCGCCCCCGCGCTCGTCCCGACCGCGCCCCCAATCACTGCGGCGGCGACGACACCGATAGCGCTGTTCACGATCGTACACGGAACGCACCGCTGTTCGCCCGTGTACTCGGGCTGTCGGACCCGGCTCACTACGTCGCCAATGCTCATAGTCGGAACAAATCGTGTCTACAGATTAAATGTTTATGATGGATTACACGACCTCGACGGACACGAATTGCCGTCCGAGACGATTTCAACCCGTCTCACGACGAGAAGTGACCCGGCATCCACGGGATCGCATCGCGCCGGCTGAGACGGGTCGGCCTGGTCGCCTTTACGACGCCGACCAGAGCGGCACGGTCGAAGCCGTCCAGCGACGAGCGTCGGGGTCCGACTGGGAGTCATCCCTCGAAGGCGAACGGCGACGGACGCGTTCGCCCGTGCCGTCTTCACCGGACGACGCGCGAAGATACCCGGTACTGCCCTCGTACGTGAGATACTCGGACGTCTCTCCGACTCGTTCCAGTAATTTTAATCCGCTCGTTACGTTATGGTCGCCGTGTTCGGTGCCTTTCACCCCCGTCTGCCCCGCGAGCCACCGGGTCGCCCGGCGACGTCGGTCCCGCTCATCGTCGATGATAATTATCACCGATAGAAATTCGCACGAAACGGTTTTATTCTTGACCGCTGAATTCGGGTTTAAGGCACCAACGAGGCCGCTACTGAGTAAATTAGCATACCCATGACGGTTAACTCACAATCGGAATCACAAACCATGTTACAGGAGCATAACCAGCGAGGACCGCAGGACGCAGCGAAGCATCTGGGTCTGGGGTTCATGTATCACGACGAACGGGAACGGGAGCTGGCGATAGAAGCGTTCGCGGTCGCCGACGCATTTCAGTTCAAACACCTCGACGAGGAAGCCGTGCGCGAGGCGAGCGAAGCGTACGTCGACGCCTTATGGGAGAAGGACCGCATCGAGTCGGCGTGTACCGTCGACGGAGAGTTCGATCTGCCCGCCCTCGACGACGCCGACTGGTCGCCCGTCCGGGAGGCCTTCGGGCGGCGGGCCTCGGTCGTCGGCATGGACCCGAAATACGCCGAGCTGTCCACGGTCGCGTGGCGGCGCCACAAGGTCGGCGGCGACTACTGGACCCCGATGAAGCAGGCACAGGTGTACGAGCTCCGGGCGGCGCTTCAGGACCCCGAGTACCCCCACAAGCCGCGGGGCGGTCAGTCAGGTCACGGGCCGGAGGCGGCGCAGTACGCGCTCGGCGTCGAGCTACACGACACGCGACGGTTCGACGAGATGACCGACGTGATGGTACCGTACTTCGAGCGGATCGCTCGACGACACCAGCGGCACAACGACGAGGAGTGGGACGTTTCGGGGACGCTCGGTCAGTAGGCGACTCGAACGCGCCGCGCACTCAACCGCTCCGAGACGCATCTGAGCGATAGCAGACGGCGAGCGGACTACCGTACGCCGCACCGATGTCCGTCACCGGGGCAACGCTGGCCCGCCGCGAGGTGGCTCGATCAGTCTTCAGACGCGAATTTCTGGAGGTAGAACCACCGCAGCGTCCACAGCTGGTAGGAGATGGAGATAACGAACGCGAACAGGAACACGGTCGCAAACAGCAGCGATTCGACCTCGGCGAAGAACGCGATGTCCGTGTCAGCCGCCACCACGGTGATGAGCCCGAGTACACCGAGGCTCCGGTAATACGTATCCCAAGTGATGCCCAGCGGCGTGACGACGTTCATGTACACGTCGACCTCCCGGGCGGTCTCGCGGAGGGTGACGACCTTCTCGTCCCTGTCGAAGTCGACGAACCCGAGTTCTTCGAGCTTCGGCAGGTGGGTTTGACTCAGCGTGTTGTAGACGCTCTGCCGGCAGTCTCGGGGCGGCGGCGACTCGCCCACCTCGCGTTCGGCGATGTGGTCGGACAGCTCGCGGACCTCGACCGGTCTCAGTCGCTGCTTGAGATACTCGAGCGCCAGTCGCCGCCGGTCGTTTCGGAGGACGTCGTGAATCTCCTTCGTGTCGGTGCGGTCCCGCCGTAGTTGCTGCGTAAACATGTGTGACAGTCCACCCCGATCCGTTGTTTGCTGTGTCTGATACAAACAGCGTAAACATGGTTCATATAGTTTTTCAAATATCAGAAATTCAATAGTAACGTGAGAGCAAAACACGCGATGGCAGTTAGTCTCCCAGCTACGGGGCCCCCGGTACTAGTACCGAAAAGACCACCTCAATCGGTCGTTATCGTATTTCAATCCTCGCCTAACGGATCACAGGACCAAGTTGACGGATTACAGAGTGATATTGATCCAAAATCCATCATAATTCTTAAACTTTAATAGCGGGTTGAAACCGCTGAACAGTATGTTCAACAAAACTGAGGTGTTTATAACTTTAAGTTGGGGTGTCAATGGGCTGCGTACGTTCGGCCCGCCCGTGACGGGTGGAAGCCGGACACCAAACCCATGTCAAACGACAGCAAATACAGCCTCTCCCGGCGGAAGGCGCTCCTCGGACTCGGCACGGTCGGTATCGCCGGCGCCGGCGCTGGAGTCGGGACGAGCGCACTGTTCAGCGATACCGAATCGTTCGAAGACAACACGATCACAGCGGGAACGCAGAACCTGATCGTAAACGCGGAAATCGTCGACGCTACGACCTTCGAAGGGAATGCTGGTTCGGTCAGCATCGAAAACACTACCGTGGACGGAGCAGAACCGGCAGTGGGAATTACTGTCGAGGACATCAAGCCCGGTGACAGCTTCGTCATCGCCGTTGACCCTGTGGTGACTGGGAACCCAGGCTACCTCGCTCTCACGGGTGACGTGACTGAAAACGCGGACAACGTCAATACTGAGCCCGAAGCTAGTGCGGACGGCAACATCACTAACTCAACTGCTACCCAGGGTACCCAGGGTGAACTCCTCAACTACCTCGAAATCACGTCTCTTGGGTACGAATCTGGTGATGCGAATAATGGGGCCCCAAGTAGTTCTGTCTCGATCACAGATGACGACGGATTCCCGGGTGACTTCCCCAACAGCACCGGTAACTCGATCCTGTTGGCCGACCTCCTGAGCGGACTGCTCTACCGGGGACGGGACGGAGGCACTCCTGCCGGCCACGGTGCTGCTGGTGACTCTGCTACGCGAGTCGGCGGTGACACCAGTCAAGCTAACGTCGATACGAATCGCGTGACCCATCTCGTCGAATTCACACTACCGGTTAGTGTTGGAAACGTCGTTCAGGGGGACAGTCTCACTTTCGACCTCACTTGGAGCCTCGAGCAGGTGCGGAACAACTCCGAACCCGCGAACGCCTCTGAGGTCGACGGTAGCGCGAACTAAGATACTCGAACCAACCGAAGCAGTTCCCGACCCATACGGTGTCCGGGGTCGCCTCGTAGGCGGCCCGGTCCGCGGTGACGCCGCGTAACGGCGGTTCGACTCCGCCGGTGGGTCTTCCCCAGGAGGGGACGAACAATGTCAAGCGACAACAACTTAGAACTCTCGCGGCGCAAGATCCTCGCCGGTATGGGCGCGGTCGGTGCGGCCGGCGCCGGCGCGGGGATCGGGACGAGCGCCCTGTTCAACGATACGGAGAGCTTCGAGGACAACCAACTGACGGCGGGAAGCCTCGACCTCAAGATAGACTGGGAGGAACACTACTCCTTCCCACAGATCTACGACGACTTCGGTGACCCGACTGTCGAAGGCGGGACCGAACTCGACGTGATCAGAGAGGACCCGGCGGACGTTTCCGGGCTCAACGCAGACAACTACACCGGCCTGCCGATTCCGGAGTCGGACGCGGAGGGACGGGACCCGGTCGTTTGGGCGCGAAACAACGACGATCCGACGGGCACCGGTGAGTCCAGCCTCGAACTCTACTTCGCGAACACGGTCATCGAGGCCTTCCCGGACGACAACGCTACGGACCCCAAAGGGACGTTCACGACCGTCGACGAGGACGGGATCCGCGTCGAGTCTCCGTGTAACGCCCTCTCTGACGTTCCGGAACCGGGGCTGTTGACGTATAACGAGGACGGGGTCGCGGGCGGTAACTTCCAGAACCCCGGTCGGACGTTCAACGCCGACACCTACGACAGCGACGCCGAGGAGTACAACCCGCTCCTCAACCTCACCGACGTCAAGCCGGGCGACTTCGGGGAGTTCACCTTCAGTACGCACCTCTGCGACAACCCCGGGTACCTCTGGATGACGATGCCCGGTGGACTCACTGAGGCGGAGAACGGCGTCACGGAGGCCGAAGCGGAGTCGTCGAACGAAGACGGCACGGTGAGCGAGCCAGGTGGCGACCCCGAACTCGCCGAGAACGTCGAAACGACCCTGTGGTACGACAATAATTGTAACAACAGGATCGACGGTGCGGCGGAACCATTGGTCGTGCTGGCCGTCTTGGACACCTCCCAGTCTCAGCAATCTGTCCTCCAGGACATCCTCGATGCTGGAGCCCAGTACGTTGAGCGGTTGGCCGCCGACGCGGACGCCGAGGTTTACGCCGGCGTGATCACGCTTGACGACACGGGTGACGGCCGGGATGCAACGTTGCGGAGTCTGTCTACTCCCGACAGACCCCCGATCACTGAGGTCGAAGACTACGTCGACTCGAACGGGGACGCGAGGTTCGAACTTGGCGGAGATATCATTCCTGGTGAGGACGAGGTAGGTGGTAACTCGCCGCTTCCGCACGCGCTCGACGTCGCTCGCGAGTACCTCAACGACCAGGTCGCTAACGATCCTAACGGGGTTGGCCTACCGAGTGACCCAAACAAAGAGATCATACTGCTGTCGGATGGGGCGCCTAGCTACGGGACAGGTGGCGGCGGTTCGCAGGCGGGAACCGGCCGGGGCGCACTAATCGACCCCGATGACAACTTGGTACAAGATAGCAGCGGCGATAACATCGTTTCCGACTTCTTCGACGGAAGTGCGAACAACTCTGATATCAAATATCCCAACCCAGAAACAGATCCTTCCTTTGGGACGGCCCGAGCTGAGACAGTGCTTGTCGCACGAGACCTCGACGGTGAGACCTTCGCACCGGGTACTCCGCAAGAACAGACGCAAACCGCCAAAGTCGACAATCCTGATCAAGACGGAGACCCCGCTGACATCTCTGGAGACAACGGAATAACCGTTAAGGGGATCGTAAGCTACGATCCAAGCAATCTTGACCCTGACGCAGAAGACAGGGCAGAAAACACGCTCCAGGCGATCTCAACGGGGCAAGGTGCCGGGAACTTCTACAACCTCCCACAGAGCACTCCGGAAGACGTCGGAGACGACGTCTTCGCGGACACTAACGTCCAGACCGGCGGCGAGGAGATCATCTTCCGCGGGACGCTCGACGAGCTAGCAACCGAACTGGACCCAGCACAAGACGGTCCGGTCGCGCTCGACTTCGACCGCGTGACCGACGCGCAGGACCCGTATCCCGCGAGCAGCACCCACTGCTTCGGCCTAGCCTGGTGGGTGCCGGAGGACGTCGGAAACGAGATCCAGAGCGACTCGGCGAGCTTCGACCTCGGATTCGTCACCGAACAGGCGCGCAACAACGACGACCCTGGTCAGACGTTCGGATTCTGACAGGGATAGCATCGCACGCCAATCGTCCCCTCCCGCGCAGTTCGCCCACTCGGAGCACGGCGCCGTCGGCATCGACGGCCCGTGACGCGGCCGCGCCGCGGAACGGCGTCTCCGGCTCTGCCGGAGGCTCGTTGCGCAGGTTCGCTGCGGAACGGCGGTTCGACTCCGCCGGTGGGTTTCCCCTACACCAGGGGTGAACGAAGACAACACCATGTCGGAAGATAACATGAATCTATCGCGGCGGAAGATCCTAGGCGCGACAGCGGCCGTCGGTGTCGCCGGCGCGGGGGCGGGCGTCGGGACCAGCGCGCTGTTCAGCGACGAGGAGTCGTTCGATGATAACTCGATCACTGCGGGCGAGCTCGACCTGTACGTCGACTACAGGACATCGGTCGACCAGGGCGGGGTCGAAACCGGTGGCACGCCTGAAGACGGCTCACCAAACACTGGCACGATCCAGGGCGGGGTATCGGGCGAGTACCAGATCGCGGACGTTAAGCCCGGTGACAGCGGTGAACTGGAGTTCGACCCGAAGATCGTCGACAACAGCGGGTGGGTGTTCGTCGGCAGCGTCGACGGGGTGACGGACTACGAGAACGGGCGGACCGAACCGGAGGAAGATGTCGACAGTTCGGGCGGCGGCAACCTCGATAACGGGACGAATGACGGCCAAGGAGCCGGCGAACTCTCCGAGGCGATCCAGGTCACGGTGAAGTACATCGACCCGAACGGCGGGGAACGCGAACTCAACAACCCCACGGATTACACGCTCGCCGATCTGCTCAAGGAACTCGAAAGCGGCTTCCTCCTCGACGGAAAGCCGTTCTCCGCCGATCCACCCGGTACGCAGCCCTACCCGAGTTCGCCGGACCAGAGCGCACAGAACGGACCCGGCGTCGTTATCGAGTGGGAGGTGCCGACGAGCGTCGGGAACGAGATTCAGTCCGACGCGGTCGAGTTCGACATCACGTTCTCCGCGCTCCAGTCCCGGAACAACGGGGAACCGGAGAACCCGTTCGCCGATACGACGGTATTCCCGGGTGACGACATCGCGAATATCGTCAGTAACGCCAGCCAAGACGAGATAATCAGCGTCTTCGGTGGCGCTTTCGGAGACGGAAATCCGTACACAAATCCGCTCGACATTGACACTCAGGGGCTGACGCTGGCAAGAGCGAGCGCCGAGCGCCCGTTCATCAAGGCGCAGGTAGTCGCCAGCGCCAACGAGACTAGGCTGTCTGGTTTCAGAATCTCGCCGCCTCCAGCGGACAGTAATCCCACTGGTGAAGCAGTTAGAGTCAGCAATTCGTCCGACGACGTCGTTATTGCGAATAATATCGTCGAAGACTTCGAGCACGATACGAGTAGTGGCTTCAGCGAGGATCTCTCAGCGATCAACGTTTTCGGTGGCAACAGCGCCGATGCGGTCGAGAACGTGACCGTCTCGAACAACGTTGTCCGGCGCATTGACGGACCGAGCGGCTCTGGTTCCGTCGGGATCAGCATCCAAGGCAACGTCGATGGGGCCACAGTAAGAGACAACAACGTATCCGAGGTGGGAGAAGAGGAGTCCTCATACGCGTTCGGTGTGGTGATTCGTGGGACCGATAATCACAGTGTTGACCCGAAGAACGTCGACATCGTCAGTAACGACATTAGCTCGGTCCTCGCCAGTGACAGCACACCGTACTTGGGAGTTGGCTTCGGTGTCGAGGCCGACGGGACCGACTATCTGGCCCGCGGCAATACGATTAATAACGTCAATATTGGTGTTGAATTAAAAGGGGCCGCTACAGAGACGGTTCTAACTGGGAATAGCATCAGTAACATCGACAACAGCGTCAACAACACCAATAACCCGGGCGTCCCACCGCTGTATCTCGGGGACCAGACCGGAAACGCACCCCTCGCGACGTTTATCGCCGACAACTCATACGATGTTGGGGTGGAATCAGACGGGCCGTTCGGAGCATATCAGCAGGCGATCGTCCCGCAGTAGTGTACGCCTAACTAACGGCGGTAACCCACGCTGGCATTTCGCCGGTTCGATTCCGGCGGTGGGCATTCCCCACGGATGGGGAAGCGAGGGGAGAGACCATGTCAAACAATAACTTGGAACTATCGCGGCGGAAGATCCTGGGGAGCGTGGGAGCGGTCGGCGCGGCGGGAGCCGCGGCCGGGCTCGGGACGAGCGCGCTCTTCAGCGACGAGGAATCGTTCGAAGACAACTCGATCACCGCGGGCACGCTCGACATGACCGTCGACGCGCGCGTCCCCGACGGTGCGATCAACGACGAGTGGGCCGACGCTGTCGATTTCGACGAATACGACTCCGACTCTCACCCACACAGGTGTCCGGCGTCTCCGGCTCGGCCGGAGGATCCGACGGCGGTTCGACTCCGCCGGTGGGTCTCGGGAAACTGACCCGACGCATGACCAACTCGCACCGACCGCGCCGACACATGATAGAGGGCGCCGCCACTCGCGGATCTCCCCATAGGAGTCCCATCAGGGTGTACATCGACGACGGAACCCACCGAGCGACGATTCGAAACCTGACAGCCAAACAATTATTATATTGTGTGAGAGACACGCACGCGAAATGCGTCCGAGGCGACCCAGTGGACGTGTTCGACAGCCCCGAGTGGGCCTCGACCTGCGCGCACTCTGACGGCAGTGCGTCCCGGAGCGGCGGTGAGGTGACCAGTCGAACCCACGCAACCACAGCCGAACACGGACCGTAGATGACAGACCACAGCATCAACCGGCGGCGGCTGATCGGCATGCTCTCGGGTACCGGAATAGCCGCATTCGTCGGTCTCGGATATGCGGCCGGGGACCCGATCAGGTACACGTACGCGTCCTCGCACAGCTGTGACGAGTACACGCTTGACGCCGAATGGCGGGAGACGTACACCAGGAACGGGGAGACGACCCTGCTCGAGGACACGACGCCGGACGGAAGCGGAAGCGAGCCCGACGAGCCCGGGCTCATCCAGTTGGACAACGTACTCCCGGGCGACAGGGGGACGGTCAGTTTCAGTCTCACGGCGGATCGAACGAATCCCGACGCGAGCGACACGGTCTCGCCGACGCTCGGAATCGATCTCACCGACCGTGCCGAAAACGGTCTCACCGACCCCGAGGAAGCCGCGGGCGACACCACCGAAACGGTCGGCGAGCTCCAGGAGTACCTCCAGGTCACCGTCTGGAAGAACACGGGCATCTTGGGAATCGACGCGCTCGGGGCCGACGACCTCACTCAGCAGATCACGGAGCCGACGCTGTCCGAGGGGACGCTCGCCGACGTGGCTGCCGACCTGAGTGACGAGGAACTCGGAACTATCGACGCTACCGTGGACGACGATTCCGTGTCGGTGACGCTCCGATGGGAGTTCGCCAACGACGCGCACATCAACGAGGCGCAAACCGACTCCGTCACCTTCGCACTCGATATCGGTTGCGGGGGTGATAGCGCATGAGCGCTCCGCACCCCGACCGGCGCTTCACCCCCGCGTCGTCTGACACCGGTCTATCATCCAGTAACTATATGTCAGTAGCAGATAAAGAATTGACACGTAACCGGACACGATGTCGCGGCTCCCAGGGGGGGTAACACATGCAACAGCCGGACCTGACCCGTCGACAGGTGCTCTCGGGCATCGCCGTGACCGGCGGGGCCGGGGCGCTCACCGGGAGAGGTACGGCTGCGATTTTCACCGACGAGGAGACGTTCACGAACAACGCCCTCACGGCGTCGACGAGTTCCGCGGGCGTGGTGGAATTAGATGTAACTGTCGATTCTTTGGATAGCGCCGACGGGCTCAACTGTACGATCAGCGTTCCCGATCTCACCAACAACAACCCGTCGTACATCTGGGTTCAGCCGGCGACCTGCCCCGAGCCGATCGACGAGGCCGAGCAGGTCGATGTCGAACTCCGGATCGATCGCGACGGCGGCGACAGTGTCGTCATCGTCGCCGGGACGCTAAAAAGCGTCATCAACGAGTTACGCGAGGACGAGGGAGCAGTACTCCGTTCTGTCAACGACGACCCACGGTGCTTCGAGCCGGGCGAGAGCGTGGATCTCGTGCTCGAAGTGATCTCGTCTGCGACCGACGCGGACTTCGACTTCGAACTGGAGTTCTACGCCGAGCAGTGTCGATACAACACCGGAACGAGCACGCCGTTTCCATCGCTGGGTTCCTGTGGCGGAACAACCACACAGACGGTTAATGCGATCAGCTGGATCGCATTTTGCTCGGAGAATAACGCCGATCTCGACCCAATTCCCGAAATAAATGCTACCGACGGCGACGAACCAACTTCGGTTGACTGGAAAACTGAGTCGGACGTAGACTATGTCACTGTCAAATCTGGACAGAACTTTACCGTATACAACTACAGCGACAGCAGCAGCACAACAGACGGCACAGTAATGTCTGGCAACGACGGAGGTGCGGATTATTATGATACCGACCCGCCCAACAACGTGTCGAGTACCCCGTGTAACTTAGTTGAGAAGGTTGACGGTAGTCCCTCAGATATTGAAACGTCGGTGAAACTGGACTGGGACGAAGAGAACAAAGAATTCATCAGTGAAAGCTAATGACCGACGAAAACACCTCATCCACGACCACGGACTCACCGTTCGCGGACGTCTCTTGGAGACGGATCGCGAACATCGTTGGGCTGATGATACTCGTTGCCATCGTCGTTCCGTTCGTCGTTTTCGCGGTTCCGCAAGTCGTCGGTGCGGACCAGAGCTACGTCGTCCTCTCGGGGAGCATGGAACCGGCGATGAGTCCCGGTGACGTCATCATCGTGAACAGCGTTCCGGCCGCGGCGATCGAGCGAAACGATGTCATCACCTTCGGGGGACAGGGAGGAGATACCCCGACGACCCACCGCGTGATCGAGGTGGTCGAACGGGACGGGACCACGGCGTTCCGAACGCAGGGCGATGCGAACGAAGACCCGGACGGGTCGCTCGTCACGCCGGACCAGCTCCAAGGGAAGGTGCTGTCGCCCGGCGGCTACCTCCTAGTCATTCCGCTCATCGGATACCTGATCAACTTCGCCAGCACACAATCCGGGTTCGTCCTGTTCGTTGCGCTCCCGGTCTCGTTGCTCGTTCTCAACGAGATTTGGAACGTCATTGCGTCGGCTCGTTCGAGCCCGGAAAGCGATGGCAACGCCGATGCCGAGGCGGCCGCGGACGCAGAGACCACGGGCACTGCGACAGCCGTCGAAGGGGAACCAGTTATCTCGGGCGATACGGCGGCGGCGGAAGCGACGACACAGCACAACGGTACCGCCGCGGCATCCGATGCTGACGATACGGGAATCAGCTTCACCGCTGCGGAGCTACAGCTCGGACTGGGAGTGAATGGTGCATTTTTGGCGTACAGCGTCTGGGTGGTGTACAGTATTTGGACCGCTTACGATACCGTCGAAACGTGGGCGCTCGGCGTCGTCGGCGCCGTTGGGGCGTCGTTCCTTCTGCTCAGTGGGCTGTACGTGTTCGGTGGTGACGGCGACGCGACTGACGGGGGAGATCGCGGCTCCGAGTCGCACCCGAACGCCGAGTCGGGTCAGCCCGTCATCTCTCCGAGCGAGACTGACGACACCCACACCGGAAGTGAATCCGTGTACTCGGAGAGTTCCGACGTTGAGGCCGGTTCCGAAGCGGCGGACGACGCTGTCTCTCGGCGAACCAACGGCGACGAACAAACGGCCACTCCGAAACGCGACCACGGAGACTCGGCTTCGGACGCCAATAGTTCGGGGGGTAAGAGCGATGCGTAAACGCGCCTTCATCTCGGTCGTTTTAGCGGTCTTTCTGGTGACCGCTGCGGCCTCAGGCGGCGTAACGGTCGGCGTTCTCTCCGACAGCGAGACGGTCTCGAGCACGCTGTCTGTCCAGAACTCTTCGGAAACGAACGGAACCACCGTGACATCGATTTCCAACACGCCAACCAGTAACACAACGACGAGCAATACGTCGGCCAGTAACACAACGACGAGCAATACGTCGG
>NZ_SGTU01000001.1:98700-152172 GCF_005435195.1 Halorubrum sp. SP3 | reverse complement strand
AACACAACGACGAGCAATACGTCGGCCAGTAACACAACGACGAGCAATACGTCGGCCAGTAACACAACGACGAGCAATACGTCGAGTACCAACACAACGACCAGCAACACGTCGGGTAGCAATACGGACGCTAACCCGACCACTGAGAGATTTGGCAGTGAGGGTTTAGAGGCGCGAGGTTCAGCGGAAGCGTTCTCGGAGACTACCACTTCACATCCCCTATCTGGCGGACTATCACGGCCCGCGTCAGCGAGTCCGGACGCGGATCTGAGCAGGCGGACAAGCGAGGTGAACGTGTGACCGGTTCCGACTGATTTTTGAACTCTGTCAGGACATGAGGCCGTCGACTGGAAAGAGCGAATTACGGTCTATTCCGAGCGGCTCTGGCTAGCAGTACCCTGAAATCTTGGGCCGGATCTACGGCTTCTCAGACACGCGAAAAGTGACTCCAGCCAATGACCTCAACTTTAGGATAACATCTCAACTGCTGTAGAAGCATTAAGAAATACCATACCCAGCAAATATCGCTGTAAGACCTCCCTACGTCGTCGCTAATGCGATCGGATACAGCAAAGTAACATCGGATAAAATAAATTATCAAGAAAATAATAACGACAATTTATAATATGGGTGTTCGAATTGGCTATTGGTTCCTGTCAAGCGTACTGGACGAACTGGCGATGAGAAATGAAACAATGAACGTACCATTTGTCAACGGCACAGGAGAGGAACCGAACCTACCAGGAAGTGAACTATCTAGAAATGAGTTATTCGACCTGCTATCGAACCGACGACGGCGGTTTGTTCTCCATGCGCTCAAACGCATGGAAGAACCAGTTGAGCTCACCGAGCTTTCCACGCATGTTGCCGCGTGGGAGATGGAAATGGAGCCGGAAGAGATCGATGGCGAGGACCGACGAAGCGTCCACGTGACGCTCCGGCGAACACATCTCCCAAAACTGGATGAGAAGAATGTGATACAGTTTAATGAGTCGGAGAATACGATCCGATCAGCAGATCTACTCGACGACATAGAGGTGCATATCGAGGTGCTTCAAGAAGAAGAGATCTCCTGGAGCTTATACTATATCGGACTCGCCGGTGTCTGCGGTCTGTTATTGATCGCAGTCATCACGGAGGCACCGATATTTGATGCGTTCGAACCGCTCCACGTCGGTTGGCTCACCGCCATCGTGTTTGGAGTGTCGGCTGTCATCCATCGGTACGTCGAACAGCACAGTCGACTCGGCGTAACGGAGCAGCCACCGGAAGTCCATCAGCTAAACTAGCCTGATACCCAATCGGACGGGAGCCCGGGTTCGTCCGTTCGATCGCCACAGTCTGCCTCGATCGCTCTTCGAACAGTACGAACCGGCTGCTAACCACTCGGAACGGTATCAGGTTCGCGACACCACATCGACCATTGCGAGGATGCTCACTCGTGCTACTAGCAGTCACGTCACGATCTCCCTCGATGGTCTGCGAGGCAGAGCCTACCAAGCAGGTCCATCGCGCATGTGACGACACGGGCTTGATTACCGGCCTGCCTCCCCCCGGTCGTCGATCACTCGTTCGCGTCTCGTTCGTGGCGTCGGTCCTCTGCGTCTGTCTGCGGTGGACCGCGCGCAGACGAGTACTCAAAAAAAATATCGTTTCGTATTGAGCGCCGCGGTCGAGAATCACCGATATACGGCTACAGCGACAAGAGGAGTGATCGAGGCCGTCTCAGGCGTCCCCGTCCCTACAACTTGACCCGCTCGCCGACCGCCGGCGCGCTCGTGTCGAATCCGTCCTCGCGCAGATCCGCGGCGAACGCCTCGCAGCGGTCGCCGTGGTTCACCAGCACGCGCGCCCCGCGATACGACGCCAGGAACGACTCCAGCCCCTCGCGGTCGGCGTGCGCGGAGAAGTCGTACGACTCCACCCGCGCGCTGACGGGCTGAACCCGTCCGTTCAGCTCCAACTGCCCGCGCTCCTGAAGCTCGCGGCCCGGCGTCCCCTCGACCTGATACCCCGTCAGCGTCACGAGGTTCGTCGGGTTCGTCCGGATCTCCGGGAGGTACGTCTGGACCGGGCCGCCGGCGAGCATCCCCGATGTGGTGACGACGA
The DNA here is from genome assembly GCF_005435195.1 of Halorubrum sp. SP3. Lineage (NCBI taxonomy): Archaea > Methanobacteriati > Methanobacteriota > Halobacteria > Halobacteriales > Haloferacaceae > Halorubrum > Halorubrum sp. SP3. The sequence continues at coordinate 150,063 of NZ_SGTU01000001.1, read as the reverse complement.
GCGCGTTCTCGGCCGCGATCCGCTCGCGCTGTCCGTCGCGGCCCGTCACCGTGCGCGCCCGGCCGACCGCCTCGCCGAACGCGTCCGCGTCGCGCAGGAACGACGGGTACCGCCGGAGGGTCTCCGTCACCTCGACGCCCATCCCGTCGACGTACGGCGTGAGGTCGTTCGCGGCCGCGACGAGGAGCAGCTCCTGCGTCCGGCCGATGGCGAACGCGGGCGCGACGACCGTCCCGCCCTCCCAGATCGTTCGCTCGACGCCCTCGGCCCACGCCGACTCCACCGCGGCGCGGTCCTCGTGGGTCACGTCCGCGTAGGTGGACTCGCAGACGACGACGTCGGCGTCCGGGCGCGCGGTCGTCCCCGCGACCAGCCGCTGGTCGTCGGTGTGGAAGTCGCCGGTGTACAGCAGGCGCGTCTCGCCGTCGTCGACGAGGACGTGCGCGGAGCCCGGGATGTGGCCGGCCGAGAACAGCGTCACCTCGTACCCCCCGTCGTCGATCCCGCCGGCGACCGCGAAGGGTTCCTCGTAACCGTGCCGCCGCTCCACCTCGCCCAGCCGAGCGATGTGTTCCGCGCCGAACGGACACAGCGGGCTGTTGCCGTGGAGCTTCAGCGTGTCCTCGGCGAGCGTCCGCGCGAGCTCGCCCGTCGGCGGCGTCCAGTGGACCGGCGGTCGCCGGTCGCCCTTCAGCAGCGCGGGGACGGCGCCGACGTGGTCGAGGTGCCCGTGCGAGACCACGACCGCGTCTGGCTCCGGGTCCCGAACCGGGTACTGCGGCGGGTCGGCGGTCTTGAGTCCGTAGTCTAGGAGGAGGGTCTCGTCGACGAGGAGGGCGCTCCGACCGACCTCGCGGGCGCCGCCGAGGAGCTCCAGTTCCATCGGAGATCCGTAGCCGCCCGCGGGGTTAGTGTCCGTCGGTCGGGTCGCCGGCGGGAGACCGAACCGCTTCGGTGACCGGCGCCGGCCCGACGACCCAGACCCACGCGGCGAGCATCAGCGCGCCGGGGAGCTCCGGCAGCGCGAGCCCGGTCACGGGCCACCACCCGGCGACGAACGTCGCCCAGACGGCGACGTGGACCGGGGCGAACGCGAGCGCGACGCGGCCGGTCGCCTCGCCTCGCCTGAGCCACCCGTCGACGGCGAAGACCGCCGTGATAAGTCCGTAGAATCCGACTGCCGCAGGGCCGTGAAGCGGCTCGGTGAGATCGAAGGTGCCGATCCCGGCCATCGCGACCATCGCGAGCGCGAGCAGGAGCGCCCGGAGCGGTCGACCGGCTCGTCCGAGGCCCGCGGCGTAGCAGACGCCCGCCGCCCCGCCGACGATCAGTCCCCAGTTGAACGCGACGGCGCTTCCGTCGCGGACGCCCAGGTCGGAGAGGGCGTCGGCCGTCCACGAGAAGGTCGGATCGAGGAGCACCGCGAGCGCGATGCCGCCGAGCGCCGAGAGCGTCGCGACGGCGCCGAACGCGGCCGCGACACGCCCGAATTCGTCGACTTCGGGAGAACGGGAGTCCGCGTCGGTGCCGGCCCGACCGTCGGCTGAGGAGGGCACGGAGGGCGCCATCGACCGCGGTCAGTCGAGCCGCTCGGCCGCGTCGCGCTGGACCAACGGGTCGGCGTTCTCGACCGGGAGGGAGACGACGTCCTCGCTCGCGAGCTCGTACTCCCGCTCGTCGACGCCGAAGATGGCCCCGACGTCGCGGGTGATCCGGACGGTCGCTCGCTCGGTTCCTGCGGCCGGGTCGGCGTCGGCGGTCGTCGGCGAGTCGGCCGCCGGCTCGCCGGCTGGCGCTCCCTCGGGCACCGCTCCGCCGTCCGTCGTCGCGTCAGCGGTCGATTCCTCGTCGGCGTCGCCCGCGGGAGTCCCGTCGCGCTCCTCGTCGACGCCGACCGCTCCCGGAGGCGCCGGATCGGGCGGCACCGGCGTCGGCTCGTCGCCGTTCGCCCCGGTTCCTTCGGCCGGCTCCGATTCGGAGGGATCCGGGCCGCTCTCGGTCGGCTCGGGCGGCGTGGGCGGAGCGTCGGCGGACGGATCGGACTCGCCGCCGCCCATCGCTCCGGCGAGCGCGTCCGAGGCGGCGGGGCCGTCGGCGGCGTCCGCCACCTCGGTACTCGGATCCGTCGGCTCCGCGCCCGTCCGGGACGCATCGGTTTCGGACGTCGGGTCGCTCGGCGTCGGGTCGCTCGGCGTCGGGTCGCGCGACCCCGCGGCGTCGGGTGCGGCAGCGGTCTCGTCGGCGATCTCGTCGGTGGTCTGGGAATCGTCCGGGACCGGCGACTCGCCCGCGAGCACGTCGAGGACCTCGGACTTGTTCGCGGTGATGCGCTCGACGAGGTCGTCGAACAGCCGCCGCTCCTCGGTCGTCATCCCCTCCTCGTCGACCGACATGTCGGCCGCGGCGAAGGAGGCGAGCTTGACGACCTTGCCGACCCGGCGCTCGTAGAGGGCCTCCGCGACCTCTTCGGCGGTCTCGACCTCGTCGGAGAGCCGACGGATGTCGTCGTCCTCGAAGGGGTTGTCGACCTGCTCGGCGCGGCGGTCGCGCGCGGCCCGGAGGTCCGCGACGTACGCGCCCACGTCGTCGTAAAACGAGTCCCGCAGGTGCTGGAGGCTGTCCTTCCGGCGCTCTTTCGCCTGCGCGGATCGGAGTTCGTCGAGGTTCATTCGTCGGTGTACTCCGTCATCGTTCGGGGGCTTTCCGCGCCTCGCCGCGGGCCATCAGGAAGACCCCCGCGAACTCCGGCACGGTGTCTCTACCGGATTCAATTCTGACGCGCTCGCCGTTTAATTCTACCGTCCGATCCGCGTCGGTCTCGATCCGTATCTCGCGGCCGACGAACCGGTCGGGAACCGCGTCTCGGAGCGGGTCGAAGTCGGCCAGTTCGCCGCGGTCGAGCGGCGTGACGACGAGCCCGGACCCGCCGTGGAGCGTCCCCGGCAGCCGGATGAGCCGACGGGTGTCGGTGGTCACCGGCTCGTCGATCGGCGCCGCGTCCTCGGCGGCGACGCGCGTCGCGAGCGCCGAGACGAGTCGCCTGACGCCCGGACCGCCCGCCTCCACGTTCCCCTCGCGGACCGCGGTCGGGTTCCGGTCGAACGCGCCGAGGATCGTCTCCGCGCGCCCCTCGCCGATGCCGTCGAGCTCCATCAGCCGCTCGCGGGCGGCCTCCTCGTCCATCTCGCGGAGGTCGTCGGCGTACTCGACCAGGGCGTCGTGGACGCGCGCGCCCCACCCGCCCTCGGTCCGGAGGACGCGCTTCGTCGTCCCGCGCTCCGAGACGGTCCGGATCAGGGCGTCGGTGTCGAGGTCGATCGCGCGCACGTAGTCGACGATCTCACGGCGCGCGTCGCTGTCTAACTCCCGGACGCTCTGATCGCGGACGTGGACGTGGTAGCCGCGCCCGCCGGAGAAGACGACGGTCACGTCCTCGAACGCGAAGTCGTCGTCGAGGAAGTCCAAGAGCCGAAAGAGGGCGTCCTTACACGCCGCCAGCATCTCGGGGTACGAGGTGGTCTCGGGGTCGACGCCGGGGAGGTGGTCGGCGTCTAAGTCGAAGACGAGGTCGGCGTTCCGCCACCCCTTCTGTCCCATCGTCGCAGCCCCCGGCTCGTCGTAGCGCGCGGCCGAGAAGTAGGCGTGTCGCGGCGCGTTGTCGGCGAAGAACGTGTCCACGTGGCCGAGTTCGGTCAGCGCTTGGTGGCGGACCATCGTCGTCCCCGACCCCGGGGTCCACGGGATGTGGCCCCACTCGCGGAGGTTCGCGTCGGGCGGCAGCGACAGCGACACCGACCGGTAGTAGTCGCCGAACCGCCCCCGGAGGTACTCGCGGGTCCGGTCGTCCATCGTCTCCTCTCGTACCCGCGGTCGACGTATCAACGTTACCGTTCGCGGGCGACCGCGGAAGAAGCGAGATGAGCGGGGGGGAAGAAGCGAGATGAGCGCGGGGGGACGACGGATCACGACCCGAGACGCGGTGGCGCGTGCCTGCGAGCGGCCGGAGCGAAGCGGAGGCCGCGAGGAGCACGCGCGAGGGAGTCGGTCGCCCGAGCGGAGCGACGGGCGACCGACGAGGCTGGGGAGGTGTGAGGCTGCGGTGCCGTGTGGGGGGTGGGGCTCAAAGGGGCAGCCGCGAGGGCGAAGCACGACGACGCAAGCACTGGAACGAGGGAGTGAACGGAGTGAGCGACCGAGTGAAGCGCGCAGCGAGTCGCGCGAGTCCTCGCGGCTGGGGCTTTGGAAGTGTTTGCCGCGGCGACGTTACCGACGTACCGGTGAGCATCTGAGACTTCGACGTCGACAGTCGGGTTCACCACCACCTTCGGCCAAACACTATCCGGGACGGCTCCCTATCCCTCTCGTATGCGATCCGAAGAGGAGGTCAGAGAGCAGTACGAGTTCCTCCGCGAGCAGCTGGACGACGAGGAGATGAGCCACCGCGGCGTCGAGGAGCTGTTCACCCACTACAAGCGCGCGATCGGCTGGGTGTTAGAAGAAGAACATATGTGAGCGCCGTACGACACGTTTATCACTCTCTACGCTGTACAGTCTAGTGACGCTTCGTCTGGAGGGCCGAAGCGTCAGCGGGGACCAATCGGCAGGCCTGACGCGGCTTTTTTCCGCGTCGGGCGTGCCTTCTTCGGAAACTCGACCCCTTAGCGTTCCGCTCGTCGCCTCGCGCCCGAGCGGAGTCGCGCGCAGTTCCACGTCCACGCCGAGCGGCGCCGCCGAGACGCGGCGAGGTTCCGTTTCCGCCTTGCCACGGCAGGTGGTACCGTTCGACTCTCGAACGAATGCGTATCAGTAGATCGAAACGAGTTCCGGCCGCGAGCACGCGGTCCGGACTCGCGTGACAGTTACGGAATTGACAGAACGGAGGTCGGTGTTCCGGGGACGTAAGCCCCGCTGTTCGGTCGTACGTGGACTGATATAACGGTATATTTATTTATTTTCGACAGGTATGTATAGTCAGTTGTATGTACGACCTCACAGGTTTTCAGCGCGACCTGCTCTACGTGATCGCGGGGCTCGACGAGCCGCACGGGCTGGCCATCAAAGAGGAGCTCGAAGGGTACTACGAGAAGGAGATCCACCACGGCCGCCTCTACCCGAACCTCGACACGCTCGTCGAGAAGGGGCTCGTCGAGAAGGGCCAGCGCGACCGCCGCACGAACTACTACACGCTGACCCGCCGGGGCCGCCGCGAAATCGAGGCCCGCACCGATTGGGAAGCCGAGTACATCGAGCACTGACGCGGCCGCCCGTTACCCCCGCGACCGGCCGATAGCCGCCGGCCTCCGTCTCCTCTCCTGTTTCCCGCCGGCCTCCCGCCCCGCGCCGCGAACGGTTGGATTCAAGTCGACCCCGAGGGAACTCCGTCGTATGCAACCGGGAGATCGCGTCCGCGTCGACCGCGGGGGCGTCACCAACGAGGGCGTACTGCTCCCCTCCACGACGCGCGACCACCTCGTCGTCAAGCTCGACGGCGGGTACAACGTCGGCATCGACCGCGAGGAAGCCGACGTCGAGGTGCTCGAATCCGGCGTCCGCGAGGTCGACCCCGCCGCCGAGACCGACGACGCGGGCGAGGCGACCTCCGAGATCACCTTCGACGACGGCCTGCCCACGATTTCGCTCATCTCGACCGGCGGGACCATCGCCTCCACCGTCGACTACCGGACGGGGGCCGTCACGGCCCAGTTCGACGCCGAGGACGTCCTCCGGGCCGTGCCCGAGCTCGCCGGGCGCGCGAACTACCGCGGCCGAGTCGTCGCGAACATCCTCTCGGAGAACATGGAGCCGTCGATCTGGCGCGAGCTCGCCGAAGCCGTCGCCGAGGAGATCGAGGCCGGCGCCGACGGCGTCGTCGTGATGCACGGCACCGACACGATGCAGTACTCCGCGTCCGCGCTCTCGTTCATGCTCGACTCGCCGGTCCCGGTCGTGTTCACCGGGAGTCAGCGATCCGCCGATCGCCCCTCCTCCGACAACGTGATGAACGCGGTCTGCGCCGTCGAGGCCGCGAAGGCCGACCACGCCGAGACGCTCGTCTGTATGCACGCGGGCCCCTCCGACGACGCCTGCGCGCTCCACCGCGGCACGCGCGTCCGCAAGAACCACACCTCTCGCCGGGACGCCTTCGAGACGGTCGGCGCCGCGCCACTCGGGCTGATCGACTACGCGGCCGCCGCCGAGGCGGGCGCGGAGGGCGACGCGGCCGACGCGGCCGACGCGGCGATCGAGTGGCACCGCGAGCCGCGTCCGCGGGGGGCGGACGACGCGGACGCCGCCGGGACCGACGACGCCGCCCCGGAACTCGCGCCGGACCTCGCGGGCGACGTCGAACTCGTGAAGTTCACGCCCGGGATGGACCCGGCCGCGTGGGCGTACCTCGACGACGCGGACGGGGTCGTGATCGAGGGGACCGGGCTCGGTCACGTCCACACCGACCTCATCCCCCGGATAGAGGAGCTCGTCGCGGGCGGCACCGTCGTCGCGATGACGAGCCAGTGTCTCGCGGGCCGCGTCTGCGACCGGGTGTACGACACCGGCCGCGACCTCCTGGACGCGGGGGTCGTCGAGGCCGGCGACACCCTCCCCGGCACCGCGAAGGTGAAGCTGATGTGGGCGCTCGCGAACGCCGCCGACCCGGCCGACGCGATGACCCGGGACCTCGCGGGCGAACTGACCGAGGAGTCGCAGCCCTGGCGATGACCGGCCCGGGGGAGGAGTTCGACGTCGCCGTCCGCGAGGCCCGCCCCGCCGACGCCGACGCGGTCGCGGCGTTCACGCGGGACACGTGGGGCGAGCGCCACGACGACTACATCCCGCGCGTGTTCCCCGACTGGGCCGCCTCCGACGACCCCGACCGCGGCACCTTCGTCGCGACGCTCCCCCAAGCGGCCGTCGACGTCTCCGGCCTCGACGGCCGAGAGCCGGGCGACACGCGCGTCGCGGGCGACGGCGCCGGCGCCGCCGACGCGGGCGAGCCCGAGGCGGTCGTCGGCTGTATTCAGGCCGTCTCGCTCTCGGAGTGGGAGGCGTGGGGACAGGGGATCCGCGTCGACCCCGCCGCGCGCGGCCACGGCGTCGGCACCGCGCTCTCGGCTGCCGCGCTCGACTGGGCCCGCGACCGCGGCGCCGCAGTCTGCCGAAACATGGTCTTTTCGTGGAACGTCATGGGACTCGGCCAGTCGCGCGCGGTCGGCTTCGAGCCCGAGACCGAGTTCCGGTTCGCGGAGCCGGAGCCCGATCCGGACGCGATCGACGATTCGGGGGTCGATCTCGAACCCCTCGTCGACCCCGACCCGAACGCCGCGTGGGCGTTCTGGAGCGACAGCGACGCCCGCGACCGCCTGCGCGGCCTCGCGCTCGATCCCGACGAGCCGTGGGCCTGCTCTCAACTCACCCGAGAGCGACTCGCGACCGCGGCCGCCGAGGACCGACTGATCGCGGTCGCCGGTCCGAGGTCGGTCGCCGGCTTCGCGGTCCGGACCCGCGTGACGGAGCGCGAAGCCGACGGGGAGACCACGCGGACCGCGACGTACGGCGTCGCCGCGTGGCGCGACCTCGACGCCGCGGGGGCGCTGTACGACGCCGTCGCTGCCGACGCCGCGGCCGCCGACGCCGACGCCGCCCGCGTGCTGATACCCGAGACGGTCGAACACGTGAGCGACACCGGCGCGAACCGCGTCCCGGTCGCGGCCGAACCCGACTTCGTGATGTCCGCGGATCTCACCGGCGGGTCGTGAGCGGTCGCCGACGGCGAACCGACCGCCGGGTCGTGAGCGGTCGGTTTCTCACGACCGGATCCCCCCGATCGAAGGGCTCAATCCGTTCGACCTCCACTAGCGGGGTATGACCCTCTTCGGCGTCGCCCTCCCGTGGTCGCTCCCGCTCACGCTCGTGATCTACGGCGTCGTCGTCGCCGCCGCGGCGTGGATCTTCCGCGACGCGAGGGCGCGCGGGAGCCGCTACGCGGTCGTCTGGGGGCTCTCGACGCTCCTCTTCACGATCGTTCCGGTGCTCGCGTACCTGTACCTTCACCGCCGCGCCGGTCCGGCGCGCTGAGACGGCCGCCTCGCGCGGGAGGGAGGTCGGTCCGGTGTCGCGCCGACCCGGTCCGCCATCGCGACGCGCGACCGCTCCGGACCGCTTATGTGCGGCGCCGCGGAACGACCGGCGGATGCCCTCCCTCCGCTCTACCGACCGACTGCGCGCGCTCGGTCGCGGTCGCCGGCCGCGCGCGCTCTCCGTCGCGCTCGCCACCCTGCTCCCGCTCGTCGGCGTGGTCGCGCTCGGCTGGAACGCGGCCGCGCTGATGACGCTGTACTGGTTCGAACTCGGCATCACGTCGCTCTGGGCGCTCGTCCGCGCGCTGTTCGCCGGGCGCCCCTCGGAGATCGAACACGACGGACTGATCGTCGGCCCGCTCGCGCAGCGACGCGCCGGGCTGTCGATCCCGTGGACCGGGGTCGAGATCCGGGTCTCGTCGCTGCTCGTCCTCCCGATCGCCGCGCCGATCCTCGCGGCCGTCTGGGCCGTCGTCGGCGCGCTCACGGTCGGCGTCGTCGCGGACGGCGGGCTGTCGGCCGACGCGCTCGACACCGTGACGCTCGCGGTCATCGCCGTCTTCGTCGGCGAGGCGGCGACGACGCTCGTCGAGTACTTCGGTCGCGGCGAGTACCGCGACCACAGCGCCCAGACCGCGATCCAAGGGGTGTTCGCCCGCGGCGCGGCGATCTTTCTCGGCGCGCTGTTCACCGTCACGATCGTCGCCGCGAGCACGCTGGAGGGCGACACGCCGATCTCCGCGCTCGACCCCGACGCGATCGGGCTCCCGCTCCTGCTCGGCATCGTCGCGGTGAAGTTCGCCTTCGACCTCGCGGGGCTGTACAGCGACCGACTGGCGGCGTTCGACGAGTCGTCGGCGCTCGACCTGGGATTCTCGTACGACCCGCCCGCGGCGGAGTCTGTCGACGGCTCGACCGCGGAGCCGGTCGAAGCGGTCCGACAGCCCGGCCGCGCGCGACTCGCCGGGGCGTCGGCGACGCTCGTTCGCCACCCGGGGCTGTGGTACCTCGCGGCGCTCCCCGCGCTCGTCGGCGTCCTGTTCGCGATCGGTGGCGACCGGGGGACCGCCGCCGCCCTCGCCGCGGTCGCGGTCGCGCTCCCGCTGGGGCTCGCCGCGCTCGACCGCGAACTCCGGTACGGGCTCGTCGAGTACCGCGCCGCCGACGGCGCGCTCGTCGCCCGCGACCGCCTGTTCGGCGTCGTGCTGTGGCGCGTCGAGCCGTGGGACGAGACCGACCTGCGGGTGGAACGCGGGCGGCTCGACCGACGGCTCGGAACCGAGACCGTCGTGATCGAACTCCGCGACGACGAACACCGGATTCCGGGACTCGCCGATCCCGAGCCGGTCCTCGACGTGTTCGACAGGCGACCGGACCGCCCCGACGGACCGGACCGACCGGACGAGTGAGTCGCGTCAGCCGTTCGCATCGCCCGCGTCGTCGCGCCCGTAGAGGGGGTGTGCGTCCCCGACGAGGCGCTCGAACAGCAGGACGACGGCCCCGTGGAAGGCGACGAGGACGGTCACGCTCGCGACGATGATCGCCACCTCGGCGGGCGTCGAGAGCAGGCCGAGCGAGACGATGAGCGTCGTCGCGCACGCCGGCGGGTGGACCGTCTCGGTCGCGATCATCGCCCAGCTGGTCGTCACGAGGGAGACGACCGCGCTCGCGGTCAGCCGGAACCCCTCGGGGGAGAAGGCGGGGGGCGTCGCCGTCAGCGCGGCGCCGTCAGCGATACCCGCCCACGCCGCGAGCCCCGCGAGCCCGCCGATCAGGTGGCTCCCCACGACGCGGACGGCGCGCTCGCGCTCGCTCCGGCGGTCGAACGCGAGGACGAACGCGGACGGGCCGAGGCTCGGAAAGACGAACGGCTGGCCGGTCGCCCACGCGACCAGACCGAGGACGGTGAAGAGCAGGCCGGCGTAGAGGCTCGTCCCGAGGCGGCGACGCATTGCGCCCCGGTCGACCGGCGACCCACAAATGCCCGGCGGATCGGCCGCGGCACCCCGCGAATCGGCCGCGACACCCCGCGGATCGGCCGTCGGGAACCGGCGCTATCGCTCGCGATAGCCGAACCCGAACGCCTAATTGGTCCCGTCTCGCCCGTGGAGACATGTTCGCGACGCTGCCGGACCTCCTCCGACTGCTCGTCGTCCCCGTGTTCGGGTGGGCGGCCCTTCGGGACGTCCGGACCCGCCGCCTCCCGAACCGGATCTGGCCGCCGCTGTACCTGTTCGGCGCGCTGCTCCTGATCTGGGAGGTCGCCTCGCTGTGGCCGTTCGCCGGGTACGACGGGCGGATCTTCCTCCTGCGGGCCGCGATCAGCCTGCTGTTCGTCGCGCCGCTCGGCTACGCGTTCTGGTACCTCGGCGCGTTCGGCGGCGCCGACGCCAAGGCGATGATCGCGCTCGCGGTGATATTCCCGACGTTCCCGGCCTACGAGATCGGGGCCTTCGCCCTCCCGCTCGTCGACACCGAGGTCGGCGTGTTCTCGCTGACGATCCTCACGAACACCGTCCTGCTCGGCCTCGCGTACCCGGTCGGTCTCGCCGCCCTCAACCTCGTCCGCGGCGAGGCCTCGCCGAGCATGTTCTTCGCGCGACCGGTCCCGACCGACTCGCTGCCCGACCGGCACGGGCGACTGTTCGAGGCCCCGGACGGGCCGACTCGGAACGGTCTCGACCTCGACGCGCTCCGGATGTACCTCCGCTGGCGCGGCCTCGCGCTCGCGGACCTGCGGGCCGACCCGGAGGGGCTCCGCGATCCGGCCTCGGTCGACGAGACGTTCGACCCGACCGACGGCGGGACCCACGTCGGCCCTCGGACGGACGGCGGGACCGCGGTCGACGCCGAGGCCGGCGGCGACGCGGAGCGAGGCGCTCCGTCCCGCCCCGACTTCGACGACCCGTGGGCCGCCGAGCGCTTCCTCGACGAGATCGACCACGGCGCCTACGGCACCGACGCCGCCACGCTCCGCGACGGCCTCGACGTCGTCGCCCGCGAGGGCCGCGTGCTGGTCTCGCCCGGGATGCCGTTCGTCGTCCCGATGGCCGTCGGGCTCGTCGTCTCGCTGACGTACGGCGACACGCTGTTCGCGGTGCTCGGCGCGGTCGGGCTGGTCTGAACCGCGTCGGTCTCCGGCCTCAGTTCCCGGCCCAGACGTCGGCGGCGGCGAGGACGCGCGTCCCGACCGGGCGCTTCACGAACTCGCCGAGGTCGCGGCCGACCAGGTCGCCGACGCCGCGCTGGGCCGCCACGTCGAGCAGCCGCTGGTCGACTGTCTCGTCGACGACGATCGCCTGCGGCGCGGTCTCGGCGCCGTCGACCGCGTCGAACGCGTCCGCGGCGTCGACCTCGTCGAGGACCTCGAACTCGTCGCCGAGGAGCCGCGCGCGGCCGGTCTCGCCGTCGACGACCTGACGGACGTGTCCCCCGATCGACCGGGGTCCGTCGGGCTCGTCGCTCGGTTCGCCGCCGTCGCCGGTCTCGTCGTCGTCACCGGTCGAATCACGGTCGTCGACCTGCTCGTCGTCGGGGAGTTCATCGTCGTCGACGGTCGAATCGATGCCGGCGGCGGCCGAATCCGGGCCCTCGTCGGCTCCGACGTCGGGTTCGAGGCTCGTTTCCGTCTCGACCCCGTCGGCCGGCGTCGTCGCCGCGTCCGCCGGTTCGGTCGAGGACGAGTCGTCCGTCTCGGTCGCCGGCCCGGCCGGTTCGGTCTCCGACACGGCATCCGTCGGTTCGGTCGATCGGTTCGGAGACTCCGCCGAGTCGCCCGCCGCCGAGTCGCTCGGCACCGCACCGCCGTCGCCGACGCGGGCAACGGAGCTCGGGTCGTCGCCGTCGGGAGTCCTCTCGTCGCCGTCGGAAGTCCCCTCGTCGCCGTCGGAAATCCCCTCGTCGCCGTCGGAAATCCCCTCGTCGCCGTCGGAAGTCCCCTCGTCGCCGTCGGGAGTCCTCTCGTCGCCCGCTGCCGCTCGGAGGTCCGACGCGTCCGCGAGGCTGGCGTACGGGACCTTCCCCCGGAGCGCCTCGAAGACGGCTTCCCGGTCGAGGTCCTCGACCGACTCTCCCGGAGGTGCGAACGCGACGTAGTCGACGTCGCCCACCTGCGCGAGTTCGCGGAGGATCAGCTCGCCGCCGCGGTCGCCGTCGAGGAAGGCGGTGACGGTCCGGTCGGCGGTCAGGTCGGTGACCGCGTCGGGGATGTTCGTCCCCTCGACCGCGACGGCGTTTTTGATCCCGCAGTCGAGCAGCGTCAGCACGTCCGCGCGCCCCTCGACGACGATGACGGCGTCGGAGTCACCGACCCGCGGGCCGGCCGGGAGCCCCTCGTAGTCGACGATCCCCTCGACGCGGGCGGCGTCGCGGACCTCGTCTAAGACGTCGCTGCTGGCGAGGCTCGTCTCCTCGAAGCCGCCGGCGATCAGCTCCTTCGCGCGCTCGACGACCTCGCGGCGCTTGGCCGCCCGCACGTCCTCGATGCTCGTCACCTCCACGGAGGCGTGACAGGGTCCGATGCGGTCGATGGTCTCCAGCGCGGCCGCGAGGATGGCGGTCTCGACTTTGTCCAGGCTCGACGCGACGGTGACCTCGCCGAACGACTGACCGTTCTCCGACTCGACGGAGACGTCGATCCGGCCGACGCGCGAGGACTCCTGGAGGTCTCGGAGGTCCAACTCGTCTCCGAGGAGCCCCTCGGTCTGCCCGAACACCGCCCCGACGACGTCGCTCCGCTCGACGACGCCGTCGGCCGCGATGGTGGCGTGTATCAGGTATTTCTCTGTGTCTTTCATGAGTGGTGAATGGTGATGTCGGGCGGTAGCGCCCGTCCGTGTGTGGTTGCGCTCCTCGCGGAAAGTAGTTATCGCCACGCCCCTCCGGCCGCGATTGTTGAAGAATAATTTTTTTCGATACGCATATCCGAACCCGTCCAACAGTTCTTAGTGTTTATAGACACATTATTATCTCACATGACGCGCTCACGGAGCGATCTCGTGTGGATACCGACGTTCGCGATACTCGTGGCGTTCGCCGTGCCGTGGCCGCTGTGGGGCATCGACCGCGTCGTCGCGGGGCTCCCGGTCTGGATCTGGTGGCACGTGGCGTGGCTCGGGCTGTGCGCGGCCCTGTTCGCGCTGTTCGTCCGGAGCGGCGCGTGGGAGCGCGGGATGGGGCAGCGCCCGACCGCTGGCGCCGCCGGAACCGCGGAGGAGATCACGGACCGGGCCGCCGCCGCCGAGGCCGCCGACCGGGAGGTGGAGCGCCGATGACGCTCGGCCTCTCGCTCGGCGTCGTCGTCGGGTACCTCGTCGTCGCGCTCGCGCTCGGGCTGGTCGCGTACCGCGTCTCGGAGACGACCGCCGAGGACTACTACCTCGCGAGCCGGTCGATCGGGACGCTCGTGCTGCTCTTCACGACGTTCGCGACGCTGCTGTCGGCGTTCACCTTCTTCGGCGGCCCGAACCTCGCGTACCGCGCGGGCCCCGAGTGGCTGATCGTGATGGGGACGTTAGACGGCGTCCTGTTCGCCGTGCTGTGGTACGTGATCGGCTACAAGCAGTGGCTGATCGGCGCCCGCAACGGCTACGTGACGCTCGGCGAGATGCTCGGCGACCGGTTCGGCTCGACCGGGCTGCGCGCGCTCGTCGCGGGCGTGAGCCTCCTGTGGCTGTTCCCGTACGTGATGCTCCAGCAGATGGGCGCCGGCGAGGCGCTCGTGGGGCTCACGAACGGCGCGGTTCCCTACTGGGGCGGCGCGGCGCTCATCACGGCGTTCATGATCCTCTACGTCGCCGTCGCGGGGCTCCGCGGCGTGGCGTGGACCGACACGCTTCAGGGGCTGTTCATGCTCTCCGTCGTCTGGCTCGCGGCCGCGTGGGTCGTCTCGGCGCTCGGCGGCGTCGGCGCCGCGACCGAGGGGATGCTGGCGGCCCGGCCCGAGTTCGGGGGCTTCGGCGGCGGGACGTACACGCCCGGGTTCATCATCTCGACCGCGATCACCATCGCGTTCGGGGTGACGATGTTCCCGCAGATCAACCAGCGGTTCTTCGTCGCGAAGTCGGCGGCGACGCTGAAGCGGTCGTTCGCGTTATGGCCCGTGCTGGTGCTGCTCCTCTTCGTCCCCGCGTTCATGCTCGGCGCGTGGGCGGCGGGCACCCCGCTGACCGTCCCGGAGAACGCGAACGTGTTCCCGGTCGTGTTGAACGAGTACGCGCCGACGTGGCTCGCCGCGGTCGTCGTCGCCGGCGCGATGGCCGCGATGATGTCCTCCTCTGATTCGATGCTGCTCTCGGGGTCGTCGTACTTCACTCGGGACCTCTACCGCCCGCTGATCGACGCGGAGGCCTCCGAGCGCCGCGAGGCGTGGATCGCGCGGATCGGCGTCGGGGCGTTCGCGGCGCTGGCGTTCGTCGCGAGCCTCTTCCGGCCGGGAACGCTGATCGAGGTCGGTGGCACCGCATTCTCCGGGTTCGCGCTGCTCGCGCTCCCCGTGATCTGCGCGCTCTACTGGCCCCGGACGACGCGCACCGGGATGATCGCGGGCGTCGCGGTCCCGCAGGCGATCTACCTCGCGGTGGTGCTGTCGGCGGTCGTCGGCGCCGTTCCGACGCTGCCCCGTACCGTCGCCGGCGGCTGGGACGTGGCGCTCGGGCTGATGGTCCTGTCCGGGGCGCTCACGGTGGGCGTGTCGCTCGTGACCGCGCCGAGCGAGGAGAGCGACGCCTCGCGGTTCGCGGTGGCCGGGGACTGAGTCCGGGCTCACACGGCCGCCGCCGTCGGGGATCGGCTCCGACCTCAGTCGTCGCGCAGGAACCGGAGCGTCTTCGGGTCGGGCCCGTCGTAGTACCGCTCCAGCGCCGTCCCGAACGGTTCGGACTCGTCCGCGACAGCGTCGAACAGCGTCATCGACGACCGGAACTTCAGGTCGTCCGGCGACCCGAACACTTCGTGCGCTGTCCGTCCCTCCAGGGCGTTGACGATCTCCGTACACTCCCGTAGCCGCGGCCCCAGCGTCGGGTGTGCGAGGTACGCGCTCGCCTCCTCGCGGGACCCGATCGCGTAGCGCCGGAAGGTCCGGCTGCTCCCCAACCCCTCGACCTGCGGGAACACGTACCACATCCAGTGGCCGCGCTTCCGTCCCGATCGCAGCTCCTCTTTGGCCGACTCGATCACGCCGGCCTGCGCTTCGACGAAGCGGTCGAGGCCGTGGGGGTCGCCGTCGGACATCTCGTCGGACGACGTTCCCGCCGAGCCGAAATAAATCCGGGTACCGGACCGCCGGGTCTCCGTGTCTCGAACTCGACCGCGCCGGTTCCCACCGCGCCGAACCCGGCGAAAGCCAAAAGACCGTCTCGCCCCGATAACGCGCATGAACGAGCCCGGAACCGAGGGCGTGCTGCTGGACCAGGAGACGCTCCGCGGTCGGCTCGACGACGCGCCGCCGTGGCTCCGCGAGCACTATCGAACCTTCCGGGAGTCGATGCTCGGCGAGCGCGACGGGTCGCCGTTCCCCTGCTACTTCGGCATCGAGGCCGAGCGCGAGGGCGACCTCCTCTACGCGGCCTGCGAGTCGACGACAGACCCAGCCGCGCTGTTGCGGCTGCGCGACGTCCTCTTGGAGTACCTCGACACCTACGCGGACCACGCCGACCGCGCGCCGCTCGCGGTGTTCTTCAGGCCGCCGGCCGGGGACCGGGGCGAGGCGCACTACCACGAGCGGCTCTGGCACGTGCTGGAGTTCCTCCACGTCCACGACCCGGAGCCGTGGCCCGACGACATCCCGACCGACCCGGACACGCCGCGCTGGGAGTTCTGCTTCGGCGGCGAACCGCTGTTCCCCACGTCGCGGGCGCCCTTCTACGACGAGCGGAAGAGCCGGTACTCGCCGGTCGGGCTGGAGGTCACCTTCCAGCCCCGCGCCGTCTTCGAGGGGATCACGGCCGACACCGAGGCCGGCGAGCGCGCCCGCGAGGCGATCCGCGACCGGATGGGCGAGTACGACGGGGTCTGTCCCCACGCCGACCTCGGAGACTGGGGCGCCGAGGGCGACCGCGAGTGGACGCAGTACCTCTTCCGCGAGGACGACGAGGCGAGCCCCGACGCCTGCCCGCTCGACCCCGCGCGAGATCACCCGCGGGCGCGCGAGTCCCTGCTGGAACCCGGCGCGTGGCGTCGGTTCGCGGGCGGAGACCGGAGCGACCCGCCGGTCGCGGAGAGCGCGGATGACTGAGCCGATCGCGTTCCCCGACGACGCCGTCCTCCTCCTCGTCGACTTCCAGACCGGCTTCGACGAGCCGGGCTGGGGCGAGCGCAACAACCCCGACGCCGAGGCGGTCGCGGCCGCCCTCCTCGACCGCTGGCGCGCCACCGGCCGCCCCGTCGCGCACGTGCGACACGCATCGACGGAGCCGGACTCGCCGCTCCGCCCCGACGCCCCCGGCTTCGCGTGGAAACCCGAGACGGCCCCCGCCGACGGGGAACCGACGTTCGAGAAGTCGGTCAACGGCGCCTTCCTCGACTCAGGGCTCGACGAGTGGCTCCGCGAGGCGGGCCACGAGTCGCTCGTCGTCTGCGGGCTCACCACGGACCACTGCGTCTCGACGACGACGCGCGAGGCCGAGAACCGCGGCTACGACGTCCGCGTGGTCGCCGACGCGACCGCGACTCACGCCCGCGAGGCGCCGGACGGCGAGCGGATCGACCCCGAGACCTCTCACCGCGTCGCGCTCGCGCACCTGCGCGGCGAGTTCGCGACGGTCGTCGAGAGCGCGGAGCTGCTGGCGGAGGCCTGAGCCGAGGCGCCCGCGGTTAGTCGTCGTCGGTCGTCCCGGCGACCGCTTCGCCGCCGCTCGCGCGCTCGGCGGCGTTCGCGAACATCCCGCGCCGCGTCGCGTACAGGAAGTACGCGCCGAGGCCGAGGAAGCCGAGGACGTTCGAGGCCGCGACCGCCCAGAAGACGGCCGCGACGCCCCAGCCCAGCCCCGGCGTCACCGTGACGCCGAAGGCGCCGAACGTCGTCGCGGCGGGAACGGCCGCGAGCGCGATCGGGAACCGGACCGCCCAGTACTTGATCAGGTCGGCGGCGAACGAGGTGCGGGTGCGGGAGGCGCCGTTGAACGCGGCTAACAGGGTGTAGGTCCCGCCGAGCGCCCAGTACGAGGCGCCGAGGATCCGGAGGTACGTGACCGCGAGGTCGCGTCCCGCCGCGGTGAGGTCCGGGGCGAGCAGGTCCGCGATTCCCCCGGCGAACAGGAACTGGACGGCGCCGAGCGCGAGGAACCCCGCGACGACCATCGCGGTGCCGACGGTGGTCGTCCGGCGGGCGCGCGCGGGAGCGTCCGCGCCGACGTTCTGCCCGATCATCGACTGGGCGGCCTGCTGTATCCCGAGCGCCGGGACGATCGCCAGCGTCGCGACCCGCGCGCCGACCGTGTACGCCGCGACGCCCGCCGTCCCGCCGGCGATCGCGACGAGGCCGACGACGAGGACCCTGACCAGCTCGCTCACGCCGCGCTGGCCGCCGAGCGGGAGGCCGACGGAGACGACCTCGCGGACGGTCGCGGGATCGAACGCGAACGCCCGGCGGGTGAGCCGGAACGTGTCGCGGCCGATCCCCGCGGCGTACCCGAGGATCCACAGGAGTCCGGCGACGCCGGCGAGCGCGGTGCCGATCGCGGCGCCGGCGACGCCGAGTTCCGGGGCCGGCCCGACCCCGAAGATGAGCACCGGCGCGGCCACGAGGTTGACGAGGACGCCCACGAGGCTCACGTGGAACACCGCGCGGGTGTCGCCGTACGCCGTGAAGCAGTTCTCGACGGTGTCGCCGACGGCGCCGACGGGGAGGACGGCGACCACGATCGCGAGGTACGTCGCCGTCGTCCCGGCGAGCGCCGGGTCCGCCCCGAGCAGCGTTACCACCTCCTCGGCGTAGACGACAACCGGAACCGCGACCGCAGCGGTGACCGCGAGCGCGACGAGCGCGCCGTTGACCGCGACGCGGCGCGCGCCCGCCTCGTCGTCGTCGCCGGCGCGCTGCGCGACGAGGATCTGGGTGCCGACCGCGCCGATCACGACCGTCGCGCCGAGCAGCGACTGGATCGGGAGGCTGAGGCCGACGGCGGCGACCGCGTCCTCGCCGACCCGCCCGAGCCAGAACGTGTCGATCAGCGCGTTGGCGACGTACACGACGTTCTGCGCGACGAGCGGCGCGGCGAGGACGAGCAACACGCGCCCGACCGGCCCGTCGGTGACCGCCTCTCGGTCGACGTCCCACATCGGATCGTTTCGGTATTAGAAGGAGATAATAAAAGAGTGCTGGTCGTGAACACGACACTCGAACCGGAGGGTCCGCCGTCGGTTCGTCCCGGCTCACCGGCGGTCCGACCGTCCCGCGGCGGCGGTCGGTCTCCGGTCGCAGGCGGTCTGTCCGCCGCGCACACCGTCCCGGTTCCGCGCGCTCGGCGCCGGCCCGGTTCCGCGCACAGGCCGCTTGCCGCCCGCGAAGGGAAACCTCTTAATGGACTACACACGGACTCTGTGATATATGAGCAACGGCGACGACGACCCGGCCGACGCCTCCGAGGAGGCCGACGCCGCGGACGACGGCGGGGACGCCGGCGAGTCGGCGGAGACGGCCGCCCCGACGCTCCCCGATGACGCGACCGAGGAGTCCCTGACCGAGTACCTCGACGAGATCGCCGGCCGCCTCGAGGCCGCCGAGACGGAGGCCGACCTCGACGACGTCGAGGCGCTCTTAGACGACGCGGAGACCGGGATCGAGGAGGCGGACCTCCCCGAGCCGGACGAGGACGACGAGGACGCCGACGACCCCCGCGGCGACCTCGAAGCCCGCGTCGCGGAGCTCCGCGAGGGGGTCGAAGACGCCCGCGGCCCCTACGGAGAAGACGTCGTCGACGCGGTCGAGGCGGCCGCCGGGACGGTCGAGGACACGGAGTGGACCGACGCGGGGCACGACGACGTCGCGGCCGCCGTCGCGTCGTTCGTCGCCGAGGCCGCCGACGCGATCGACGACGCGGCCCCTGACGCGATCGACGTGGCGCCCGACGCGATCGACGGGGCCGAGGAGGACCCCGAGGCGCTCTTAGACGAGGTCGCGGACGGCGAGGAGACCGACGACGCCCCCGGGCCGATACCCGTCGATCGGCTCACCGCGGCGCTCGACGCCGTCGCCGCGGCGGTCGCAGACGCCGGCTTCGACGCGGACGACGACGCGGACGTGATCGCCGCGCTGCTGGAGGCGACCGGCGACCTGGAGGCCGCCCTCGACGACGCCGAGGAGTGGGACGACCTCGAGACCCACGAGCAGCTCCGGGCGCAGGAGTACTACGACGTGCTCGGCCACTACAAGGACTTCCCGGTGGAGTGGGCCGCGCTGAAGGAGCACGAGGCGCGGGGGAACGTCGACATGATCCTGCTCGCGCTCGACTCGCTCCAGTCCGAGTTCATGGAGCGCCACTGCCTGGAGGCGTTCGAGCGGATGGGCAAGCGCGGCAAGACGGACGACTCCGTCGAGGAGGTCCTCGGCCGCGCCGAGAAGCGCGACCGGCCCGCGATCCGGATACTCGGGAAGATGGCGGCCGCGGAGGCGACCGACACCCTGATCGAGTACGTCGGCGAGGACTCGAACCCGCAGCTCCAGAAGGCGACGTTCAAAGCCCTCGGCGAGATCGGCGCGCCCGAGGCGGTCCAGCCGCTCGCGGACCGGCTCGACCCCGACGGCGACACCGACGAGCTGGTCCGTCCCCACGCCGCCCGCGCGCTCGGGCTGATCGGCGACACCCGCGCCGTCAAGCCGCTCGCCGACGCGCTCGAAGCGCACCCGTCCGACGACGTCCGCGCGGCCGCCGGCTGGGCGCTGCGGCAGATCGGCACCCGCGAGGCGCTCGAAGCGGTCGCCGAGTACGCCGACGAGCGCTCGTTCGTCGTCTCGACCGAGGGCGAGAAGGCGCTGGACGCGCTCGACGACGAGACCGAGCCCGCGGCGACGGCCTGAATCGCCCGCGACTGTCCGTCTCGGGTCCGAGTAATCGTCCCGGTCGCGAACCCTTTTATCAGATACCGGCGACAGGTCCCCCGTGTCGCTCCGTCCTCCGAAACGCCCGTCTCGCGTCGCGACGCTCGTCCTGCTCGTCGCGGTGACGAGCGTCGCCTGCTGTTCCACGGCGGCTGCCGCCCCTCTCGACGGGGGTGAACCGACGCCGACGAACGCGTCCGACGCCGCCCGTGAGCCGCGGATCGTCGAGCTGTACCCGAACCCGGCGACGGAGGAGGACCGCGGCGAGTACCTCGTCGTCTCCCTCCCGGAGCGCGGGAACTGGTCGCTCTCCGACGGCTACTACGACGCCGACATCCCGGCGAACGCGAGCGGAACCGTGACGCTGTCGATGGCGCCGAACCGGACCGCGTCGATCCTCGGCGGCTCCGCGGGGGATACCGAGGCGACGGGTCCCGACACCCCGGAGATCCGTCGCCTGAACGACTATTTTCCCCTCTCGGCCTCGGGCGAACGGATCGAACTCCGTCGTGACGGAGCCGCGGTCGACGTCGCCGCCTACGACCGCGCCAGCGAGGGGGACCGCTGGCGGGCCGCGTGGGGGGAGTGGCGGCCGCGAGGGTACGAGCCCCGGTCGCCACGTCGAACGCCGGGCGCCGCCGTCACGCCGTTCGTCCTCCCGGACAGTCCCGGGATGCCCGTCGAACCGTTCCGAACCGCCGACGACCGCCTGTTCGTCGCCGGCTACACGCTGGCGTCGGAGCGGGTCGTCGAGGCGCTCGCCGCCGCGGCCGACCGCGGGGTGCGCGTTCGGGTGCTGCTGGAGGGCTCGCCGGTCGGCGGATTCTCGTCGCGGAGCGCGAAACTGATCGACCGGCTGACGGCCGCCGGCGTCGAGGTCCGGATCCTCGACGGCGAGGTCGAACGGTTCCGGTTCCACCACCCCAAGTACGCGGTCGCGGACGACGACGCCGTCGTCCTCACGGAGAACTGGAAGCCGTCCGGCACGGGCGGGCGGAGCAACCGCGGGTGGGGAGCGCTCGTCGAAGGCGACACCGGTATCGAGGGGAGCACCGGGACCGAGGGGGGCACCGCCTCCGAGCGCAACGCGACCGTCGCGGACGACCTCGCCGCGCTGTTCCTCGCCGACTTTCGGGCGCACGACGCGCGGCGGTGGCGCGATTTTCGCGCCGATACCGAGTTCTACGACGGCGGGCGGGCGAACGGCTCGTTCCCGACCCGGTTCGAGGCTCCGAGGGAGCCGGCGGCGGCGAACGTGACCGTCCTGACCGCGCCCGGCAACGCGGCCGACCGGATCGTCGCGCGGATCGACGCGGCCGACGAGCGGGTGCTCGCGGTCGTGCCGCGCGTCGGCGGTCCCGACGGTCGGATCGTGCGCGCGCTCCGACGTGCGGCCGACCGCGGCGTCGACGTTCACCTGCTCCTCTCGAACGCGTGGTACGACCGCGAGGAGAACCGGAACCTCTCGGCGGCGCTCGCGAACGAACCGATCGCGGTCGACCTCGCGGCGCCGCGCGGTCGGTACGGGAAGGTCCACGCGAAGGGACTCGTCGTCGACGACACAGCGATCGTCGGCAGCCTCAACTGGAACCCGAGCGCGACGACGAACAATCGGGAGGTCCTGATCGCGATAGAGAACGAGTCCGTCGCGGACTTCTACGCCCGCGCGTACGCCGCCGACTGGCGCGGCGGCGGCGTTCACCTCCCGATCACGCTCGTCGCCGGGTTCGGCGTCGCCCTCGCGGGGGCCGGTGCCGTCGCTCGGCGCGGAGTCGAGTTCGGCTGAAAACGACGTCGACTGTCGGCGGTCGCGGCCGCCGGCTCAGTCGTCGAGCGCGATGGTCGACGAGAGCGCCTCGTCGATCTCGGCGCCGGCCATCTTCTCGACGAGCGCCTCGATGACCTCGCTCCGGCGGCCCTTCACGAACTTGATCGAGCCGACGACGAGGTGGCCGCCGCCGGAGACGCCGGCCTCGGGCAGCTCCTCGTTCAGCTCGGTCACCATGTTCGGGATATCGAGCCGGACCCCGTCGGAGCGGAGCACGCAGAAGTCGGGCCCGTAGCCGATGGTGATGACCGGGTCGCCCGTCTCCTTCACCCGCGCGTCGTGGAGTTCGCCGGTCGTCTTCCCCGGCGCGGGGTAGGTGAACCGGTGGGCGTACTCGTCTAGGTCGATCCGGTAGAGGTGCGCGCCGGAGGCGAGCCGCTCGTATTCGACGTGGTCGTCGACGGCGTCGAGCTGGCGATCCACGTCGCGTTCGGCGCGCTCCGAGAGGAACTCCACGAGCTCCTCGTGACGCTGTTCGTCGTCGCAGCCCACGTTCAGGGCGTCGTTGACCAGCGTCTTCCCCTCGGAGTAGCGGAGCCAGTGGGCGGCGTAGTCGAGCGCCTCGCCGATGTCGAGGAGGTCGGACTCGTCGTACCCCGCGCCCGCGGCGAGCGCGACGTAGTCGTCCATCGCCTCCGCCTTCGAGCGGTCGGAGAGGCCGGCGACCGCCGGCACGTGTTCGAGCTCCTCGGTGAGCGACGGGTCGATCAGGCGGGCGAGCTCGACGCACATCATCCCCGTCGTGACCCGGTAGTCCTCGCCGTGGAGGTAGGGATTAACGTGGGCGTCGAGCAGCGGCTCGACCGCCTCGGGGTCGGGGTGGTGGTGGTCGACGGCCGCGATGGGGATGTCGTAGTGCGCGAGGTTCTCGTAGGCCGGCACGTCCTCCTCGGTCGACCCGTTGTCGAGCATCAGCAGGAAGGGGAGCTTCTGCCCGTGGCGGGCCCGGCCTTCGAGCGCGAAGTTGAGGTCGCGGGTGACGTCCTCCATCTCGTAGTAGGGCGCCTTGCTCGGGAGCCGCTTGAACAGGTGGCGCGCCGCGTCCGGGTCCCCGTGGACCTCCTCGATCAGGTTCTCGACGGCGAGCTGGACCGGGATCGCGGCGCACATCCCGTCGCCGTCGGCGTGGTGCCGGACACGGATCGGGCGGCCGGCGAGGACGGTCCGGCGGAGGAGTCGCGCGAGCTCGCGGAGGTCCTCGTGGATCGGCTCGAACGCCTCCCACTCGACGAGCGGGTCGACGTCGGCGGGCTCGGCGCGCTCGTCGAGGGCCGTCTCGTAGCGCTCGCGGGCGTCGCCGGCGCGCTCGTCGGAGAGCCGCTTCAGCGAGTCGACCTCGAGCTGGAGCGCCTCCTCGCGGCTCTCGATCGTCCCCGAGGCGTGGACCATGTCGCCGACCTCGACCTCGGGGTACGCCCGGACGCCGGCGGACTCGAAGGCGGCACAGGAGAGGACGCCGGAGGCGTCCGCGACGGCGAACACCGTCGGGCCGCCCGTCTGTTTCGCCTGGACGACCTCCCCCTCGACCGTGACCTCGTCGCCCGGGGTGAGCCCCCGGACCCGCGAGACGGTCGGTTCGTGGGCGACGACTTCGGTGCGGTAGTCGTCGGGGTCGACGTCGTCGAACGCCACGTCGCCGTTCTCCTTCACCTCGGTGAGCCGGACGATCAGCCGGTCGCCGACCGCGTACTCGCCGTCGAGGTTCGACTCGTGGACCAGGCCGCTCACGGCGTCGGAGAGGTCGACGAACACGCCGTAGTCGACGACGCCGTTGACCTCCGCGTGGTACAGGGCGTCGACTTCTGCGTCTTCGAGGGTGCAGTCCGGCGCCAGGTCGTAGACGGTCGGGCGGTCGCCGGTCGCGCTCTCCGCTCGCTCGTCCTCGGCCGTCCCCTCCGCCGCGTCGGCGTCGAGTTCGGGGCTCGAATCGCCCCGCGTGCCGGAATCTCCGGCGGTGTTTTCGCTCATGGACACGTCTCGGGAACGGCCGGTGTTAAGCCTGTTCTCTCGGGGCTCACGGCACCGGACTCGATCGTCGACGGCCGAGAGACCCATCCGCGTCCCGCGGTCCGGAACCCCTATGAGGCGACGGCGACTTGTCTCGTTCATGCGACTGTTCCGCTCGGACGAGCTCCTCGGCATCGCCCGAGAGACCCTGGAGTTCGTGCTCGAGGCGAGCGAGGAGACGCACCCCAACGAGTACATGGGGTTCCTCCGCGCGGACGACGCCCGGAAGCTGGACCTCGACCGGGACGGCCAGGTGATCACCGACGTGCTCGTCATCCCGGGCACGGAGTCGAGCCCGACGAGCGCCAGCGTCCGCTCGCACATGAAGCCGAACGACATGCGCGCGGTCGGGTCGGTCCACTCGCACCCGAACGGCGCGCTGCGCCCGAGCGACGCCGACCTCGCCACCTTCGGACAGGGGAAGGTGCACATCATCGTGGGCGCTCCCTACGGGTGGGGCGACTGGAAGGCGTTCGACAACGAGGGGGCCCAGACCACCCTCGACGTGCTCGACGTGGCGGTGCCCGACGAGCACTTCTTCGATTTCACCCAGGCGGACATCGACCGCGAGCTGGACGACCGCGACTCCGGCGGCTTCCTCTCGTGGTTCAGATGACGCGGGTCGTCGCGCAGGGGACCTTCGACCTGCTTCACCCCGGCCACGTCCACTACCTGGAGGACGCGGCGACGTACGGCGACGAGCTCCACGCGATCGTCGCCCGCCGCCCCAACGTCACGCACAAGCCCGCGCCGGTGCTGTGCGCCCGCCAGCGGCGCGACATGGTCGACGCCCTCGACGCGGTCGACGAGGCGCACCTCGGGGACCCCGAGGACGTGTTCGTCCCCATCGAGCGGCTCGACCCCGACGTGATCGTGTTGGGGTTCGACCAGCACCACGACGAGGCCGACATCGCGGCCGCCCTCGACGCCCGCGAGATCGACTGCCGCGTCGAGCGCGCCTCGGGCCGGGAGCCGAACTACGAGGACGAACTGCTCTCCAGCGGCGACATCGTCGACCGGATCCTCCGCGAGCGCGGCGACGAATCGGACGCGACGCCCTCGTGACTCGCCGCCGGAGGACCCGGTCGACCGCCACGCGCCCGGACTCGCCCGGGGGCGGAAGCGCGGCATCTAAATGGGCTGACTCCCAAATCGAGGTGAGTGAATATCCCCGATAAGTTCCCCGCGGTGTTGGCCGCGGCCGCGATGGGCGTGTACCTCCTCGTCGTCGTCGGTGCGACCACCTCCCTCACGGAGGCGGCGACCGCCTGTGGCGGCTGGCCCGCCTGCGGGGACGGCGCCGCGCTCCCGACGGCGACCGAGGGCTGGATCGCCCTCGGCCACCGCGCGCTCGCGGTCGCCGTCGGGCTCCTCGTCGCCCTCTCCGCCGCGCTCGCGTGGCGGAACGGTGCCGACCGTCGGGTTCGCGCCGCGCTCGCGCTCGCGCTCGTCGTCTACCCGGCCCAAGCGGGCGTCGGGGCTCTCGTCGCGGTCGACGGGCTGCCGGCCGCGCTCGGGTCGGTTCACCTCCTTCTCGGCGTCGGCATCTTCGGCGCCGTCCTCGCGGCGCTCGCCTGGTGGCTGGAGAGCGAGACCGGCGTGCCGGACGACGCGCCCGACGATTTCGAACCCGGTACCGACGACCTTCCGCCGATTGAGGACGCGCCGGAGCCGGAGATCCCTTCCGCGACGCTCCCCCGGCTGAAGGCGACCGCGGCGGCGTACTTCCGACTGATGAAGCCGCGGCTGATGTGGCTGCTCTGCCTCGTCGCCGCGGCCGCGATGGCGCTCGCGGGCGGGTCCGGGTTCACGCCCCGGGTCGTGGCCGCGACGCTCGCCGGCGGCGCGCTCTCCATCGGCGCCTCCGGGACGTTCAACCACGTCCTCGAACGCGACGTCGACAAGCGGATGCAACGCACCAGTGACCGCCCGCTGGCGACGGACCTGGTCCCGGTCACGAACGCCCTCGCGTTCGGCGGCCTGCTCGCGGTCGCCTCCCTCGCGCTGTTCTGGACGGTGAACCCCCTGACGGCCGCGCTCGGGCTGGTCGCCATCGCGTTCTACAGCGTCGTGTACACCCTCGTGTTGAAGCCCAACACGGTCCAGAACACCGTCATCGGCGGCGCGGCCGGCGCGCTCCCGGCGCTCATCGGTTGGGCCGCGGTCACGGGCGAGGTCGGCGGCGGCGGGGTGCTGCTCGCCGCGGTGATCTTCCTGTGGACGCCGGCGCACTTCTACAACCTCGCGTTGGCGTACAAGGACGACTACGAGCGCGGCGGCTTCCCGATGATGCCCGTCGTCCGCGGCGAGACCGCGACGCGCCGTCACATCCTCTGGTACCTCGGCGCGACGCTCGTCGCCGCGGTCGCGCTCGCCGCGGCCGCCGACCCGCTCGGCGCGCTGTACGCCGTCGTCGGGGTGGCCGTCGGAGGGGTCTTCCTCTGGACGGTCGTCCGGCTCCACTACGAGCAGACCGAGGGGGCGGCGTTCCGCGCGTTCCACGCCTCGAACGCCTACCTCGGCCTGCTGCTGTTCGCGGTCGTCTTCGACGCGCTGGTGGTCTGAGGCGGTCGGCGGCTCGCTCGGACGATCCGGGGCCGACCGCGACCCTCCCGTTTAATCCGGTTGGCGTACTACCGTCGAGTATGACACGCGTCGAAATCGAGTACTGCGTCCCGTGTGGCATGTTGAACCGCGCTCAGGACGTCTCAGAGGCGATCCTCAAACAGTTCGGCGAGAGCGTCGACGAGGTCGCCCTGGTGACCGGCGACGCGGGCGTGTTCATCGTCCGCGCCGACGGCGAGGTCGTCTTCGACAAGGAGGAAGACGAGTACGACGTCGACGCCATCGTCCGCGCGGTCAAGCCGCACGTCGGCGCGACCGCGTAACTCCCGACCGCGGTCTCGGCGTCGCTCTTCTCGTCGACGCAACGCCTCGAAATTCCTTGCGGATAGTTCACGAGGCGCAAGCTAACTGTCGCTCGGCCGCGAACCGCCCCGGCGACGTCGGACGCATCGGAGTGGGCGCGCGACGAACCTCCCGCCGAGCACCCGACCTCCGGGACCGACGATCCGACGCTGGCGGGTGACCCCGCGTCCGGCGCGGACGACCGACCGTAGCTCGCGCGGACTCGGTATCGGTCCCGGCTCGGAACCGCCGTCGTCGCCGTCGCCGTCCTCCTCACCGCCGCGCTCACGGCCGCGGCGTCCGTGGCCGTCGACGCGCCGTACGCGGGGGTCGAGGGCCTCGGTCCCGGGATCGTCCCCCCCGTTCGTCGCCCTGTTCACCTGCTCGGCGGGCTGGGATTCGTCTCCACCGCCCTGATCGAGCGGTTCGACGCCTCGGTCGGCAGGCTCCTCCGGTACAACCTCCGGCTGCCCGCCGCGCTGCCGCTCGGCGTCGAGATCTACCTGCTCTCGGACCTCGTCCTCGGTCAGGGCGTCGACGACGTGCCGCTCGTCGTCGGGACCGTCTTCCTCTCGGGGCTGTACGTGAACTTCGCGTACAAGCGCCTCGCCGCGCTGGCGCGCCGGCTCCTCCCCCCGGAGAGCGGTCGGAGCGAGGGCGGCACCGGACAGGGCGGGAACTGACCGGCCCGGGGCCTCAGTCCGGGTCGAACACCGCCCGCGCGGAGTTCGTCACCACGAGGAGGCTGCTCGACGCCATCGCGAGCGCGGCCAAGAGGGGGTTGAGGACGCCCGAGAGCGCGAGGGGGATCGCGACGGCGTTGTAGACGAACGCCCAGCCGAGGTTCTGTTTCAGCCGCCGGTTCGTCCCGCGCGTGACGGCGAACAGCTCCGGGACCGCGGAGAGGCGGTCTTCCAGCAGGACCGCGTCCGCGGCGTCCGCCGCGAGGTCCGTCCCGGAGGCGATCGAGACGCCGAGGTCGGCCGCGGCGAGCGCGGGCGCGTCGTTGCTCCCGTCGCCCACCATCGCGACCGAGCCGTCGGCGCGGAGGCGTCTGACGGTTTCGGCCTTCGCCTCCGGCGGCACCTCCGCAAACACCTCGTCGATCGCGGGGTGGTCCGCGAACCGCGTCGCGGCCGCTGGCGCGTCGCCGGTGAGGACGACCACGCGCCGCCCGTCCGCGTCGAGTTCGGCGACGACCGCCTCCCACCCCTCGCGCACCTCGTCACCGACGGCGAGGACCCCTCGCACGCGACCGTCCCAGCCGACGTAGACGGGGACGTTCCCGCGGTCGCGGGCGGCCGTCCCCGCCTCGCGGAGCCGATCCGCGGCCGGCCAGCCGCGCTCGTCGAAGCAGTCGGGGTGGCCGACGAGGACCTCATCGCCGTCGACGACGCCGGAGACCCCGCGGTCGAGGACGTCGACGTCGGTCGCGGCGGGGCCGTCGAGGGCGTCGGTCACGTCGGCGGTCGGATCCCCGGCGGTCGCGGCCCCGCCGTCGGCCGCGGCCCGTTCCTCGTTTCGGCCCGTCTCGTCTCCCAGCACGCCGGAGACGATCGCCTCGGCGACCGGATGGATCGAGGCGCGCTCGACGGCGGCCGCGCGACTCCGGACCCGGTCGACCGGGGTCCCCGCCTCGGCGGTCGCGTCGAGCAGCCGCATCTCGCCGTCGGTGAGCGTCCCGGTCTTGTCGAGGACGACGGTGTCGACGTCGGCGGCCGCCTCGAAGACGGCGTCGGAGACGACGACGATGCCCCGCTCCGCCGCGTCGCGGATCCCGGCGGCGACCGCGAGCGGGGTCGCCAGCCCGAGCGCGCACGGACACGAGACGATCAGCACGGTCAGTCCGACGAGCGCGGCGTCGATCGGCGCCGAGCCGAGGGCGAGGGTGGCGGCGGCGCCGACGGTCGCGACCGCCACGACGAGCGGGACGAACACCGTCGCCAGCCGGTCGACGAGCCGCTGGATTCCGGACCGCGAGCTCTGGATCTCCCACAGCAGGCGCACGAGGGTGTCGAGGGTGTTCGCCGCGTCCTCGCCGACCTCGATCACGACGGGCGAGTCGGTGACGACGGTGCCGCCGCGGACCGGGTCGCCCTCGCGCTTCGTCGCCGGGAGCGACTCGCCCGTGACCAGGGCCTCGTCGACCGCGGCGGTCCCCTCGGCGACGGTCCCGTCGAACGGCACGCGCTCGCCGGGGCGCACGAGCAGGCGGTCGCCCGGGTCGACCGCGTCGGCGTCGAGTGGCTCGCCCGCCTCGGTGCGCACGGTGCGGTCATCGGTCGTCGTCAGGTCGGCGAGCATGCCCGTCGCCCGGCGCTTAATTATCGACTCGTAGTGGTTGCCGGCGGTGACGACCAGGATCACGGCGATGGTCACGTCGAAGTAGAGGTCGGTCCGGCCGACGAGCAGCGCGAGCGTGCTGTACGCGTACGAGCTCGTCGCCGCGAGCGACACGAGGAGGTCCATGTTGGGCTGTCGCGCCCGGAGGCTCACGTACGCGCCGCGCAGGATCGGATAGCCGGTGTAAAACAGCACGATGGAGGCGAACAGCCAGATCTGCGCGAAGAGGTAGGTGCCCGAGACCCCGCCCAGCTCGATGATCGGCTCGTAGCCGAAGTAGGTCGGGTACAGGAAGACGACGTACCACAGCATCGCCATCATCCCGAAGAAGCCGCCGCCGATCAGGAACCGGACCACGGCGTCGTCGCCGTCGTCGGCCGGGTCCGCGCGGTCGCTCGCCGAGTAGCCCGCGACAGAGAGCCGGTCCGGGAGCTCGTCGGCGCTCACGGCGTCTGGGTCGTAGTCGACCCGGATCGTATCGGTGGCGTAGCTCGCCTCGGCGGCCGCGACGCCGTCCTGCTCGCCGGCCGTCATCTCCAGGAAGGACTCGCAGGTCGCGCAGTGCATCCCGTCGACGTGGAGGAACGTCGTCTCGCCGTCGAACTCCTCGTCCGGCGTCGCGTCGGGCCGCCGCTCGTCGAGGTCGTCGAGGTCCTCGACGTCGTCCAGCGAGCGCGCGACTGCGAGACACCCGCGACAGCAGAACTCGCCGTCGACGTCCGGAGCCGTGTGCGGGTCGTCCCCGGTCGGGAGGTCACAGAGTGTACAGCCTGGCATGCGTGATGGTGTCCGTCGTTCCGCCGAGCGGCGCGTTCCCGGACCGTCGGCCGCTGGGCGGCGTGCCCTCGGCCCGTCCGTCGCCTCGCGGTGCGTCCCGACCGGTTACGCCTGATCCGGTTCGGTCGTGTCGCCCCCGAACCCCGGTAGGCTTCCGCCGGTCGCGATCCGGAGGCTCGCCCAGATGAGCAGGACGTTCACCAGCGTGACCGCGACGACGAACTCCGCGCGGTCGGCGATGAACACCGCCGCGGGAACGAGCCCGCCAAGGACCAAGAGGACGGCCTGTTGTAACGAGAATCGCATAGAGTCGCTACGCTTCTGGTAGTCATAGATAACGGCAAAGTTCTCACGAGCTGGGAACGAGTCGATCGTATATATTACGAGGGTCGTAACCCGGGGTATGGCTCGAAGCGAGACCGCACGCGCCGACGCGGACGACGTGGGCGGCGACGGGGAGGAGTTCGACCCGATCGGTACGCTCACGCTCATCGGGATCTACTTCGTGATTCTAGTGCTCGCATGGGTGTACATCTACTTCGTAGAGTTCCTGGGACGAGATCTCGTCGTGGTGGGGTGATCAGACGTGCACATCCACGCGTACGAGAAGCTCTGGCTCGCGCTCTCGATCGTGTTGATCCTCGCCCTTATCGGGACCGTGACGTACGGCGCCGTCGGCCCGGGCGTGGCGATGGTCGCCGACTCGCAGTCAACGATCGACCCGGCGGCGCTCGACGAGGACGAACGGTTCTCTGAGCCTCGAGTCGAGCAGGTCGGCGAGAACGAGTACGAGGCGTACGTCGTCGCCCGACAGTTCGGGTTCCAACCCGACCCGATCGTCGTGCCGGCGAACAGCACGGTGACGTTCTACGTCACCTCCGCCGACGTGATCCACGGCTTCGAGGTGGTCGGCACGAGCGCGAACACGATGGTCGTCCCCGGCGAAGTCTCGGAGATCACGGTCGAGACCGACGAGCCCACCGAGTACGGGATCGTCTGTAACGAGTACTGCGGCGCGGGTCACCACGTCATGCAGGGGAAGCTCCACGTCGTCAGTCAGTCGCAGTTCGAGAACCGAGGAGGTGACTCGGCGTGAGCACGGCCCTCGAGTCCGAGCGGACGTTCGTCGACAAGTTCCCCGACGAGGCGCGCGTCGTCCGCGCGGCCTTCCTGAGTTCGTTCTTCGCCCTGTTCCTCGGCGCGGTGTTCGGGATCATCCAGACGCTCCACCGGACCGATGTCGCGCGGATCATCCCCTCGACGGATTACTACACCGTTCTCACCGCGCACGGCGTCTTCATGGTTATCAGCTTCACGATCTTCTTCCTCGTCGGGTTGTTCACTTGGGCGATAACTCGGAGCCTTGACCGGCCGCTGTTGAACATCAAGATCACGTGGACGTGGTACGGACTGATGGCGACCGGCATGACGCTCACCGGCGTCTCGATCCTCGCCGGGTTCGTCGACTCCATCGACATGAGCGCGGACGTGCTATACACCTTCTACGCGCCGCTTCAGGCCCACCCGCTGTTCTACGCCGGGCTCGTTGTGTTCATCGTCGGCACGTGGATCGCGGGGGCGGACTGGTTCCGGACGTTCCTCGCGTGGCGGCGCGACCACCCGGACGAGCGGATCCCGCTCCAGACGTTCATGGTGTTGACCACGATGACGATGTGGTACATCGCCTCGTCCGCCGTCGCCGCCTCCGTGCTGCTGTTCCTCCTGCCGTGGTCGCTCGGCTTCATCGACCAGGTGAACCCGACGCTGACCCGGACGCTGTTCTGGTTCTTCGGCCACCCGGTCGTCTACTTCTGGCTGATGCCGGCGTACATGCTCTGGTACACCGTCCTGCCGAAGATCGCCGGCGGGCGGCTGTTCAGCGACCCGCTGGCCCGGGTCGTGTTCGTGCTGTTCGTCCTCCTCTCGACGCCGGTCGGGATCCACCACCAGTACCTCGACCCCGGCATCGCGGAGGGGTTCAAGTTCATCTCGATGACGAACACGATGTTCCTGCTGTTGCCCAGCCTGCTCACCGCGTTCACCGTCGTCGCGAGCGTCGAGTACGGGGCTCGCAAAAACGGCGGCACCGGACTGCTCGGCTGGCTCACGCACCTCCCGTGGCGGAAGCCGGAGTTCACCGGCATGATGCTCGCCGGGCTCATGTTCGCGGCCGGCGGCTTCTCCGGGATGGTGAACGCCGGGATGAACATCAACTACCTCATCCACAACACGCTGTGGGTGCCGGGCCACTTCCACCTCACCGTCGGGACCGCGGTCGCGCTGACCATGATGGCCGGGACCTACTGGCTCTGGCCGCAGATCAGCAACAAGCCGATCTACAGCAGTCAGATCGGGCTGTTCCAGGTCGTGCTCTGGTTCATCGGCATGGCGCTGATGTCGAACGCGATGCACGCGCAGGGGCTGCTCGGTGTGCCGCGTCGGACCGCCGAACCGGAGTACTCCGGCTTCGACTACCCGACGATGTTCGGCGGCTTCGAGGAGCTGAACATCCAGATAGCGATCGGCGGGACGCTGCTTTTCGTCTCGACGATCCTCTTCCTCGGGAATCTCGTGTTGACGATGGGGAACCCGACGGCCTCCGGCCTCGCGGAGACGCTGCCGACGCCGGTCTCCGGGCCGGAGGACGCCCCGCAGGTGCTCGATAACCTCCGCCTGTGGGTGAGTATCGCGCTCACGCTCGTCGTCCTCGCGTACGCGCTCCCGCTCGCCGCGATCATCAACCGCGGCGGCCTGCTCGGCCCCGGCGTCGGCACGTACCCGGTGTGGCTCGCGCCGCTGTTCGACGCCCTCGCGGACGCCGCCGCGCCGCTGCTCGGCGCGGTCACCGACGCGTCGGCCGCGCTCGTCGAGGTGGGCCGATGACCGTCGACGTGAGCCGCGGCGGACTGCTCGTGACGCTCGCGATCTTCGGGGTGATCGTCTACGAGTTCCGGACGGTGCTCGACTTCGTGGGGGTCGAACTGCCGCTGATCCCGTACATGGCGGGCGTCTTCCTCCTCGCCGCTGGCACGGTCTGGTACGTCACGCTGAGGGGCGGATGGCGAACCGAACCCGACGGCGACGAGGCGGCGTAGCGGCTCCCGTTCGATTCCTTCCCGCGTGACCGGTCTCGCCTCGGACCGCGACGGTTATGTCTGCTCGGCACAAGACGCCGCTATGGACGAAACGCGCGTGACGGTCCGGTGTCGCGACTGCTCGCTCGCGGCGACCCACGACGCCCTTCGCGACGCCCGAGTCGCCCTGAACGACCACGAGTCGACGACCGGTCACGCGGTCGACTGGACCATCGAATCGCTCGATTCCGGCGTCTCGCAAGCCGGCGCCGACGCCGGCGTTTGCGGTCGTCCCGAGCGCGCGAACGAGGACTCGCCGCTCGTCCGTCCGCCGGCGTCGGAGACGGACTCGTAGCGTCCGTCGGCGTCGGAGCGATGTCCGCCCGTCTGCCCCGTGCGCGTCGGCGCCGTCACAACCCTCCTCTCCGCGTCCGAGACCGGATCCCCGACGACGCGAGCGTTTATCCGTCTCCGGCGACAATAGTGTGTATGAAAACCAATACTACGGCGAGCGACGCCGGAGATCCCGGAGCGGCCGGCGAGGGTGCGTCGGGCGCCGACCGGCCGGTCTCGCTGGCCGACGAGAACGCTCTCGACGGGTTCGTCGACGATGCGGGCGTCGCGCTCGTGGAGTTCTACACCGACGGCTGCGGCATCTGCGCAAGCATGGAACCGGTCCTAGGCAACGTGGCACGCGGCGTCGAGACGGACCTCGCGGTCGGGCTGATCAACCCTCGCGACGACGCGCCGCTGATCGAGCGGTTCGACGTGCGGAGCGTCCCGC
Organism: Halorubrum sp. SP3; assembly: GCF_005435195.1. NCBI lineage: Archaea > Methanobacteriati > Methanobacteriota > Halobacteria > Halobacteriales > Haloferacaceae > Halorubrum > Halorubrum sp. SP3. The sequence continues at coordinate 116,231 of NZ_SGTU01000001.1, read as the reverse complement.
TTTTCGTCCTCTTCGTCGACGGCGAGCCCGTCGCGCGGCGCGCCGAGGGGTTCGTCCCGGGCGACGACCTGACGGCGTGGATCGACGACCACGCGGCGTGAGGCGAACGGTTGCGAGCGGGCGCGCGGGCCCGCGACCGAGGCGGCTCCCGCGATGAACCGTCACCGATTACGGCCGAGGTTCGGCCCGACGGAACCCTTTTGAGCCGGACCGGCGTACTCGGAGCCAGTATGGGACTGGGCTCGGACATGTACCGGCAGCAGATCCTCGACCACTACAAGAACCCCCGTAACTACGGGGAACTCGAGGATCCGGACTTCACGCACGTCGGCGAGAACCCCTCCTGCGGCGACACGATCCGGATGGACGTCCAGCTCGACGACGCCGAAGAGACCGTGGAGACGGTCCGGTTCACCGGCGACGGCTGCGCAATCTCGATGGCCTCCGCGAGCATGCTCTCGGAACGGCTCCACGGGATGTCGGTCGACGAGTTAGACGCCCTCGACACCGACGACATCACCGAGATGCTCGGCGTCGACATCTCCCCGATGCGCGTGAAATGCGCGGTGCTCGGCCGACAGGTCGCACAGGACGGCTCGAAGATCCACCGCGGCGAGCTCGACCCGGACGACCGCACGATCACGGAGGAGTAGCCTCGACGCTCCGAGGAGGGCGTCGACCGCTCTCGCGGTTCGCCGTCTCGAGCCCACCGGACTTTTGCCCGCGAAAGACGTTCGTCCGCCCATGAGCGACGGCTTCGACAAGGAGGCGGAACGCGAGAAGCTCCGCGAGAAGTTCGCGGAGGACGAGAAGAAGCGCGAGCACACCCAGCGGATGTCGGAGCTCCTCCTGAAGGGCGCGACGATGACGAACCGGCACTGCGAGGAGTGCGGCGACCCCATCTTCCGATATGACGGCCAGGAGTTCTGCCCCACCTGCGGGAACGAGGTCGGCGGCGCGGCCGGCGCGGGCGACGCGGTCGACGCTCCGGACGACGCGACCGAGGCCCGGGACGCTCCGGACGACGCGACCGAGGCCCGGGACGCTCCGGGCGACGCGACTGAGGCCCCGGACGGGGCGACCTCGACGTCGGCCGACGAGAGCGCGGAGGGCGCCGTCGACGCCGCGGCCGAGAACGGCGCGGTCGGCTCCGACGCGGTCGACTCCGACGCGGTCGACTCCAACTCGGTCGGTTCCCGCGCGAACGGGCCCGCCCGGCCGCAGTCGCCTCCGTCGGCGGCCGGGTCGTCGGGAGGGTCGGCGTCGCCACGGGAACGGTCGCCGCGGGGGTCCGAGCCACAGCGGTCGCCCCCGTCGCGGTCGGCCGACGACGAAGGGATCGGAGCCGCTCGCGCGTCGCTGACGCGCACGCTGACTCGGTTCGCTCGCGCCGCCGAGGAGACGGACGACCCGCGGCGCGCCCGCGACCACCTCGAAGCGGCCCGCGAGGCGGCCGAGGCGCTCGCAGCGCTGAATCGGTAATCGGGGGTGAGACACCGCTTCGGGGGAACTGTTGGAGGGACCGAAGAATCGGAGAGCTGGCGGATCGGGGATTCGGTTCGGTAGCGCTGACGTTAGGCCCGAACCGGCGAGCCGGCCGGCTCCGCCTCGGCCCAGCTCGGCTCGTCGCGCAGCAGCGCGTGGACGATCCGGACGACCGCGTCGAGGTCCGCCTCGCCGTCGATCTCGCCGCGCTCCGCGCACCGGACGAACCGATCGACTTCCTCCAGCGTCACCGATCCCGCGGCGACGGCGCCGGTGATCGTCTCCGTGTCGCTTTCGAGCGCGTTCAACAGTTCGGGCGACGGGTCCGGGTCGGACGAGGCGGGGCGCGACGAGCGGTCTGCCTTTGCGGCTGTCATTCTCGATAGTTACTACATATCGAGTTAATATATTATTACCGGTACTAGTCGGTTTCTGTCAGTTCTGTGCCGGTCGTCGAGCGAGGCGAACCGACGCTTCGGCGCTCGAACCGGACACGCCGAGAGAATTCCCACACCCCCGGTCGATCCGTGTAATCAGATGGCCGCTACCGCCCGCTCTCGACGGCGACTCGCATGTCCTTCGCCAGCCGCTCGGCGCGGTCGGCGTCGGCGGACTCGGCGTAGATCCGGATCTTCGGTTCGGTGCCGGAGGGACGGACGAGCACCCACGCGTCGCCGTAGTCGAGCCGGTAGCCGTCGGTCGTGTTCGGCTCCGCGTCGGCGGTCTCGACGTAGGCCCGGGCGGCCGAGAGCATCTCGTCGCGCTCGTCGTCGTCCGCGTACTCGACGTTCGCCCGCACGAAGTGGTAGTCGGCGTACGGCGCGATCACCTCGCTGACGGGGGCGCCGTCCGCGGCCGCGAGCAGTTCGAGGAACTGCGCGCCGATGTACGCCCCGTCGCGTGAGAGCCGATACGGCGGGAAGAAGACGCCCCCGTTCCCCTCGCCGGCGACCGGGACGTTCGTCCCCTCCTCGTGGAGCTCGCGCGTCCGGGTGACGATGTTCGTGGCGCCGATGGGCGTCAGCTCGAGGTCCGCGTCGTTGTCGGCGCAGACGTCGACGAGCCGCTGCGAGACGTTGACCGCGCTGACGACCGCGTCGCCCGGTTCGAGACAGGCGTCGGCCATCGCCGCGAAGGAGGTGTCGCCGTCGACGAACTCCCCCGCCTCGTCGACGAAGACCGCCCGGTCCGCGTCGCCGTCGTGCGCGATCCCGACGTCGGCGTCGGAGGTCGCGACCAGCCGGGAGAGCGCCCCGAGGTTCTCCGGGACCGGCTCGGAGTCGCGACCGGGGAAGTGGCCGTCCGGCGTCGCGTTCACCGTCAGCACCTCGCAGCCGAGTTCGCGGTAGATCTGCGGTGACGCCACGGAGGCCGCCCCGTGACCGGGGTCGACCGCGACCGTGAGGTCGGCGTCGGCGATCGCGCCGCGGTCGACCGCGGCGATAAGCTGGTCGACGTAGTCGTCGACCGCCCCTTCGATCGGCGTCGTCGCGCCGGCGGACCGCCAGTCGGCGTGATCGTACTCGTCGTCGAGGACGCGCCGTTCGATCCGTTCTAATACGTCGACGGAGAGCTCCACGCCGTCGTCGCCGACGAGCTTGATCCCGTTGAACTCCGGGGGGTTGTGCGAGGCGGTGACGAGCACGGCGGGGATCCCCGCGGCCTCGCAGTAGTTGCCGACCGCGGGCGTGGGGACGACGCCGAGGCGGTCGACGTCGCACCCGACCGCGGCGAGCCCGCTCGCGGCCGCGTTCGCGAACAGCTCGCCGGTGGTCCGCGTGTCGCGCGCGACGGCGACGCGGTCCGCGTCCCACACCGTCCCGGCCGCCTTCGCGATGTCGAGGACGAGCGCGGGCGTGAGGTACCGCAGCGCGACCCCGCGGATGCCGCTGGATCCGAACAGCTCCATGCGGGGCCATCCGCCGGCCGAGGGGAAAGCGGTTCCGAACCGGTCCGGCGCCGACGTGTCGACCGGGTGACTCCCGACTCGATCCGTCGCGACGCGTGCGGTTCATCCCGATGGCGCTCGTCGGTCCCGTATGGACCACACGCGACGCGACGCGCTCGTCGGAAGCGCGCTCGCTCTCTCGGTCGCGACGGCGGGCTGTCTCGACTTCGCCGCGGGCGAGGGGCCGCAGGGGCCCGACGGGACGCCGCCGACGCTGGACTGCGACGACGACGCGTTCGTCCGCCTCGATCGGCCGTTCGAGGGGTCGGTCACCGAGACGGTCGTCGAGACCGACGCGACCACGCTGGAGCTCTCCACCGAGGGGACGACCGAGACGTACGGGCAGTCCCTTCGGCTCATCCTCCGGAACACCGGCGACGACCCGGCGCCCACGCTCGGCGAGTTCGCGTACTCGATCCAGCGCGAGACGGGCGACGGGTGGCTCGACGTCCGCGGGTCGACGACCGGCGAAGCGGTCGAACTGCCCCGAACCGAGGTGTCCCTCGACGCCGGTTCGACGTACTCCTGGGACCTCACGCTGACGGAGGCGGGTATCGCCGACGCGGTCGACGGCCTCGATCTGACCGTCTGTCCGCCGCTGGGGCCGGGGATCTATCGGTTCGTCTACTGGGGGGTCGTCGGCGCGCCGCCGATCGGCGCGGAGTTCGAACTGGTCGGGTGAGGCCGGCTCGCCGTCGGTCGGTCCCGGACCGCACCGCGGCACCCGGTTCAGAACGGCTGCCAGTCGGAGGGTTTGCCGACCCGGCCGCGGACGCGAAACTCTCGCTCGTCGTCGTCGACGCGGGTCTCGACGACGACTTCGAACGGCTCGTGGAGGGTGTGGACGACCTGTTCGTCGTGGGCGGTCGAGCCGACGACGCCGACGAACGGCCACCCCTCCCCGGAGGTCTGGGAGGTCATCACCCGGGTGAACCGGTAGATTCGCTCGGGGTCCCAGTACATCAGCAGCTGGGACAGCGAGTAGACGCCGACGGCGCGGTCGCGGCCGGCCGAGGACTCGACGACGTCGGTGAACTTGATCCCGATATCCGTGAGGTTACCCGCGCTGGCGACGTACTTCGTCGTCGGCGTGTCGTCGCGCTTGTCGCCCTGCTCGTGGGTGACGCAGTCGATGACGACTACGTCGTCGCCGTCGTTCCCCGTGAGCTGCTCGTAGTCGCTGCGGACCTTCTCCGCGGTCCGCCCCGTCGAGATGACGACCGGACCGTCCGACCACGCCGCGAGCAGCCGGTTGAACAGGTCGTACTTCCCGCTCATCGGGGGACCGCTGATGAGGACGCTGTCGGCACCGCGGACAGCGTCGGGAAGCGCGGTCATGGTGAAAACGTGAGTGAGTGTCGGGTAAAACCCTTCGGAGCGATCACTTTCGGAGCATGGAGGGGAGGTCGAGCGACGACGGCGGCCCCTCCCGCGGCCCCTCGGTGAGTGTCAGTTCGCGTATCGCACCGGGGAGCGCGGCCGGAACCGGCGACTCGCGCGGCGCCCCAGCGCCGTCGACGAGCGACCGCCAGACCGCCTCGTCGTCGGGGTCGTCCCGCTCGGCCTTCGCCTCCAGCGCCTTCGTCCGCCCCTCGTCGTACGCCAACTCGACGATGCTCCGGTCGTAGCTCCCCGGGAACGCCTCCAGCACCCGGTCCAGTTCCCCCGGGCGCGGGCTGTCGACCCCGGCCGCCACGCCCAGCGCGAAGGCGCGCTCGACGGCCTCCTCCCGGGAGAGATCGTCCCACTCCGTGTCGAACGTGCGGTCGTACATCACTGGGTCACCGTCGCCGCCGAGCCGACTCGCAGTCCGCCGTCGGTGAACTCCACGTCCTGGATGTCGGTGTCGACGTCCGTCCCCCGCATCTTCAGCACCTGGACCCCGCGGCGCATCCCCCCGTCCTCGAGGTAGTTGTGCATGAAGACGACGCCGTGCGCCAGGTAGTGCTCCTCCGAGTAGGCGCTCGGATCGGTCATCTCGGAGATCAGGAGCGTCGTGGCGTCGGTCCGCTTCAGCGAGGAGAGCAGCTGGATCATCGTGTCCTCGTCGTCGTCCAAGAGGAACCGCAGCAGCATCGTCGAGTCGAAGACGACCCGGTCGATGTCGCGGGAGTTGATGAACCCCGTGAGGCGGTTGGTGACGCCGGAGCGGTCGCGGCGGTCGCCGGGGAGCCCGAAGAAGCGCCGGCCGTCCGACGAGAAGGAGTCGAGGAAGGTGACGCGGTCGGAGTCGAGCGCGCGGTCGAACCCGAAGTCGTAGCCGCTCATGTCCTCGCGGATACCCTCTTTGGTCTCGTGCATGCTGATGTAGAGGATATCCTCCCCGTTCCGGGCGCCCTGGGCCGCGAACTGTGAGCAGAAGGTCGTTTTGCCGCTCCCGGGCGGACCGCTGACAACGTACAGGCGGTCCGCGGGGAACCCGCCGTCGACGATGGCGTCGAACCCGGGGACGCCGCTTGAGACGCGCATACGTACGGAACCCATCGGGCGGCTGATAAGCGTTGGCGCCCGGTTCTCACGGGTGAGAACCGATCGCCCGCCGCGGGTCCGGCGTCCCCTCCGCTGCGCGACCGAACGCGGGTCGACCGCCGCGTCCCGCCTACGCCTCCGCGCCCTCGACGTCGTCGAGGTCGGCGGCGAGCGCGTCGTCGACGTCCGGCGAGACCCACACCACGAACCGGTCGTCGGACTTGACGATGCCGCGGACGCCCTCGTCCTCGACGGTGGTGCTCTGGTCGACGTCCTCGGGCGAGACGTCGCGGACCTGGAACACCTCGTCGACCATCCAGCCGACCGTGCCGCCCTCGTCGATCTCGGCGTCGTCGAAGACGACGATCCGCTCTCGGGGCCCCGCCTCGTCGATGTCGAACAGCGTCTTCGGGTCGACGATCGTCGTCGTCCGGCCGCGTAAGTCCATCACGCCCTCGACGTGGTCGGGCGAGTTGGGGATCCGCGTGAGCTCGCCCGCGTCGACGATCTCGTCGATGACGCCGATGTCCAGACAGTACGTCCCGTCGCCCAGACCGAACTCCAACACCTTCGTCGGTTCGGCCTCCGCCGCTGTTGCTGCCATGCCCGTAGGTGTAGCGAACCGACAGATAATCGTGTCCCCTGAATTATCAGGGGTGATTACTGGGTCCGTGGATTTATGCTGATTCTGGGCCCGCTCTGGAACATGAGCAGGACGACGGATCGGCGCGGCGGTCGGGACGGGTCGCCGCGGGTGGTGGTCGTCGACGACTCCCCGTTCATGCGGGGGCTGATAAGCGACCTCCTGAGCGACGCCGGGGTCGCGGTCGTCGGCGAGGCGGGGGACGGGGAGGAGGCGCTCTCGGTGGTCGCCGAGACGCGTCCCGACGTCGTGACGATGGACGTCGAGATGCCCGGGATGGGCGGGCTCGAGGCCGTCGAGCGGCTGATGGAGGAGACCCCGACGCCGGTGTTGATGCTGTCGGCACACACCGACGAGGGGGCGGAGGTCACCTTCGAGGCGCTCGACCGCGGCGCGGTCGACTTCTTCGCGAAGCCCGGCGGCGAGGTGTCGACCGGCGTCTCGCGGGAGTCGGAGCGGCTCGTCGAGGCGGTGCGCTCGGTCGCGGACGCGGACCTCGACGCCGCGACCCGCGAGCGCGACGACCCGCATTCGGCGGCGTCGCGCTCCGCGAGCGCCGGCTCCGAGGTCGACGCCGCCGAGATCGACGGGCCGCTGACGGTCGTGATCGCGGCCTCGACCGGCGGTCCGAACGCGGTCGAGCGCGTGCTGTCGGCGTTACCGATGGCCGACTGCCGCGTGGTGGTCGTCCAGCACATGCCGGAGGCGTTCACCTCGCGGTTCGCGGACCGGCTCGACGCCGCCTCCGCGTACGACGTGCGCGAGGCCAGCGACGGCGCGCGGATCGGCGCCGGCGAGGTGCTCGTCGCCCGCGGCGGGAGCCACACCCTCATCGACAGCTACCGGGCAGGCCGGCTCCGGGTCAGGCTCGACGAGGACGACGACTCCCACACGGTCACCCCCGCGGCCGACGTGACGATGCGGTCCGCGGCCGAGGTCATAGACGACCCGCTCGTCGGCGTCGTGTTGACCGGGATGGGATCCGACGCCGCGGAGGGCATCCGCGCGATGGCCGACGCCGGGGCGCGCACGCTGGCGCAGAGCGAGGACACCTGCGTCATCTACGGGATGCCGAAGCGCGCGGTCGAGACCGGCGGGGTCGACGCGGTGTACGACCTCGACGACGTCGCCGGCGCGATAGTGGGGGGTGAGGCCTGATGGACTCCCACCGCGCCGCGTTCGTCGCCGAGGCCGAAGACGGGATCACCGACCTCAACAACGCCCTGCTGGCCCTGGAGGCCGACCCCGAGGACGCCGAGGCGATGGACGACGTGTTCCGCGTCGCCCACACCCTGAAGGGGAACGCCGCGGCGATGGGGTACGAGGACGTCTCCGACTTCGGGCACGCCCTGGAGGACCTGCTGGACGCGGTCCGGCAGGGCGACCGCGGGGTGAACCCCGAACTGATGGACCTCCTCTTCGAGGGGGTCGACACCGTCGAGGCGATGGTCGACGAAATCGCCGAGACCGGCGAGGTGTCGACCGACCCCTCCGACCTGGAGTCGCGGCTGCGCGAGATGGAGGAGCACGGCACCGTCGGCGGCGGAGACGGAGGCGACTCGGCGGACGACGCCGTCGACACCGCCGAGGAGTCCGGCGACGCCGCCGCAGACGCGGGCGACGACGCCGCAGACGCGGGCAACGACGCCGCAGACGCGGGCGAGGACGACGTCTCGGTCCCCGAGCCGCCCGCGGCGGCGGCTGACCTCCCCGACCCGGTCGCGTACGCGGACGTGACGATCGGCGACGCCCAGATGGCGGGCGTCGACGCGGCGCTCGTCCTCCAGGCGCTCGACGAGCAGTTCGACGGGCACGCGACCGACCCCGACCCGGAGGCGCTGGAGGACGGCGAGTACGACGAGGGGTTCGACGCCTTCGTCGGCGGCGCCGATCCCGAAGTCGTCGGCGAGGGGCTCCGGGCGCTCACGCAGGTCGAGGCGGTGACGGCGGTCGCTGTCGGCGGCGCGGACGACGCGGCCGCGGCGGACGAAGCCGCGGCGGACGAAGCCGCGGACGCGGCGACGGAGGGGCCGGCCGACGATGCTGAAGCGGCAGGCGACGCGGACGCGGAGCCCGACGACGCGGACGCGGAGCCCGACGACGCGGACGCGACGGACGGCGACGAGTTCGAGCCCGCCGAGCCGGAGACCGCCGACGCGGCGTCCGCCGACTCCGCGGACGACGGTACCGACCCGGAACCCGAGGCCGACGCCGAGACCGACGACGCCGGCTCGGAGTCCGGCGGCTCGAACGGGTCGTCCGGCGGTTCGGACTCCAAGTCCGGCGACGAGATCAAGTCGATCCGCGTCGATGTCGACCAGGTCGACGAGCTGTACGGGCTCGTCGAGCAGCTGGTGACGAGCCGGATCAAGCTCCGCCGGGAGATCGAGGGAACGGACGCGGAGTCGGACGCCTTAGACGAGCTCGACAAGCTCGCATCCAGCCTCCAGGACACGGCGATGGACATGCGGCTCATCCCGTTCTCGCAGGTGTCGGACTCGTTCCCGCGGCTCGTCCGCGACATCTCGCGGGACCTCGACAAGCGGATCGACTTCGAGATCGAGGGCGACGACGTCGAGCTCGACCGCACGATCCTCACGGAGATGCGCGACCCGCTCGTGCACGTCCTGCGGAACGCGGTCGACCACGGGATCGAGCCGCCCGCGGAGCGCGAGGCCGCCGGGAAGGACCCGACCGGCCACGTGGAGCTCACGGCCGAGCGCGAGCGTGACCACGTGATCATCGAGGTCTCGGACGACGGCGGCGGACTCGACCCCGACCAGCTCCGCGACAAGGCGGTCGACGAGGGGGTCAAGAGCCGCGAGGCGGTCGAGGCGATGGAGGACGACGAGGTCTATGACCTCGTCTTCCACCCCGGCTTCTCCACCGCGGAGGAGGTGACGGACGTCTCCGGCCGCGGCGTCGGGATGGACGTGGTCCGCACGACCGCGCGCGACCTCGACGGCTCCGTCTCGATCGAGAGCGAGCCGGGCGAGGGGAGCACGGTCCGCTTCCGGCTGCCGGTCACCGTCGCCATCGTGAAGGTGATGTTCGTCGACGTGGGCGGCACGGAGTACGGCATCCCGATCAAGTCGATCGCGGAGGTCGCGCGCGCCGACGACGTCGAGGAGGTCCACGGCGACGAGGTCGTCAGACACGAGGACGACCTCTATCCGGTCGTCCGGCTGAACGAGCGCCTCGGCGAGATCGACTCGACGGCGTCCGCGAACGAGACCCCGGCGGCCGACGGCGGCGTCGCGGCCGACGAGCCGGGTGACGACGGGTTCGTCCCGGCGGATCCGACGACCGAGTCCGACGGCGAGCCGACGGACGACGGCATGCTCGTCCGGATCCGCGAGGAGACGCGGCAGGTCGCGCTCCACTGCGACGCGGTGTTGGACCAGGAGGAGGTGGTCGTCAAACCCCTCGACGGCCCGCTCTCGGGGACGCCGGGACTCAGCGGCACGGCGGTCCTCGGCGACGGGGACGTCGTGGCCGTGCTCGACGTGGTGAGCCTATGAGCGGATCGGTAGACGACGAGACGGCGTTCGAGGGCGTCCTCCGGCAGATCGACGACACCGTCCCGTTCGAGCCGGGGTACTACAACGAGTCGTACCTCGACCGCCGGATCACGGCGCGGATGCGCCGGCGCGACACCGAGTCGCACGCCGAGTACGAGCGCATCCTCCGCGAGGACGCCGACGAGCGGCAGGCGCTGATGGACGCGCTCACGATCAACGTCACGGAGTTCTTCCGCAACCCGGAGATGTGGGACGTGCTCCGAGACGTGTTGCGCGAGCGGACCGCCGATCAGCGGCGCGTCCGGGTGTGGTCGGCGCCGTCGGCGGACGGTCGCGAGCCGTACTCGGTCGCGATGTTGGCCTGCGACGACCCCGAGATCGACGAGTCGCGCGTCGAAGTGCTCGGCTCCGACATCAGCGAGGAGGCGCTCGACGACGCCCGCGAGGGCGTCTACCATACGACGCGGACGACCGACATCGCGGAGGAGCTGGAGCCCCTCTCCGATCCCGACCGCTACGTCGAACGCGACGAGGACGCGTTCCAGGTGCGCCCCGCGGTCAAGCGGCTCGTCGAGTTCGAGACGCACGACCTGATCCGCGACGGCGCCCGCGACCCCTTCGACGTGGTGTTGTGCCGGAACCTGCTGATCTACATCGACGTCGACCACAAGGCGGCCCTGTTCGACACGCTGGAGGCGTCGCTCGCGGACGACGGCGTCCTCGTCTTGGGGATGACCGAGAGCGTCCCCCCGGACCGAAGCGACCGCTACGAACCGATCGACAAGCGACGGCGGGTGTTCGGGAGGCGCTGATGTCGCTGTACCAGCACGCACGGGACGGGAACGCGGAGCGCCTCCGAGACGCCCTCGACAGCGACAGCGCGGCCGTCCGGCGGCGCGCGGCGGAGTTCCTCGGCGAGATCGGCGCGGAGAGCGACCAGCCGACGATCGACGGGCTGCTCCGGGCGGCGACGACGGACGACGACCCCGAGGTCCGCGGGGCGGCGGTCGACGCGCTCGACGAGGTCGGCGAGGCGGCGCTCGAACAGCTCCTCGAGGAGCTCACCGGGGGCGGCGGCGACGCCGAGGCCGAGTGGGTCACCGCGCGCAAGTTCGCGCGCGCGCTCGAGGCCGACCGCCCGGAACTTCGGATGGCCGCCGCGAACGCGCTCGGGCGGCTCGACGACGCGAGCGGCCTCCAGCCGCTGGTCGGCGCGCTCGACGACCCGGACGCCCGCGTCCGGCTGCGGGCGGCGCAGGCCTGCGGGACCTTCGCGGACGCCCGGGCGGTCCCCGGCCTGCGCGAGCGGCTCGAGGACGAGGACCCGCGCGTGCGGCGCGCCGCCGCGAACGCGCTGGGAACGATCGGGACGGACGAGGCGCTGTCGCCGCTCCTGAAGCTGCTCGACGACGGCGACGAGTCGATCCGCCGGATCGCGGCCGGCGCGCTCGGCAAGGCGGGCACCCCGGAGCCGGTCGAACCCCTCGCCCGCGCCCTCGGCGACGAGAGCGCGGTCGTCCGGAACGCGGCGGTGTACTCGGTGATCGAACTGCTCTCGAACGTGCCGACCGGGCAGAGCCACGCGGTCCGCGACCAGGTGGTCTCGGAGCTGAGGGCGGCCGACGACGCGACCGTCGTCGAGCCGCTCGTCGAGATCCTCACCGAGGGCCAGCAGTCCCGCCAGCGCCGGAACGCGGCGTGGATCCTCGGTCGGGTGGCCGACCCGGACACGGCGACCGCGGTGGAGGCGCTCGCGGACGCGCTCGCGGACGACGACCCGCAGACCGCGCAGTTCGCGGCGACGAGCCTCAAGAGCCTCGGGGGCCCGGTCGTCGAGGACCGCCTGCTCGACAAGCTGGGCCCCGAACACCCGGAAGAGGCCCGGGCGAAGGCGGTGTTCGTCCTCGGACAGATCGGCGGGCAGGAGACGCTCACCCGCCTTGAGGAGTACGCCGACGACGACAGTCAGGCCGTCAGAAAGCGCGTGTTCTCGGCCGTTTCGAAGCTGCGCGCCGGAGGTCCGTAAATGTCCCAGAAAGACAGCGAGTACAAGATCACCGACACGCAGGCGAAGTTCGCGGTCGCGGTCCGCGAGGGCCGGAAGGTGAGCGACGTGTCGTGGACCCCCGGGCGCGTCCTCCTCTCGAACCGGCGGCTGATACTCGCCGGCAACGACGGGAAACGGACCGTCCCGCTGTCGAAGCTGGAACGGCTCGGCGGCCGCCACGACGCGAACCAGACCGTCGCGCGCGTCTCGAACTACGTGAGCTTCGACCTGGGCGAGCAGGTGTTACTCGTGGCCGCGTCCGACCACGAGCCGTTCGAGCGCGACGTCTACCGCGCGCTGCTCGACCAGAAGACCGTGATGGTGAAACACCCCGCCATCGAGGGGGGCGTCGTCACGGACACCGAGTGGGAGCAGGCCCGCGTGAAGATCGACGAGAACGGGCTCAACGCGGCCCTGGAGCGCGGCGCGTTCGTGGAGTTCGACCTCGACGACATCAGCGGCCTCGACGCGGCGAAGCGCACCGTCAACGGCGAGAAGAAGCCCGTGATCGAGGTGTCCCACACCGACGACGAGGGGACGAGCATCGAGACGCACGTCGCGGGCGACCCGAACCGGATGCGGTTCGTCGAGTCGTGGCTCCGCAAGGGCGAGGAGCGCAGTTCGACGAACGTCGACCTCTCCAGCCGCGACCGAGAGGTGTTGATGGCGCTGTACTCCGGCGTCTCGCCGTTCGAAATCCCCGCGTTCCTCGGGATGGACGTCGACGACGTCGAGGAGACGTTCGAGCGGCTGGTCGAGCTCGAGGTGGTCGAGGAGGTCCGGATCCGCCGGGAGGTCGCACTCAACTCCCGCGGTCGCAACATCGCCAGCGAGGCGATGAACGAGCAGTAGCGGAGCGATTTGCCCCTTCGAGCTGACGGCGGATCCCCGTCGGCGCGTCGAACCACGCTTAAGTCGGTGCCGCGCCGAGTCGCTCCATGAGCCACGAGGCGGTTCTCTTCGACCTCGACAACACGCTGTACCCGTACGCCCCGTGTAACGAGGCGGGCAAGCGGGCCGCGCTCGACGCCCTCCGCGAGCGGGGGTACGAGCTGGACCGCGCGGCGTTCGACGACCTGTACGCGACCGGCCGACGGGAGACGAAGCGCGAGACCGGCGGCACCGCGGCCTCTCACTCCAGGCACGTCTACTTCAAGCGCGGGCTGTACCGGCACGCCGGTGACCCCGACCCCGCGGGCGCGCTGGCGGCCGGCGACGCCTACTGGAACGGCTACCTCGCGGCGATGTCGCTCTGCGACGGCGCCGAGGACCTCCTCGACGCCCTCGACGCGGCGGGGACCGACGTCGCGGTCGTGACGAACCTCACGACGCGGGTCCAGCTGCGGAAGCTCGTGCGCCTCGGGATCGACGATCGGATCGACCTCCTCGTCACCTCCGAGGAGGTGGGCCGCGAGAAGCCGAGCGCGCTCCCGTTCACGGCCGCGCTCGCCGCGTTCGACTGCCCGCCGAGCGAGGCGCTGGCCGTCGGCGACAACGCCGAGACGGATGTCGCCGGCGCGAACGCCGTCGGGCTCGACTCGGCGCTGTTCGTCGCCGACGGCGAGGCGCCCCCCGAGGGGGAACTCGACGGCGACCGGCGCCCGGACCACCGGCTCGACGCGCTCGCCGACCTGACTGAGGTGGCGGCGTGACCCGCGACGGCTCGGGCGGCGGGTCCGGATCCGCGGGCGACTCCGACCCGGACGCGAACCCGGACCTCCTGCGCGAGGCGCGCGAGGCGGTCGTCGAGTACGCGCCCGCCCTCGCGGACCTGACGCCCGGCCGGACCGGGAACCTGAGCGTCCGCGACGGCGACGCCGTGGCGGTCACGCCCACGGGCGTCCCGTACGACTCCTTCGACGCCGCCGACGTGCCCGTGGTCTCCTCGGAGGGCGAGCGGCTGGCCGGGCGGATGGCGCCGTCGAGCGAGGTGCCGATGCACGCGGGGATCTACGAGCACGACCGGCCGGGCGCGATCGTCCACACCCACTCGCCGTGGGCGACGACGATGGCGACGCTCCACCGGAAGTTGCCGCCGATCCACTACATGATCGCCGCCGTGGGCCGCGAGGTCCCCCTGGCGGACTACGCGCCGTACGGCACGGAGGAGCTGGCCGCGAACGTCGTCGCCGCGATGGCCGAGGCCGACTCCGACGCCGCGATCCTCGCGAACCACGGGCTCGTCGTCACCGGCCCCGACGTCGAGACGGCGGTCGAGAACACCCGCCACGTCGAGGACATCTGCCGGCTCTACCTGCGCGCGTCCGCCGTCGGCGAGCCGCACGTCCTCACCGACGAGCAGATGGCGACGGTGGAGGAGCGGTTCGAGAGCTACGGGCAACAGCCTGACGCGGAGTAGTCGCCTGACGCGGAGTAGTCGCCTGACGCGGAGTAGTCGCCTGACGCGGAGTAGTCGCCTGACGCGGAGTCGGCCGGCCCGACGCCGAGCGGGGCCGACCGCTCCGGCAGTCGGCCGGTTTTATAAATACACGGGCGGCTACCGGATCGGTATGACAGACACGGAGCCGTCGCCGCCGGTCCGCGAGACCGCCGAGTCGATCGCGACGATGGAGATCCGCGGCGCGGCCACCATCGCCTCCGCGGCCGCCGAGGCGCTCGCGGCACAGGCGGAGGCGGCGGCCGAGGCGGACGCGACCGGGAGCGACCCCGCGGCGTTCCGCGCGTCGATGCGCGCCGCGGCCCGGACGCTCCGCGAGACGCGCCCGACCGCGGTGTCGCTGCCGAACGCCCTCCGGTACGTCCTCCAGCGGATGGAGGGCGACTCGGTCGACGCGCTCCGCCGGAGCGTCGTCGACGCGAGCGAGGCGTTCGTCGACCAGCTCGACCGCGCGCAGGAGGACCTCGGGCAGGTCGGCGCGAACCGCCTCGCCGACGGCGACACGGTGATGACCCACTGCCACTCCACCGACGCCCTGGCGTGTATCGAGGCGGCCGTCGAGCAGGGGAAGTCGATCTCGGCGGTGGTCAAGGAGACGCGCCCCCGTCAGCAGGGCCACATCACCGCCGAACAGCTTCGCGACGCCGGCGTCCCCGTCACGCTCATCGTCGACTCCGCGGCGCGGCGCTACCTCGACGAGGTCGACCACGTCGTCGTCGGCGCCGACTCGATCGCCGCCGACGGCGGCGTGATCAACAAGATCGGCACCTCGGGGCTCGCGGTCAACGCCCGCGAGCGCGGCGTCCCGATCATGACCGCGGCCCAGACGATCAAGCTCCACCCGGAGACGCTGACGGGCCACACCGTCGAGATCGAGATGCGCGACGAAAGCGAGGTGATCGACCCCGAGTCCCGAGAGGAGATCGGCGAGATCTCGGTGGCGAACCCGGCGTTCGACGTGACCCCGCCGCGGTACATGGACGCGATCGTCACCGAACACGGGCAGTTCCCCCCGGAGAGCATCGTGGCGCTGATGCGGGAGCTGTTCGGCGAGGGCGCCGCCGAGCCGTGGGCCGAGCGATGAGCGAGGAAGGCGAGGGCGTCGACGACTGGGACGAGACGGTCGCGGAGTGGGGCCGCGAGGTCGACGAGTGGGAAGGAGATGTCCGCGAGCGTACGGGTGACATCCGCGAGCGCGCGGGCGGCGTCCGCGGGGACGGCGGCGATAGGGCCGGCCCTTCCGCCCGTGACGCCGTTGACGGCGATACCGACGCCGACGACTCTAACCCCGCCGTCGACGCCGACCCCGCCGTCGACGCCGACCCCGCCGTCGACAGCGACCCCGCCGTCGACAGCGACCCCGCCGTCGACAGCGACCCCGACCTGCCCCCCGACGACGCCGACCGCGTGCCGAAGGTCGTCGCGGCCGGCCACATCAACTGGGACGTGACGATCCACGTCGACAGCCTCCCGGAGCCGGACGGCGAGACCCGGATCGACCGGCTCGAACAGTCGGGCGGCGGCAGCGCCGCGAACGTCGCGGTCGGACTCGTCGACCTCGGCGGCCAGTCGGTGGTCTACGGCAGCGTCGGCGGCGACGAGTCGGGCGCGCTGGCGCTGCGCGAGCTCGCCAGCGCGGGGGTCGACCCCGGGCAGGTGCTGGTCGACGCCGACGAGCCCACCTCGGTGAAGTACGTCATCGTCGACGGCGGCGGCGAGCTGCTCATGCTCGCGAACGACGGCGCCAACGAGTCGTTCTCGGCGGCGGGGCTCGACCGCGACACGCTCGCGGCCGCCGACCACCTCCACCTCACCGGCCAGCAGCCGGAGACCGCGGCGGCGCTCGCGACCGCGGCCGCGGAGGCGGGCGCGACCCGGAGCTTCGACCCCGGGCGCCGCGTCGCGGACCGCGAGTTCGACGCCGCGCTCCACGCGAGCGACGTGCTCTTCGTAAACGACCGCGAGGCCGACGCGCTCGCGGCGGCGACCGACGTGGACCCGTGGGAGCCCGACGACCGCGTCGTCGCGATCAAGCTCGGCGACGAGGGCGCGACGGTCCGCACCCCGCACGGCAGCGTCTCGCACCCGGGATTCGACGCCGACCCGGTCGACACGACCGGCGCGGGCGACGCCTTCGCGGCCGGGTTCCTCGCGGCCGCGCTGCGGGAGCCGGAGATCACCGGCGACGGGTTCTCGCACGACCCGCGCGACTACCAGGTGCCGATCTTAGTCGGCAACGCCTGCGGCGCGGTCGCGACCGAGTCGGTGACCGCACGCACCGACCTCTCCTGGGACCGCGTCCGCGAGACGATGGGCGAGTCGCCCGAGACGGACCTGCTCATCGAGGTCCGGACCTGACGCGACCGACGCGCCGGCGGTCGCGTCTCCTGCCGCTCGGCGCTACCCCCGGTCCGCCCGGAGCGCGAGCGGGCCGTCGCCGCTCCGGACCGTCCCCGTCTCGCCCCAGCCGTCGGTGACCGAGAGCCGGGCCGCGTCCGGGAGCGGATCGCTCGTGACGCGGAGCAGCGCGGCCGGATAGGTGATCGCCTGGCCGCAGGCCACCTGGTAGTCGCCGGCTCCTCGGACGGCCGCGTCCGCGACGAGGGTCCCGTCCTCGACGCCGATCTCCTCGAACGCGATTTCGTTGTGACAGGTGGTCGGGCCGACCGACTCGACGTAGATGAGCACCGAATCTCCGAAGTCGGTCTCTTCGACGAACGCGGCGGTCTCCGCCGGCGCGTCCCGGAGCAGCTTCGAGGCGTCGCCCTCTCCCGTGATCAGCGCGTAGAGACCGCGGCGCTCCTCGCGGCTCCACGCCGGCCCGGAGAGCGCGGCGCCGACCTGGTGGACCTCGGTCTCGGGGGCCGGGTCGCTCTCGCCGTCGCCGCCGTCGCCACCGTCATCGCCGGCGTCTCCGTTGTCGGCGCCGTTGTCGCCGGCGTCTCCGCTGTCGCCGCCGTTGTCGCCGGCGTCTCCGCTGTCGCCGCCGTTGTCGCCGGCGTCTCCGCTGTCGCCGCCGT
>NZ_SGTU01000001.1:0-98600 GCF_005435195.1 Halorubrum sp. SP3 | reverse complement strand
CCGGCGTCTCCGCTGTCGCCGCCGTTGTCGCCGGCGTCTCCGCTGTCGCCGCCGTCGCCACCGTCATCGCCGGCGCCGCCGTTTCCGCCCGAAACCGGGTCGCCGCCCCCGGTACATCCCGCGAGCACGGCCGCGCCGCCGGCCGCGATGCCGCGGAGGGCGGCCCGTCGGGTGAGATTGGTCACGTCTTCCGGTACGCGGTCGACTGATAAGGGTTTCGCGTACGCTCAAACAGGCTTCTGACCCATCGATTCGGGCGATTCGGCGTCACTTCGACGATCCGCGATCGGTCTACGCCGGAGACGCGAACAGCGCGTCGATCTCGTCTCGGTCGAGGTCCGCCGCGAGGCCGAGCGCGAGCGCGACGCGCGCCTTCGCGGCCGGGAGGTCGCCGGCGAACGTCACCCCGTGGTCCGCGAGCGTGACGGCGCCACCGGGGGTCCCGTACACCGGTTCCGTCGGCCCGGCCGGCGGGCGACCGGCGACGACGACCGGCACCGACTCGACCGCCTCCCCGATCGCGTCGCCGAGCGCCCCGGTGACGTTCCCGAGGCCGGTCCCCTCGACCACGATCCCGCCGACGCCCGCCTCGAGCGCGCGCTCGAGTGCGCCTGCGCCGACGCCGGTCCCCGAGTGGATCACCGGGACCTCTGGCACGTCCGCGGCGCCCTCGATCGCGTCCGCGAGCGGGTCGACCGCGACGCCGCGCTCGGGGGGACGGACGAGCCGCGAGGCGGCGCGGGTGAACGTCGCGACCGGTCCCGCTCCCGGGGAGGTCATCGTCGACAGCGCGTTGCTGTGGCCCTTCACGACGTCGCGGGCGGCGTGGAGTTCGTCGTCGAACGCGACGTGAACCCCGGGCGCGAACCGGTCGTCCGCGGCCGCCCGGACCGCGAGCGCGAGGTTCGCGGGCACGTCGCTGGACGGTTCGTCGAGCCGGCGCTGCGCGCCCGTGACGACGACCGGCGCGTCGAGGTCGGTGAGGACGTCGAGCGCGAACGCGGTGTCCGCGAGGGTGTCCGTCCCGTGGGTGACGACGACGCCGTCGGCCGCCCCGTCCGCGTCGCCGTCGGCGGCGTCCCGGTCGACCGCGTCGCGCGCGGCGTCCGCGGTCGCGAGCACGTCTCTCCACCGAACGTCGAAACCGGGCCGTGAACACGTCTCCCTCGTCGTCACCCGCGCGTGGTCGCCCGCGGCCGGCACCGCCGCCACGAGGTCGTCGCCGGTCTTCTCCGGGGCCGCTCCGTCGTCGCTCGGCTCCGACGCGATGGTGCCGCCGCAGGCGACGACCGTCACGTGCGGGCGGCCGCCGTCGGCGTGCGCGTCGGGACGGTCTCGATCCCCCCTGTCGTCGCGTCTCGGGTCGTCCGGGTCGTCGTATCGGTCGCGGCGATCGGTTTCGGTCATATCCTCCCCTCGCTCCCGACGGACAAATCGGTTGGTGCCGCGGCAGTCGCTCGGCTTCCGGTGGGGCGACCCGTCGACGCGCCGGCACCGACCGATCGATCCCTCTCGGGCGCGTCCGGGGGCGCTCGGTGACGATCGCGAAACAAAGGATTAGAACGCGTTGTGAACAGTTAAAATGTCTCTGCGACGGTTTTAAAATGACCCGATCGGTCGAGAAACGCCGTGAAATTCGTCGAACCCTCGACGGGGTATATGTGGTCCCCCGTCGTACAGGGAAGCGTCCATGTCAATCCCCGCTCCCACCCGACTCGCCTCCGGCGAACGGCTCGCCGGGCTGATGACCGGAACCGTCGAGGCCGCCGCCTTCTGGGCGGCCATCGCCATCCCGGCGACGTACCCCGCCCTGCTGTACTCGGGGCTCGACGGCGGCACCGGGCAGCTGTTCGTCGCCCTCCTGTTCGCGAACGCGCTCGCGCTCGCGCTGGGTCACGACCACAAGCGCTGAGAGTCGACGCCGGACCGCTCGGAGAGAGCCGAGCCGGATCGCCCGTCCGAACGCCGACGCGTCGCGTGGACACCGGCGCTGCCCTCCTCTCGCGGTCGCCCTCCGTCCCCCTGCGGTCGTTCCCTCCACCGCTCTCTCCCCGGCGTACCGCTCTCGAAGCGCTTACCCCCGCCCCGGACCGACTGCGCCCATGAGCGACGAGACCCGCGTCGAGTGGCGCGACTGGGGCCCCGAGGCGTTCGCCGAGGCCGACGAGCGCGACCGCCCGGTGCTGCTCTCGCTGTCGGCCACTTGGTGCGAGGGCTGTCACGAGATGGACGCGATCACCTACGCGGAGCCGCGGATCGCGGCCAACGTCAACGAGGGGTTCGTCCCCGTCCGCGTCGACGTCGACCGCCACCCGCGGGTGCGCGAGCGGTACAACATGGGCGGGTTCCCGACGACCGCCTTCCTGACGCCCGAGGGGACGCTGCTGACGGGCGCGGGCTATCTCGACGTCGACGGGATGCGACAGGTCCTCGAATCGGTCCGGCAGATGTGGGCCGACAAGGGGCGCGAGGCCGGGCGTATCCCGCGTGCGCTCGACGCCGACCTGCCGCCCCGCGGCGAACTGACCGACGAGATAGAGAGCCACTTGGCGGGCCAACTGGAGGCCAAGTACGACGACGACCACGCCGGCTGGGGGACCGACGCGAAGTTCCCGCTGCCTCGCACCGTCGAGTTCGCGCTGAAGCGCGACCGGAACCGCGCGCTCCGGACGCTCGACGCGGTCCGCGACCACCTCGCCGACGACGTCGACGGCGGCTTCTTCCGGTACGCGGGCACGCGCGACTGGGGCGACGTCGCCTACGAGAAGCCGCTCGACACGAACGCCGCGGTGACCCGCGCGTTCGCGAACGCCTTCCTCTACACCGGCGACGAGGCGTACCTCGACCCCGCGCTCGACGCCGTCGGCTTCCTCACCGACGAGCTCTGGACCGGCTACGGCGTCGGCGGCAGCCTCGGGCCCGGACTCGGCCGGGCCTACTACGCCGCGCCCGCCGAGGACCGCGCGGACCTGGACGAACCCCGCCGCGACCTCACCGTGTTCGCCGGCGGCAACGCGCTCGCCGCGGACGCGCTGCTCGCGGTGGCCGCCTACACCGACGACGAGCGCGCCCGCGAGTACGCCGGCCGGATCCTCGACGGCCTCGAACGCGACCTGATCGACGCCGAGAGCGGCGCGGTGACCCACTACCGCGGCAGCGACGAGGCGGGCGAGACCGACCTGCTGGAGGACGCCGCCCGCGTCGTCGGGGCGTACGTCCGCGCGGCCGGCGTGCGCGGCGAGGGGGCCGACGTGGCCCGCGCGGTCGCGGACCGCGCGATCGAACGGCTCCGCGTCGACGGGTCGTTCGTCGACGGGCCGCGCTCCGGGCCGGGGCTGCTCGACCGGTCGTTCCGGCCGCTCGACGCCAACGTGGAGATGGCGACGTCCCTGCTGGACCTGGCGGCGCTCACCGGCGAGGACCGCTACCGCGAGGTCGCGCGGGAGACGGCCGCGGCGTTCGCCGGCGCTACCGAGCGGCTGAGCGTTCAGGTCGCCGGCTACGGGAGCCTCGCCGGTCGCCTCCGGCGCGACACGACCGTCATCGCGGTCGGGACCGAACCCGGGAGCGACCTCCACCGCGCCGCGTGGCGGGTCGCCGACCACGAGAAGGTGATCGCGCCGAACGCCCACGAGACCGACGCGCCCGCGCCGCGGACGGTTCCGGCCGGGACCGCGGTCGTCCTCGCCGGCGACGGCGCCTCCGACCCGGCGGAAACGCCGAACGAGTTGATGGACCGGGTCGCCGACGTGCTGGCCTGACGCGACGGACGCGCGTCGGACCGAGAAACGGCCGGACAGTCGGCGGCAATACTCGGTCCGCCGGATCCGGCCGCCCGTATCGTAAACCGGCGACGCGTTTATACGGGTGCCGGGGCATCCCCGGGTATGGCATCTCTCCGCGATCTGGGGCTCTCCGAGTACGAGGCCCGGGCGTACCGCGCGCTTCTCCGGACCGGACCGACCACGGCGAAGGACCTCTCCCGGGCCAGCGAGGTCCCGATGGGTCGGATCTACGACGTGCTCAACAGCCTAGAGCAGCACAGCCTCGTCCGCAGTCAGGCCGCGAGCCGGCCGAAGAAGTACCTCGCGGTCGAGCCGGACGCCGCGCTCGACCGCCTGCTCGACGAGAAGAAGCGGGAGCTCCGGACGCAGGCCGAGCAGTACGAGTCCGTGGTCGACGACCTGTCGACCGAGCTCGACGCGGGCGAGCCCGTCGACGGGCAGTTCTGGACCGCCGCGGTCGGTGCCGAGGAGGCGACCGACCTCCTCTTAGAGCGGATCGCCGCCGCGGAGCGTCGGGTGGTCGTGGTCGCGGGCGCGCCTGCGACCGGGTTCGACCTCGGGACGATCGGCGAGCGCGTGACCGCCGAACTGGAGTCCGCGCTCGAACGCGGCGTGGAGATCCGAGTGCTGCTGTCGCCGGCGACGGTCGACGAGCTCCCGCGGAGCGTGGGACGCCGGTACACCGCGGAGCTGGCCGACATGGACGGGTTCGAGGTCCGGACGTCGCCGGGCGTCGACGGGACGTTCAACGTGTTCGACGAGATCGAGGTGTGTATCGAGGTGCCGCACCCGCTGTCGGCCGACGAGCCGTTCGCGATGATCGACGTGAAAGACATCGAGTTCGCGACGAGCGTGAAAGACCAGTTCGAGCCGCGCTGGGCGGAGTCGGAGCCGCTGACGTTCGGGTGAAGGATGGCCGGGCGAGAGCGCGACGCGAGCCGCGGCGCCTACCGGCCGAGCTCGTCGCGGAGGTCGCCCAGTTTGACCTCGCGCTCGGCGTGGGCGTTGTGCTGGTGGATCGACTCGTCGTTCGACTGCTTCACGCGGATCACGGCGTCGTCAGAGAGGTGCGGGAACTCCTTGACGGCCCCTTCGGCGAGCGCGCGGACGCAGTCCTCGACGAACTTCGCGTCGGCGTGGGCCTCGTAGGTCATGTGGTCCTCGTCGGGCCGCTTCGCCATGTTGTAGATCCGCGCGCTCATCGAGTCGCGGGCGACGTCGATCACGTCCCGGAGGTCGACGTCGGGGTGGCCGTCGGTCGTGATCGTCAGGGTCGCGTGGCCGCGCTGGGAGTGACCCGGCTGCGGGACGGCGTCGAGGAACTCCTCGGTCGTCTCCTCGTCGACGCCGAGCTGGGCGAGCTTGTCGCGGGCTCGCGACTCGCTCATCCCCTGCGAGCAGGGGCAGACGGTCATGCCGGTGACCTCGGCGCCGATCTCCTCGCGCGTCCCGTCCTCGGTGGCGGTCGCGCTGGCGACGATCGTCGCCGTGCTCTGGGTCTCGATGCCGGACGCCGGCGTGTCCTCGCGGGTGACCAGCTCCGCCGACATCGACACCTCGGCGGTGGTGGTGTAGTCGTGTTTCTCCAGGAGCCGCTCGGCCGCGTCGCCGCAGACGTCCTCGACGCGGTACGCCTCCTCGCGGGTGATGTCCTCGAGGATCTCGTCGACGGTCGCGAGGTTCCGCGACATGTCGATCCCCTTCCGGCCGCTGGGGAGGTCGACGAACACTTCGAACTCCGCCATGAGAACGATGGGACGCTTGTCGCCACGCGCGATCTTGACGAGCTTCTCCACCCCGGTGACGCCGACCTGCGAAAGCCCGACGGTGACGTCGGGCGCGGACGCCTGTACGTCCGGCAGCTGGTGACTCATTACGAACACGTTAGGGAACTCCCGGGATTAGCCCTTTCGGAAGGGGGAGACGCGTCTGGTAGTCGTGCGCGCGACTCGAGCAGGGGCCCGCTCGCGGTGGCGGCGGCCCCGCTTCGCGTTGGCAGCGGGCCCCTCCTCGCGCCCGTCACGACCCGTCGCGTGTGAGTCGCCCACGTCCTTCGGGCCGTAACGCACGATTTATAACGGCGGCAGCGGAACGTAATCCAAGACCATGCCGAGTTCCAATGGGCCGCAGAAGGCGACTCGCGACAAGCTCTCGAACAAACCCCGCAACCGCGGCACCTCCCCGCCGCAGCGAGCGATCCAGGAGTTCGACGAGGGGTCCCAGGTCCACCTCAAGATAGACCCGAGCGTCCCGAAGGGGCGTTTCCACCCGCGCTTCGACGGCCGAACCGGAACCGTCGTCGGCAAGCAGGGGTCGGCGTTCAAAGTCGAGATTCCGGACGGCGGCAAGACGAAGACCCTCATCGTCACCGCCGCCCACATGCGGGCCCAGCAGAACTGAGATGACGATATTCAAGGAAAAACTGGACGAGGAGTACGTCACCACCTCCGAGGCGAAGGAGATCCTCGTGGAGATCGAAGACGAGCGCGCGGCCGACGAGGACCGCGACCTGCGCTACGAGCTGGCCCGCGCGATCGAGCACGTCAATCGGTTCGCGGACCTCGACCCCGACGAGTCCCGCGAACTCGTCGAGGAGCTCACCGAGCTCGATCAGATCGACCTGCCGACCGCCGTGAAGATCACCGACCTGCTCCCCGAGGACCGCACGGAGCTCCGCTCGGTGTTCGCACAGGAGCGGTACTCGCTCGACGGCGAGGAGCTCGACGAGATCCTCGACGTCGTCGCGAAGTACGCCTGAGCACGCCCCTCCCGGCCCGGCGGGGCGATTCTCCGACACGTTTTTTCAGATTTCCGCACGTACGTCGACCCGCATGTACCAGACCACCCTCGTTCCGACCGGAGCGGGCGACGCCGCCCTCGACGCCGTCGACGACGCGACCGAGATCACGGCGGCGGACGGAACGGTACACGTCCTCGGCGTCGTCGAGGAGATCCCGATGTACGACCGCTCCGGCAAGCCGGAGAAGTTCGACGACGACGACCCCGAGCGCCGCGAGCGGCTGGAGGCGGCGGTCGACCGGGTCGCGACGGCCGTCGCGGACGCGGGTATCGACAGCGAGACGGCGGTCGAGTCCGGGGTTCCGGCCCACGAGATCGCCGCGTACGCCGACGCCGTCGACGCGGACGCGGTCGTGATGGGCAAGCGCGGCCTCGACGCCGCCGCCGACGACCTGCTCGGCAGCACGACCGAACGCGTCATCCGGACCGCCGACGCGACCGTCGTCTCCGTCCCCGTTTCCGGGTGACCCCGGACGACCGACCGCTCCCGGGCGTCACCGGTCGCGACCCGCCTCGACGACGATCGTCCCGAGGAGGCGGCGCCGTCGCTCCCGGACGCCGGTGTGGTCGTCGAGCGCGCGCCGTGCGGCGGCGGTCCGGTCCGCGAGCCTCCCGAGCGGATCGTCGGTCCGCGCGTCGAAGAGCCGCCCGTTCAGCGCCACGAACGCCCGGAGCGCCGCGTTCGCGAGGCGGTTTCCCTCCGGAACGAACGCCGCGAGGACGACGGCGTCCGCCAGGTCGCACCACCGGCGCACGACCGCGTACGGGTCGGGGAAAAGCGAGGTGACGAACGTCGCGAGGACGCCGTCCGCGGCCGCCACCGGAGGGCGCTCGGCGTCGGCCTCGACGAGCGAGACGTTCTCCCAGCCGCGCCGCTCGACGAGCCCCGCCGCCCGGTCGAGCATCCGCGGCGAGACGTCGACGCCGACGACGCGACCGCTCGGACCGACGGCGTCGCGGAGCGCGGGGAGGTTCACTCCCGGGCCGCAGCCGAACTCGATGACCGTGTC
This sequence comes from Halorubrum sp. SP3, assembly GCF_005435195.1. Classification (NCBI taxonomy): domain Archaea; kingdom Methanobacteriati; phylum Methanobacteriota; class Halobacteria; order Halobacteriales; family Haloferacaceae; genus Halorubrum; species Halorubrum sp. SP3. Next base: position 91,006 of record NZ_SGTU01000001.1, on the reverse strand, counting down.
GCCGGGGTCGAGGGCCAGCGCGTCGACGCAGGCGGCGCGGACGCCGCCGACGGACGCGGTGGCCCGCGCGAACCAGTCGTAGACGCGGGCCCACGCGTCGTAGCCGCGTCGGATCCGGCGCAGCCGACGCGGGTCGGTCGCTCCGAACTCGCCGTCCGCCACGGGATCGTCGCTTGCCGCGGGATCGTCGCTCGCCGCGGACCCGCTCTCGCCGTCGCCGTCGCGGGTCACGGGTCGGCGTCGACGGCGGCCGGGGGCGTCCTCGGCCACCAGCGCGCGGGTCCGTCGCGCGCGACCGTCGAGTGACACCGCTCGGAGTCCGTACACCCTCGCGGCCGCCGGTAGGCGATCCCCCGCTCCGCGAGGTACGAGACGTAGCCGTCGTCGACGCGGTCCAGCTTCTCGTGGCACACCCACCGCTCGCCGCATCGCCCGGCCGCGAGGTTCCGGTACGGACACGTGAACGTCGTGCGGTCGGCGCCCCCCTCGGAGGCGGTCTCGTCGATCCGCACGCCGACCGTCCGGTACGCCAAGCGGAGCCGGCGGACGACCGCACGCGGCGACGACGCGCCGAGGAAGAGGACGTGCGCGAGCGCGTACCCGAGGTCGTGGAGCAGCCGCTCGCCCCGCGTCAGCGACGCGCGGTCGCCCTCCAGCCGCGACCGGAGGGTGCCGTACCACTCCGCGATCTCGCGGACGTCGTCGCGCAGCGCCGCCGCCTCCGCGAGGCGCTCGCGGCGCTCTTCCAGGGCCGTCGGTCCGTCGGAGAGGCGGAACGACGGCACCGCCTCGACGTGTTCGAGCACCCGCTCGCGGAGGCAGTCGCCGTCGGCGTGCGCCGCGACGCGCCGCCGGAGTTCCGGGTACCAGTTCCGCGTCAGAGCGCCGTACGCGCCGTCGAGCAGGTCGTCGACCCGCGCGACGTCGCCCGCGTCGGTCGGCTCGCCCCGTTCCGGATCGCCCGCTGCGTCGGCCGTCGACCCTCTCTCCGCGTTCGCCTCGGGCGAGGCGCCCGGGAACGCCTCGACGAGTCGAACCAGTTCCGCCGGCTCCGGTTTCGCCATGGTATCACGTCGCACTCGACGCTCTTGAATCCGACCGTCGGCGGTCGCAGCGCGTCCCGCCTCGCCAGCGGTTTTTTCATCGCTCGGAGCGATGAACGATGTATGAACGACGTCGACGACCTCGCAGGCGAAAGCGGAGCCGACGGCGGCGGCCCCACCGCCGTCCTGCTCGACGTGCTGTTGAACGGGCGTCCCGACGACGACCGCCCGCAGTCCCGCAAGTCGCCGGTGGCGTACGGGCTCGGCGCCGACTCGTTCGCGCTGTACGAACTGACGCTCGACGGCGAGCCGGACGTCTCGGTCGGCGACCGTATCGCGCTGGACGGGCCGGCCGTCGGCCGCTACCGCGAGGTGTCGTTCGACGACCTCACTCGAAACGCGGCCGCGGAGGTCGAGTACGCCGCGGAGGCGATCGTCGACGCCGACGAGGAGCGGTTCGTCGACTTCTACAACGAGGCGGGGCCGATCACCCTCCGACTCCACCAGCTGAACCTGCTGCCGGGGATCGGCAAGAAGCTGCGGAACGACCTCCTCGACGAGCGGAAGCGCGGCCCGTTCGAGAGCTTCGACGACGTCGAGGAGCGCATCTCCGGGCTCCACCGCCCGCGGGAGGTGATCCTCGAACGGATCGTCGAGGAGATCCGCGAGCCGGATCTGAAGTACCGGACGTTCGTCGGTCGCGAGGAGTGAACACCGGCTCCTCGGCGCGCGGACCGACGACCGTCGGTTCGCCGCCGCGCCGCCCCCGAAACGAGACTTTTACCCGAACACCGCGTGTACCCCGGCTATGACCGACTCATCGACGGGTGAGAACGCCGCGTACGGGGGTCGCGACCCCGACGCGCTCGCGAGGCGGGCGGGCTCGCGCGCCGACCCCGACCGCGACCAGCACTTCCTCGTCGACGACCGGGTCCTCGACCGCATTCCCGGCTACCTCCCTGAGGACGCCGACACCAGTCACCTCCTCGAGATCGGCGGCGGCGCGGGCGCGCTCACGGACCGCCTGCTGGCGACGACGACCGCGGACGCGGCCGCCGACGCGAGCGGAGCGCCCGGTCGCCTGAGCGTGATCGAACGCGACGGCGCCTTCGCCGAGTTCCTCCGCGAAGAGTTCGCGGCCGCGGTCGCCGACGGGCTCCTCGACGTGGTGGAGGGCGACGCGCTCGACGTCGAGCTCCCGGATTTCACCGCCTGCGTCGCCAACCTCCCGTACGGGGTCTCCTCGGAGATCGCCTTCCGGCTGCTCCCGGAGCGGAAGCCGCTCGTGTTGATGTTTCAGGCGGAGTTCGCCGACCGGATGGTCGCGTCGGCCGGGGAGTCCGCGTACGGCCGGCTCTCGGTGTCGGCGCAACACTACGCCGACGTCGAGATCGTCGAGCGCGTTCCGAAGGAGGCGTTCGACCCGCAGCCGGCCGTCGAGAGCGCCGTCGTGCGCTGCACGCCTCGCGACCCCGACTACGTCGTCGGCGACGAGGCGTTCTTCCTCCGGTTCGTGAAGGCGCTTTTCACCCAGCGGCGCAAGACGGTGCGGAACGCGGTGCGGAACACGGCGCACATCTCCGGGCTCGACGACCCGGAGGCGGTCGTCGACGCGGCGGACGAGGAGCTGCTGCGTAGTCGCCCCGGCACGCTCGAGCCGGCGGCGTTCGCGGCGCTGGCCGAGCTGGCCCGCGAACGCGGGTCGCCGACGGAGGCGTGACGATGACGGGCTGGGTCGGCCTCGTGACGGATCTTCAACGCGCGCTCGCGGGCAACTTCGAGCGGTTCGCCGCCTCGGTGGGCATCGTCGCCGCGGTGCTGGGGGTGCGGCTCCTCACGCGGCGGCTGCGGCGCGGCGACAGGGAGCTCACCTCGACGCAGCGGCTCCTGCTGTCGGCGGGCGTCGGCGGCGCCACCGCGCTGGGCGCGATCACGCTGATCGCGGTGTGGGACCAGAGCGGCGCCCTCTTCGAGACGGCCCAGTCGGCGCTGAGCGCGAACCAGCTGTCGAACGTCGTCCTCGCCGTGCTCCTCCTGGCGATCGCGTACGCGCTCACCGACTTCCTCGGGGGCGTCATCCGCGAGATCGGCGCCGAGAGCGCGTCGATCTCGCAACACCAGCAGGAGGTCATCCTGCGGATCACGCAGCTGAGCGTCTACACGTCCGCGATACTCGCCGTCGTCGGGCTGTTCACCGACAACGTCGGTAGCCTCCTCGTCGGCGCGGGGTTCCTCGGGATCGTGGTCGGGATGGCGGCGCGGCAGACGCTCGGGGCGATACTGGCCGGCTTCGTGCTGATGTTCTCCCGGCCGTTCGAGGTGGGTGACTGGGTCGAAGTCGGAGACCACGAGGGAACGGTGACCGAGATCTCGATCATGAGCACGCGGCTGCGGTCGTTCGACGGCGAGGTGATCACGATGCCGAACGACACCGTTCGCTCGGGCTCGATCGTCGACCGGTCGCGCCGGAACCGGCTGCGGATCGAGGTCGAGGTCGGCGTCGACTACGACACCGACGTTGAGCGCGCGGCCGCGGTCGTCGAGGAGGCCGTCGCCGGGGTCGACGACGTCGCCGAGATGCCCGAGCCGAACGCCGTGACGAAGCGCTTCGACGACTCGGCGGTCGTGTTGGGGCTCCGCTACTGGATCCGCAACCCCAGCATGCGGAAGCGCTGGCGCACCCAGACCGCCGCGATGAACGCGATGAAGGGGGCGCTCGAGGACGACGGGATCGTCATCCCGTTCCCGCAGCAGACGCTCTCCGCCCGGTCGGAGGGGGCCTCTGGACCGCAGTTGGACGCGTCGGTCGAGGAGCGCGCGGCGACGCGCGGCGGGTCGGAAGGCGCGGACGACGGAGACGCCGGCGCGACCGACGGCGGCCCGGAGGACGACGGCCGATGACCCGCGGCGGGGACGAGCGCGACGCCGGTGACGAGCGCGGCGGCGACCTCGCGGCGCTGCGCGGCGCCGACGACGCGGTCGTCTACCAGCCCGCGGAGGACTCCGGGCTGCTCGCGGAGGCGGCGGTGGCGGAGGCCCACGGCCGCGTGCTGGAGGTCGGCACGGGCTCCGGGTGGGTCGCGGAGCGGATCACCGAGGAGCGCGGCCTCGACGTGGTCGGCAGCGACCGCAACCCGCACGCGGCGCGACAGGCCCGCGAGCGCGGCGTCGAGGCCGTCGTCGCCGACCTCCTCGCGCCGTTCCGCGCGGACGCGTTCGACGCGGTGTGCTTCAACCCGCCGTACCTCCCGACCGACCCCGACAACGAGTGGGGCGACTGGATGGAACACGCGCTCTCGGGCGGCGAGTCGGGCCGCGAACTCATCGAGCCGTTCCTCGACGACGTGGGTCGCGTCCTCGCGCCCGACGGCGTCGTCCTCCTGCTCGTCTCCTCGCTCACCGGCTACGACGAGGTGCTCGACCTGGTCGACGAGGCGGGATTCGCGGCCGAGCCGGTCGTCGAGGAGTCGTTCCCCTTCGAGACGCTCACGGTGCTGGCGCTGCGTCGAGCGTAGCCCCGCCACCGGTGAATTACTCCAGAGAATAATATACATTAGCAAATATTATACGACGGCATATCTAACGGAGGGTAATGACCGAACGTATCGCGGCGACGCCGGGGCTGTACCCGCTCCCGGACCGGGCGAAAGAGACCCTCTCGGACCTGAAGGGCCACCAGAAGGGCGACCTCCTGGGCGGCGACGAGGGCGAAGCGATCGTCGCGGAGTACGACGAGGTACGCGCCGAGTACGTCGACCACCAGCTGGACGCCGGCCTCGACCTGATCTCCGAGGGGCAGGGCCGCTGGGACGACATGATCGCGCACCCGCTGACCGTCAGCGACGCCGTCGAGACCGGCGGGATCGTCCGGTACTACGACAACAACAACTTCTACCGCGACCCGCGCGTCGTCGACGACCTCGCCTTCTCCGGCGACGTGGCCGACGAACTGGAGAAGGCGACCGATCTGCTCGCGGACGCCGACGGCGCCGCCGACGCCTCGCTCGCGGCGACGCTCCCCGGGCCGTACTCCCTCGCGGAGCTGGCGACCGACGAACACTACCGCGACGGGGCCGAGTTCCAGGCCGCCGTCGCGGAGTTCCTCGCGGGCGAGGTCGCGGCGTTCCCCGACCACGAGACGCTGTTCCTCCTCGAGCCGTCGCTCGTCACGACCCCGCCCGTCGAGGGCGCGGAGGAGCGCGCGACGGACGCGATCGCGACCGTCGCGGCCGAGACGGACGCCGACGTGGTCGTCCAGACGTTCTACGGCGCGCTCGGCGAGAAGCTGTACGCCCACCTCGTCGACGAGGCGGGTGCGGACGCGCTCGGGCTCGATCTGGTCGCCGGCGACCGCGACGACACCGTCTACAACGTCCAGGAGTTCGGCGCGACCGACTCGCTGTCGCTCGGGCTCGTCGACGGGCAGAACACGCTCGTCGAGGAGCCGGAGACGGTCGCGGAGCGCGTCGAGTGGTTCGAGTCGCAGATCCCGCTGGAGGGGTTCGACCGGACCTACCTCACGCCCAACACCGAGCTGTTCTACCTGCCGACGAACAAGTATCGCGCGAAGCTGAACGCGCTGGCCGCCGCCGCGGAGGTGCTCGACTGATGGTCCGAAACCCGTCCGCCAACCGCGACCAGTTCCGCCCGGCCGACCACCCGAACGAGACGTTCCTGCTCTCGACGGTCGTCGGCTCGTACCCGAAGCCGAAGTGGCTCAACCGCGCCGACGAGCTCGTCGACGACCCCGATTCGAAGTTCGACGCGTCGGACCTCGAGGAGGCGCACGACGACGCCTGCCGGCTCATCACCCACGAGCACGAGCGCGCCGGGCTCGACACCGTCGTCGACGGCGAGATGCGCCGCAACGAGATGGTGGAGTTCTTCGCCGACCGCATCGACGGCTACGAGTTCAACGGGCCGGTGAAGGTGTGGGGCCACAACTACTTCGACAAGCCGAGCGTGGTCGAGGAGGTCGCGTACGACGAGCCGTGGCTGGTCGACGAGTTCGAGTTCACCGCCGGGGTCGCCGAGCGCCCGGTCAAGGTGCCGATCACGGGGCCGTACACCCTCGGCTTCTGGGCGTTCAACGAGGCGTACCCCTCCACCGAGGAGCTGGTGTACGACCTCGCGGACCTCGTCAACGAGGAGGTCGAGAAGCTGGTCGAGGCGGGCGCGCGCTACATCCAGATCGACGAGCCCGCGCTGGCGACGACGCCCGAGGACCACGCCATCGTCGGGGAGGCGCTCGAACGGATCGCGGCGGGCATCCCCGAGGAGGTCCGGATCGGCCTCCACGTCTGCTACGGCGACTACTCGCGGGTGTATCCCGAGATCAACGACTACCCGATCGACGAGTTCGACCTGGAGCTCTCCAACGGCGACTACGAGCAGATCCCCGTCTTCGAGGAGCCCGAGATCGAACCGGACCTCGCGCTCGGCGTCGTCGACGCCCACACCGCCGAGGTGGAGTCGGTCGAGGAGATCAAACGGAACATCCGCCAGGGCCTCCGCGTCGTCCCGCCGGAGAAGCTCACGATATCGCCCGACTGCGGGCTGAAGCTGCTCCCGCGCGACGTCGCGTACGGCAAGACTGAGAACATGGTGACCGCGGTCCGCGAGGTCGAGGCCGAGATCGACGCCGGCGAGATCGACCTCGACAATCCGCTCGCGGACGACTGAGTCTCGGGCGACCGACGCCCCGACGCCATTTATTAGAGGTCCCCGCTCCACGGGCCGCCATGGAGATCGGCGTGACGGTCGGCGACGACCTCGACCGGCTCGCGGCGTCGTCGAGGCGGTTCGACTTCTGCGAGCTCGGCGTCGGCGAGCCGACGCTCGTCCCGGGCGATATCGACCCGGAGCGACTCGGTGACGCGCTCGGCGACCGCGACCTGCTTGTCCACCTACCGTACGGCCAGCGGCTGGCGACGTACGTCCCGGAGGTGAACGACGCCATCGTCGACTACCAGCGCCGCCTCCTCCACGCGGCCGGCGACCTCGGCGCCGAGAAGGCGGTCCTCCACGCCACCTCCGCTGACCGCGACGACGTCGAGTTCCGGGAGACCGCGGCCGAGCAGCTCCGGCGGGTCGCGGACGCCGGCCGCGAGGCGGGCGTCGAGGTCGTCGTCGAGAACGTCGGCCACCAGCACGCGGGGCTCCAGCTCTCCGTCCTCGGCGACCTCGCCCGCGAGACCGACACGTCGGTCTGCTTCGACGTGGGCCACGCGTACATGGAGGGCGGCAACGAGGCGATCAAGCGGTTCCTCCGGAGCCACGGCGACCGGGTCTCGCACCTCCACTGTCACGACGTCCGCCGCCGCGGCGACACGCACCTCCCCGTGGGCGCCGGCGAGGTCGACTACGACCTCGTCGAGTCGGAGCTCGCCGGCTTCGACGGGACGGTCGCCCTAGAGGTTTTCACCGACGACGAGACGCTGCTCCGCGACTCCGCGGAGCGCGTCGCCGACCGGCTCGGCGCCTCGTTCTGAAGGCGTTCAGTCCGTCCGGCCGCCGTCGGCGTCCGCGTCGTCGTCGCCCGCGCCGTCGGCGTCGGCCTCCGCGTCGGTCTCGTCTCCCGCCTCGTCGCCGTCGATCTGGCGCTTTATCGACTCCAACTCGGACTCGACGTCGACCTCCGGCGGGTCGTTGACGTCGCCGGCCGCTTCGTTCTCGTCGGCCCCGCCCTCGCCGGGTTCGGTCACGTCGATCTGAACCGGACTCGCGTCGGCGCCGCGGTCTGACGGCGTCTCGTCCCGATCTCGGTTCCCGCCGTCTCGCTGTCGTCCCCCGTCGTCTCGCCGTCGTCCCCCGTCGTCTCGCCGACCGTCGCGGTCCCGCCCGAGCCGTCGGTCTCGCGCGGCGTCCGCCTCCCGGCGCCCCTCGTCGATCCGGGACTCGATCTCGGCGGTGAGGTCGCGCGCGTCGGCGATGATCGACCGCGAGGCGGCGTCCTCGGGGAGGTCCGCCTCCGAGAGCGCGGTCCGGAGCTCCGAGAGCGACCGCGAGAGCCCGGCGGTCGCGCCGTCGCGGACGTCCGCGAGGCGGTCGCCGGCGCCCTCCGCGCCCTCGGCGACGCTCCGGCCGGGGTCCGCGAGCCTGAGGGTTCCCTGAAGCAGTTCGAGGGACTTGATCGTCGTCTCCAGCAGCGCGATGAGCGTCGGAATCGTGTACTGTTCGGTGAACCGCACCAGCTCCGAGAGCCGGGGCGGCCGCGGGGGCCCGCGGCGGTCGCGCTCGGTCTCTCGGAGGTCGGCGCGGAGCTCGCTCAGCACGTCCTCGAGCTCGTCGAGCCGCTCCTCGAGGTCGTCGTCACGTCGGTCGCGGGAACTCATACCGCTCGCTACGGCGCCCGCGAATAAAAAGCCCGGCAGCGCCGTGGGGCGCTCTGCTCGGTCGCCTCGCTCCGCTCAGAACCCCTCGCGCAGGAAGGTCCGCCGCGGCGGGAACAGGGCGGCGAGGTCGGTCGCGAGGTCGTCGGGGGCGTCGTCGTCGACGTCGAAGGGAGCGTGCGCGCGGAGGTCGTCGACGCCGCGGTAGCCGGCGTACAGCTGCGAGAGCGCGCCGATACCGGCGGTCACGTCGGGGGCGGCAGCGGAACTACCCTCTCCGGCGCTGACCCGCTCGGCGTCGACCGCGCCGTCCGAGACCGTCACCCGGACCGGCCGGCCGTGCCAGTCGACGAGGGGGTCGTCGACCGCGAGCGTGAACGCGGCGCCGAGGTCGGGGTCGGGCGCCAGCGCGGTCAGCGCGTCGGCCACGTCCACGAGCCGGAACATGGGGCCGGCGCGGACCTCCTCGGTCACCGCGCGCGGGTCGTCGACGCGGTCGAGGACGCTCACGTCGACCGGGAGCCGGAGGCGAACCCGCTCGACCTGCGAGTCGTGGTCCCGGCAGAACCGGAAGACGCGGTCCCAGTCGGCGGGGTCGGCGACCGCGGCGTCGGAGACGACCATCGCGCGCCCGTCGCCGTCGTCGCGCTCCTCGAAGGTGTACGACAGCAGCGCGCGGAGGTCGCCGTCGCGCTCGAAGCCGTAGACGTACGGGTCCGTCTGCCACCCGCGGAGGGTGCGCTCGCGCCACCACGCCTCGGTCCGCGCCATCGTGAAGTCGTAGCGCTCCGCGGTCGCGGCGAGGAGGTCGGCGGCCGCGTCGTGGTCGTCCTCGCCGAGCCGGCGGAACTCGCCCGCCTCGTCGGTGCCGTCGTCTCCTGCCGGGTCGGCGCCCTCCTCGGCCGCGAACGCCAGCTGCTTCGGGGGCGCTTTCACCCAGCGGTACCGGTTCACCGTCTCCCAGCCGTACCGACGGTAGAAGGGGTGTTCGAAGGGCCAGAGCACGGAGAAGCGCACTCCGTCGTCGCGGTACTCCGTCAGCGACTCGCGGAGGAGCCGCTCGATGTGGCCCTGCCGCCGGTGTTCGGGCGGGGAGGCGACCGCGGAGAGGCCCGCCGCGTCCCGGTCGCGCCCCCGGATCCGGAGCGAGAAGTCGTGGTGGCCGCACACCGCGACGGGATCGTCGCCGTCGAACAGCCCCCGGTAGTCGCCGAGGTGCTCGCGGTCGTCGTCGTCTTCCTCCGGGTCGTAGGGGCCCTCCTCGGGCGAGAAGGCGTAGCGCATGAACGCGCGGAACTCGTCGTCGCGCTCCTCGGGGAAGGGCCGGTAGTCGAGGTCGCCCATACGCCGAGGGCGGCCGGAAGCCGGATAAGCCTTCCCGGCGCCTGCGGGTGGTTCTCACCCCTCGCTGCGAGGGGGACCGGTGAGTCCGCTCAGTCGAACCTCCCGCGCCGGTACTGGACCGGCCAGTCGGCCTCCGCGCCCAGCTCGTGGGCCGCCTCCAGCGGCCAGTAGGGGTGCCGGAGCATCTCGCGGCCGAGCGCCACGAGGTCGGTCCGCCCGTTCCGCACGAGGGCGTCGGCGTGGGTCGGCTCCGTGATCCCGCCGACCGCGGCGACGGGCACGTCGGTCCCCTCGCGGATCGCCTCGGCGTACGGGACCTGGTAGCCCGGGCCCGCGCTCGGGATCTCCTGGTCGGGGTGGATCCCGCCGCCGGAGACATCGATCAGGTCGGCGCCGGCCTCGGCCAGCACGGGGGCCAGCCGCACCGAGTCGTCCACGTCCCACGAGTCGCGGTCCGGGAGCCAGTCCGTCGCGGAGATGCGGACGAAGACCGGCTTGCCGTCGGGCCAGACCTCGCGGACGGCCTCGACGACCTCGCGCAGGAGACGGCTGCGGTTCTCGAAGCTCCCGCCGTACTCGTCACCGCGGTCGTTGGTCACCGGCGAGAGGAACTGGTGGAGCAGGTAGCCGTGGGCGGCGTGGACCTCCGCGATCTCGAAGCCGATCCCCCGTGCGCGTTCCGCGGCGGCCGCGAAGGAGTCGATCACCTCGCCGATCCCGTCCCCGTCGAGCCGTCGGGTGTCGGCGAGGTCCCCCTCGTCGACCTCCGGGTGCGGGTACGGCTCGTCGGCCGCGGAGACGGTCTCCCAGCCCGCGGGCTCGTCGGCGGGGATCGGCCCGCTCCCCTCGGCCGGCGGCCGGTGGGAGGCCTTCCGCCCGGCGTGGGCCAGCTGGATCCCGGGGGTCGCGCCCTGCGACCGGACGAACTCGACGATCGGTTCGATCGCCTCGGCGTGGTCGTCGGACCAGATCCCGAGGCAGTTCGGCGTGATCCGGCCGCGGGCCTCGACGGCGGTCGCCTCGGTCATCACGACGCCGGCGCCGCCGGCGGCGCGGGCGCCGAGGTGGACGCGGTGCCAGTCGTTCGCCAGCCCGTCCTCGGCGGAGTACTGACACATCGGCGAGAGCATCACGCGGTTTCGGAACTCGGTGTCGCGGAGCGCGAGCGGCGTGAACAGCGTGTCGGTCACGGGTCGGCGGACGGCCGCCCCGAGGTAAGGCCCTCCGATCCCCCGCGCGGATCGCCGCCTGTGGTTTAGGCCGACCGAAATCTATAACACCGCCGGTCCCTGAGCGGGTTGTAATGACAACGGGAGACCGGATCGAGCGGGACGCCGAGTCGGCGACCGACGAGCGACCGACGGTCGCTGCGACCCGCTGCTCTCAGGACCGGACCGTCTTCGCCGAACAGGGCAACACCGACGCGTGGATCGCGACCGACCTCACGGTCGACCTCGAACGGTAACGAAGCTCCTCTCGACGCTTGCGACGCCGCTGCGCCCCTTCTTCGGGTGCCGTCCGGCGCCCCCGAATTCACTCCTCGGAGCGCAGCGTCTCGCCCGGCGAGCCGGACGCCCGCGGCGTCGACGCGGCCGCCCGCTCCGCGCCCTTCCCGCGCTCCCGGCCCTCGTCGACGAGCGCGCGGATCCGATTTAGGATCGCGTCGAACCGGCCGCGGTCGGCCCCCTTCTCGAAGTAGGCGTCCGCGCCGGCGCCGAACGCCGCCGCCTCGCGCTCCTCTCTCGGACACGTGGTGTGGAAGACGACCGGGAGCCCGCGGTCCGCCCCGCGGAGCCGCTCCGCGAGGTCGACGCCGCCGCCGTCGGGGAGGCGCTGTTCGGTCACGACGCAGTCGACCCCGACCCGCTCGCCGTCGACCTCGACGCCCCCCTCGACCGCGTCGACCGCCTCGGCGACGCGCCCCACGGAGCGGACCCGGATCCGATCGGTGAGCCGCGCCGCGAACGCCTCCAGCAGCTCGGCGGAGCGTGCGTCGGGCTCCACCTGAAGGACGGTGATCGGCCCGTCGGCTCCCGCCGCGGACTCGTTCGCTGTCGGTTCCGCTCGATCGGCGTCCGCGTCCGCGGACGCGTCGGAGGGCGAAGACGTGTGGTCGGTCATGTGGTGTGTGGCGGGCGACGACTCGGCGAAGAGCGACTTACTACGCGAGTTGTGATCTTTCTTCAGTCAACAGTTGCCGAGGGGACGTGATAATAATTGCGGGATCGTCGCTTTCACGGCTTCAAAAGCCATTATTCAGTAGTATTAGGGGAGAATGGCTCGACGTGCGCGGGGTCGCCTCGAACCGACGGCGGTAGCCGACGAGCCGACCGCGAGGCGGGGTCGGCCCGCGACCCGGATCGAACGCGCCGAACGGATCTCAGGCGAACAGGTCGCGCGCCTCGCGGACGGCGTCGACCAGGGCGTCGACCTCCTCGACGGTGTTGTAGAAGTAGAAGGAGGCTCGCGCGGAGGCGGCGACGCCCATCTCGTCGTGGAGCGGCTGGGTGCAGTGGTCGCCGGCGCGGATCGCGACGCCGTAGTCGTTGAGGATGCTGGAGAGGTCGTGGGCGTGGACGCCCTCGACGTTGAACGCGACGAGGCCGCCGCGGTCGTCGCCAGGCGGGCCGTAGATCTCGACGCCGCCGAGCGCCTCGAGTTCGTCGTAGGCGTACTCGGCCAGCAGGTCCTCGTGGGCCTCGACCCGGTCCATCCCGACCTCTTCGAGGTACTCGATCGCGGCCGCGAGGCCGACCCCCTGCGCGATGGAGGGCGTGCCGGCCTCGAACTTCCACGGGAGGTCCTCCCAGGTGGAGTCCTCGAAGGAGACGCGGCGGATCATGTCGCCGCCGTAGAGGTACGGCTGCATCCCGGCTAAGATCTCCTCGCGGCCGTAGAGGACGCCGATCCCGGTCGGCCCGCACATCTTGTGGCCGGAGAAGGCGAGGAAGTCGACGTCCAGCTCTGCGACGTCGACGGGGCGCGTCGGCACCGACTGCGCGGCGTCGGCGAAGATGAGGGCGTCGCGGTCGTGGGCCAGATCGGCCAGCTCGCGGATCGGGTTTATCGTCCCGAGCGTGTTCGAGACGTGGACGACGGAGACCATCTCGGTGTCGTCGTCGATCAGCTCGGCGGCGTGGTTCATATCGAGCCGCCCCTCGTCGGTGACGTCGACGAAGCGCACGTCGGCGCCCGTCCGCCTGCCGATCTGCTGCCAGGTGACGAGCGAGGCGTGGTGCTCCATCTCCGAGAGGACGACGTTGTCGCCCGGACCGAGCTCCTCGAGCCCCCACGCGTACGCGACGAGGTTCATCGCCTCGGTCGTGTTCTTGGTGAAGACGATCTCCTCGCGGCCCGCGGCGCCGACGAACTCCGCGACCGCGTCGTGGGCCTCCTCGTAGGCGACGGAGGCCTCCTGGCTCAGCTGGTGGATCCCGCGGTGGACGTTCGCGTTGTAGCTCCGGTAGTAGTCGGAGATGGCGTCGACGACCGGGTCGGGCGTGTGCGAGGTCGCCGCGTTGTCGAGGTAGACGAGGGGGGTGTCGTCGCCCTCACCCTCGCCCGCTGTCTCCGGATCTCCGCCGACCTTCCGATCGAGGATCGGGAAGTCGGCGCGGAGCGCCTCCACGTCGAACGGGTACTGTTCCTGAACTCCCATTACCCCCAATCGGGGCCCGAGGGCTAACACACCTTCGGTCCGGTACGTCTTGCCCGTATCGCTGACGCGCGGGATCGCGCGATCCGCGGCGGTTCGCCGCCGAAATCCGACCGCCCGGTCGGCGACCTTCGGTTTACTCCCCCCAGTCCGGGTTCGCCCGCGGCGGCGAGAAGATGTCGTAGCCGACGGCCGGTTCGTCGGTCCGGTTCTCGGCGGCGTGCGGCTCGCCGCCGGGGATCGCGTAGGTGTCGTCCGGGCCGACCACGCGCTCCTCGCCGTCGACGAGGAAGGTGAGCCGCCCGGCCGTGATCACGCCGATCTGTTCGTGCGGGTGGTCGTGTTCGGGCACCGTCTCGCCCGGCTCGATCTCGAACCGCTGGATGCTCATCCCCTCGCCGACGGCGCCTTGAGTGAGGAACACGCCGTCGACCGCCTCGACCGCCTCCACGTCCGCGTCTGGTACGACCTCCATACGGCCTCCCGCGACCCGGAGGCACCTAAATCCGCGGGCGCGGGCAGTCGGCGCCGGAGGCGTCGGGCCCGACCGGCGCGGCGCGTCCCGAACCGCGCCCTCACGGGAACGGGTGGTACGGGCGGTCGAGCGCGGGCTCGAACCCCATCGACCGCGGCACGTCGCGGGCGCGGTCTCCGAAGAACGGCTCGCCGGTGAACAGGGGTTGCGCGCCGGGGACGAGCACCCGGACGGCCTCGAAGCCCAGGGTCGCGAGGTCGCGCGTCGTCACGCGCGCGACGCACGGGTCGAGCCCGACGCTCTCGACGCGCTCGACGACGGCCGACAGCTCCTCACTCCCCGACAGTTCCGGCTCCCCCACGCCGTCGGCCGAGACGGTCGCGTCCGGGTCGAAGAACGCGGCCGTCTCCGCGGGCAGGTCGGCGTGGTGGCCGATCGCGGCGCCCTGCTCGTCGGCCGCCTCCCGGCCCATCGAGCGCAGTTCGGTCCAGTTCTGTAGCGCCTCGGCCAGCGCGCTCCGGGCTGCGGCCGCCGGGTCGAGGTCGGCGCCCGATCCCGCGGCGAACCGCGGCCAGTCGCCCTCGCGGCTGACCCCGACCGCGACGACGGGCACGTCCACGTCGGTCGTGACGAGGAGGGGCGTCACCGACAGCGACTCCGCGCGGGCCCGCTTCTCCAACCCGGCGAACCCGGCGTCGTCGAGGTCGAGGCCGAGCGGCTCCGTCGCGGAGTACCAGCTGGTCATCGTCGCGTCGCGCTCGACCGTCTCGTACAGCCCGGAGAGCGCGGCGTCCGGCCCGGAGCTGCCCAGTCCCAGCCCGGTCGTGATCGGCGGTCGGTACCGGCGCTCCGGCGGCGGAAAGCCGACGAACTCCGCGGGGAGGCTCGCCGTCTCGCCCGTCCCGAGGCGCTCGCCGCGCACCCACGGGAGCCGGTCGTCGCGGTCGTACGCCTCGGCGCCGTCGGGGCGGACGAACGCGTCGGGGGTGACGGGGTTCGGGACGTTCGCGGCCGGCGCGCGCGTGAACTCGGCCTCGCGGTAGACGCCGGCCGCGTACCGCTCTAACCCCTCGCCGAGCGCCTTCATGAACGCGGCGTCCCAGTCGGCCGCCGCGCCGCCGCCGAAGTCGGCCGCGTCGGCGTCGGAGAAGGGCGTCGTGTCCGCGATCCGCGCGACGTAGTACGGGACCGGGAACGACTCCTGCTCGCCAACCTCCCCGAGCGCGCCGATCCGGGGGTCGACGGCCCGCTCCGCGCGGTCGATCGCGTCGTCGAGGCCGCGCTCGACGCCCTCGCGCGGGAGCGCGTCGCCGGGGTCCGTTCCGCAGTCGCATCCGGGCACGGGCAACAGCGTCCGCTCGCCGCCGGGGACCTCGACGACGGTGTCCGGCACCGGCTCGCCGGCGAGGAGGCGGATCATCCGCCGTCCGGCAAGCGCGCCGGCGTAGCGCACCGCGGACCGGCGACCCGACGGTGCGTCGCCCCGGTCGGGGCCGCCGCTCTCGACGCGGGCGCGCAGGCAGTCGTAGCAGGCGTCGTCGAGGACGGTCACCGCGGCGTCGAGGTCTCCGAGGGGGACGCCGCCGAGCCCGCCGACCTCGACCGCGATCCACCGGTCGAGCAGCTCGTTCGCGGCCGCGAACGCGGCCGATCCGGCGGTGTCGACGACGACCGCGGCGTCGAACCCGTCGAGCAACTCCGCCTCGACGGGCATCGCGTTCACGTCGACGTCGCCGAGCGCGGCCGCTGCGGCCTCGACCGCGGGGCCGTCACCGACAAGTCCGATATCCATATCCGGTCGACGCGAGGCGGCGAAAAAAAGCCGCGGGTCCGCGGCGGCGCACCCGGCCGGCCGGCGGCGAGCGAGTCGAGGGGGAGTTCGCGGGCGCGGTCAGGCGGGCGTCGCGGCCATCATCTCGGCGGCCTCGGCGGCCAGCTCCGCGGCGTCGATGTCTCGGAGTCGGTCGTCGCCGAGCTTCAGGCGGAGCCGCGGTCGACCGACGTCGATCGGGACCTTCTCGGTGTCGATGATGCCCAGGTCCTCGAGGCGCGTCTTCGTCCGGGAGAACGTCGCCTTCGAGGCGATGCCGACGTCTTCGCCCCACTTCGAGATGTCGTAGAGGAGGACGTCGTTCTTCGCCGCGACGAGCAGCGAGGCGGTCACCTCGTCGATGTCGACCCCGCGTTCGCGGTCCGCTTCGACCGCGTCGAGGACGGCGTCGAAGTCGGCGCGGGCCTCCTCGCCGATCTCCGTCTCCATCGTCTCGCGGACCCGGCTGATCGCCGGCGTGCGGAGCGCGTACGGCTCCGCCTCGTCGAACGCGCCGCGGTGGGTCTCGTACACCTCCCCGACGAACTCGGGGTCGTCGGTCGACAGCGCCGCGACGCCCGCTCCGGCGGTGACCAAGGCGACGACCCGGGACGGGGAGACGAACAGCGCGTTGTCGACCTCGCCGTCCAGTACCCGGAGGTCCAAGGCGCCGTCGGCGACGAGGTCGGCGGTCCGGGACGCGACGACGAAGTCGTCCAGCACGTCCTTGAGGGTGCGCTCGTCGGCGAGCATCGATAGTTCCGGCAGGTCGTCCCGCCCCACGGCGGTCTCGACCAGCGATACGATCGTCTCCGCGGAGGGATCGACGACGAGCAGTTCGTCGTCGCCCCCGGCGAAGGCCGCTTCGAGCGCCGCCTCGACGTCGGCCGCCAGTAAATTCGAGACCATTTATCTCTCCGTATGAAAGCCGGTTGCGTATTTAATATTAACGGGATTTGCGGATCGAACAACTCCGGTAGAGGGTCTCAAAATAGCGAAAACGGCCGATTCGTCCGATCGGATATCGGGTCGGTCGATCGAGCCCGACCCTTCGAGGCGGCGGGCGCAGGACCGCGTCTTTCGGTGAGACGAGCGTCTCGCCCGCCCGCGACGGGGCTACTCCTCGCCCGCGACAGAAGGATTAATGCGCGGTCGCGCCCCCGTTCGCACATGGACCACGAGCACGTCCGGGACGTCGACCCGGCGGTCGCCGACGCGCTGGCCGGCGAGCGCGACAGACAGGAGCAGACGCTCGCGATGATCGCGAGCGAGAACCACGCGAGCGAGGCGGTCCTGGAGGCGCAGGGGAGCGTCCTCACCAACAAGTACGCCGAGGGCTACCCCGGCTCGCGCTACTACGCCGGCTGCGAGTACGCCGACGAGGTCGAGGAGCTGGCGATCGAGCGCGCGAAGGAGCTGTGGGGCGCTGACCACGTCAACGTCCAGCCACACTCCGGCACGCAGGCGAACCAGGCGGTGTACTACGCGGCCCTCGAACCGGGCGACAAGATCCTCTCTCTGGACCTCAATCACGGCGGCCACCTCTCGCACGGCCACCCCGCGAACTTCACGGGGCAGCTGTACGACGTCGAGCAGTACGAGGTCGACCCGGAGACGGGGTACATCGACTACGAGGGGCTCCGCGCCGCCGCCGAGTCGTTCGAGCCGGACATCATCGTCTCGGGATACTCCGCGTACCCGCGCACCGTCGAGTGGGAGGAGATCCAGGCGGCCGCCGACGCGGTCGACGCCTACCACCTCGCGGACATCGCGCACATCACCGGGCTCGTCGCCGCCGGCGTCCACCCCTCGCCGGTCGGCGTCGCGGACTTCGTCACCGGCTCGACCCACAAGACGATCCGGGCCGGCCGCGGCGGGATCGTGATGTGCGACGCGGCGTTCGCTGACGACATCGACAGCGCGGTGTTCCCCGGCGGGCAGGGCGGTCCGCTCATGCACAACGTCGCCGGCAAGGCGGTCGGCTTCAAGGAGGCCCTCCAACCCGAGTTCGAGGAGTACGCCCGGAACGTGGTCGACAACGCCGAGGTGCTCGCGGAGACGCTTCAGGAGCACGGCCTCTCTCTGGTCTCCGGCGGGACCGACAACCACCTCGTCTTGGCCGACCTGCGCGACTCGCACCCGGACCTCTCTGGCGGGGACGCCGAGGACGCGCTCGCGGCCGCGAACATCGTCCTCAACGGGAACACGGTCCCCGGCGAGACGCGCTCGCCGTTCGACCCCTCCGGGATCCGCGCGGGCACCGCCGGACTCACGACTCGCGGCTTCGACCAGGAGGCCGTCGAGGAGGTCGGGGACCTGATCTACCGCGTCGTCGACGGCGTCGACAGCGACGACGTCATCTACGAGGTCGGCGAACGCGTCGTCGAGCTCTGCGAGGCGCACCCGCTGTACGAGTAGCGACGCCCGCCCCCTCGGTCGGCGGAGGGACGGCCCGCGTCGACGAATCCGTGCGTAAAAGTGGGGGCGGCCCGCATGGGTCGGTATGGACGCTCCGTCGTTTCTCGCCGCCCGCCTCGACCGCGGCGCCGCCCCGCTCGCGGTCGGGGACGTGATCGCGCTGATCCTGCTCCTGACCGCCGGGACGCTCAACCACCAATCGATCGAGTTCCTCACCGCCAACCCGCTCTACCTCCCCGGCGTCTACGCGCCCTTCCTGATCGGCTGGGCGGCGGTGGCGCCGCTCGTCGGCGCCTACTCCGCGGGCGCGGTCGAGACGGCGAAGTCGTCGGTGCCGCTCGTGATCCGGTCGTGGATCCCGGCCGCGGTCCTCGGGCTCGCGCTCCGCGCGTTCGTCTTCCGCGGCGGCGCCGAACTCACCTTCGCGGCCGTCATGCTCGTGACGGGATCGGTCGCGCTCGGCGGCTGGCGGGCCCTCTACTTCCGGCTGCGTTAACCCCGCGCGCTCCCGCCGATTACGGCGACCGGCCGCGATCGACTCTTTTCTCGCCGTCCGATCGCACGGATAAACGAGCTCTCCTGCGGGACTCATAAGTTATGGATAACATTGGTGTGTTCATAAAAGAACCATTTCCGAACCGCGGGAAAAATTTAATACGGATTCTCGATATAGTATCCAACGACAGCATGACAGGATACTACGACTACGTCCTCGGGCTCATCCCGGCAGCGCTGATCGGTGTGACCGCCTTCCTCAACCTGGTCGGGCTGTCGTTGATGTCGGCGATGCCCGCGGGCGCGGTGGCCGCCGGCGGCGTGATGGCCCACGCGATGTTCGTCAGGGCTCCGGTCACCGACGGCGACGCGTCCGCCGACGCGTCGCGTCCCGGTCGGGGCGGGGCCGGACCGGGCGGCCGGTCGTCCGCGTGACGCTCGACCGATCGCCGCGGCCTGTACCGTTTAGTCCCCCCGCCGCGAGTGAGCGGGTATGACGGAGACCCTGTTCCTGTCGAGCGGCGACGTCGACGACCTCGCGGAGCCGGCCGACTACGTCGCGGCCGTCCGCGACGCGTACCGCCAGGTGGGCGAGGGCGCGCCCGCGGAACCGCGGACGAAGCTGTTCAACCGCGAGCCGCCGGGAATGCTCACCACCTACGCCGCGGTGCTGCCGGAGACGGGCGCGATGGGCGGGTACACCTACTCGGCGGGGTTCGGCGCGGGCGACGCGTGGTTCATGACGCCGCTGTTCGACGCCGACTCCGGCGCGCCGCTCGCGCTGCTGGACGGCGCGTCGATGAACCCGTTCAAGACCGGCGCCGCGGGCGCGGTCGCGGTCGACGCGCTCGCCCGCGACGACGCGACCGAACTCGCGGTGATCGGCAGCGGCGCGCAGGCGCGCGGGCAGGTCGCGACGACGGCGACCGTCCGCGAGCTCGAGGCGGTCCGCGTCTTCTCGCCCACCCCGGAGCACCGCGAGGCGTTCGCCGAAGACTTCGACGAGCGCCTCGACGCCGACGTGTCGGCGGTCGCGAGCGCGAGCGACGCGCTGGACGGCGCCGACGTGGCGATCACGGCGACGACCGCGAGCGACCCCGTGATCGACGACGCCGACGTGGAGCCGGGGACGCACGTCACGGCGATGGGGCAGTACCACCCGGAGAAGAACGAGCTCCCGCCCGAGCTCGTCGCGCGGGCGACGTACGTCCCCGACCTCCGAGCGCGCGCGACGCAGGACGCCGGCTCGTACCTCGCCGCGGTCGCCGCCGGCCTGATCGAGGAGGGGAAAGGCATCGCGGCCGACCTGGGGGAGGTCGTCGCGGGCGACCACCCCGGCCGGACGAGCGACGACGAGGTGACCGTCTTCGACTCGGGCGGGACCGGGGTCGAGACCGTGGCCGCCGCGCACATGCTGTACGAGCGCGCGAGCGATGCCGGACGGGGCGAGCCCATCGACTTCGCGCCTGCGAGCGAGGCGCTGACCGGCGAGTAGCGCGGTCGACGAGGTCGAGGGTCGGGCGGTGGCCGGAGCTTCAAGTGCCGCGCCCGCTTCCTCACGCACATGCTGATCGGCATCGTCTCCGACACGCACGACGACTTGGCCGCCGTCGAGACGGCCGTCTCGCTGTTCGAGCGCGAGGGGGTCGACGCGGTCGTCCACTGCGGCGACTTCGTCGCGCCCTTCTCCGCGACGCCGTTCGACGCGGACTTCGACTTTCACGCGGTCCGCGGGAACAACGACGGCGAGTGGGCGGTCGAGTCGACCGTCGACTCGTTCGGGACCTATCACGGCGAGGCCGCCGCGCTCTCGTTCGACGGCGCAGATGTGGCAGTCACCCACGGGACGAGCGATCTCGTCGTCGACGCGCTCGTCGGCTGCGGCGACTACGACTACGTGTTCCACGGCCACACCCACGCGCACGGCGTCGAGGCGCGCGGCGAGACGGTCCGGGTGAATCCGGGCGGGCTTCCGATTCCGGTCGAGGGTGCGGACGACACGTTCCGGGTCGCGACGCTGGAGACGACGGAGTCCGGAGCGGACGCGGTGACGCACCACGTCCTCGACGAATAAGGGAAACACGTGGCGCAGAGCGCCTGTTTCTAAATCGAATCGGGATACGGTGACGAGTGTTTATAAACAGCTGTCGGCTCTGCGATGACTACCGCCAAAGCCCCGGCCGCCCGCTCATAAATGGTTACTGGCAGATCGGCGGCGAACACCGCCAGAGCCCCAGCCGCGAGGCGACCGTACGCTCGCTGTCGTTCGAGACGCCGACGGCGTCTCGTGATGACGAGAGGGCTTCGCTCTCTCGAACCACGCTCCTCGCTCAGTCACTCCGTTCCTTCGCTGCGGTGCTTGCGTCGTCATCAGAACGCTTTGCGTTCTGATTGGCTCACGAGAGCTTCGCTCTCGTGAACGCCTACGGTCGCCTCGCGGCAGCGTGGCGCGTAGCGCCACGGGCAACCGGCGGCTTCGCCGCCGGTGACTGCCCCTTCGAGTCCCACCCCGAACCGCACGGCACCGCACCTCACGCCTCCCCAGCCTCGTCGCCGGACTACGTCCGGCTGTAAGCGAGAGCTTCGCTCTCGCCCTGTCAGCCGCCCTTCGCTTCGCTCCGGGCGGCTGACTCCCTCGCGCGGTGCTGTCTCGCGGCCGCCGAGGGCGGCCGCTCGCAGGCACGCGCCGACCGCACCGTTCTCTATAAGCGATCCCACCGCCGCTAGCTGGCATTTGAACCGCGTTCCCACCCCGAGTTTTATCGCCGCTCGCTCGCTCCGTACGCCCATGAGACACGCGCAGGGACCGCTCCTCACGATCGACCTGACCGAGCGGACCGCGTCGACGACCCCGATCGACGACCGGCTCGCGTCGTTCGTCGGCGGCCGCGGGCTCAACACGTCGCTCGCGTACGACCGGATCCCGTTCGACGCCGACCCGCTCGGCCCGGAGAACCGGCTCTTCCTTTCGACGGGGCCGATGCAGTACTCGACGACCTCCTACACCGGTCGGATGGCCGCCACGGGTCTCTCGCCGCTCACGGACGGCCTGCTGTCGTCGAACGCGGGCGGGTTCCTCTCGCGGAACTTCACGGGCGCGGGGTACGCCGCCGTCGAGCTCGTCGGCGCGAGCGACGACCTGCTCGCGGTTCACGTTCGCGAGATCGGCCCGGACGGCGAGCCGAACGTGACGTTCGAGGCGGTCCCGGACCTGGAAGCGGCCGAGGTGTCGGCCGTCTCCGATCGGTTCGCGGAGACGCGCGACCTGGGGCCCGGACACGTGGCCTGTATCGGCCCCGCGGGCGAGAACGCGGTCCGGTTCGCGTCGATCATGACCTCGGACACGCGGGCGTTCGGCCGCGGCGGGCTGGGCGCGGTCCTCGGCTCGAAGGGCGTGAAGGCGCTCACGTTCGACGGCGACTCCGAGGCCGATATCGAGGTCGACTGGCCCGACGAGGCGGGCGAGGTCCACCGCGAGGCGGCCACCTCCGACTCGATCATGAAGCGGCAGGGGACGACGAGCGTGACGGAGCTGGCGAACGAGGTGGACGCGCTCCCGTCGTACTACTTCGCGGAGACCTCCTTCGAGGGCGTCGAGGGCATCTCCGGCGACCGCGTCGAGGAGAAGAAGTACGAGAAGGGGACCTGCTCGCAGTGCGCGTTCGCCTGTAAGCTCCCCACGCGCGACGAGGCGACGGGCGTCGAGACGGAGGGCCCGGAGTTCGAGACGGTGATGGCGTTCGGCTCCAACGCCGGCGTCGACGACGTGGTCGACGTGATGCGCGCGAACGAGCTGTGCGACGAGCTGGGGATGGACACCATCTCCTGTGGCGACGTCGTCTCGATGTTCTTGGAGAGCGAAGACGAGTTCGGCAACGCGGAGCTCGTCCGCTCGCTCGTCGAGCAGATCGCCTACCGCGAGGGCGTCGGCGACAAGCTCGCGGAGGGCATCCACCGCGCCAGCGAGGAGTTCGGCGCCGAGGACTGGACGGTGAAGGGGATGGAGTTCGCCGGCCACGACGGCCGCGCGCTCAACGGGCAGGGGCTCGCGTTCGCGACCGCGAACCGCGGCGCCGACCACATGTACGGTGAGTTCTATCCCTACGAGTACCCGCTCGTCGACCCCGACGACGCGCTCGACCCCAAGGGGCTCGACGGGAAGCCCCCGAAGCTCGTCGCGAAGGAGAACCGCAACGCGGTCCTCGACTCGGCGGTCGTCTGTAAGTTCTCGCGGGGCACCGTCACCGACGACCGGCTCGCGGCGCTGCTCGACGCCGACTACGACGCCCTCCAGTCGCTGGGCGCGCGAATCGTCGAGCTGGAGCGCGCGTTCAACAACGCCCGCGGCTTCGACCGGAGCGACGACACGCTCCCGTACGCCGACGCCATCGACGGGTTCGACGCCGCGCTCTCGGAGTACTACGCGGTCCGCGGCTGGAACGACGACGGCACCGTCCCCGACCACGGCGACGGCCTCGACGCGGGCAGTCGGGCGGCCGCCGACGACTGACCGGATCGCCCTCACCGACGACTGACCGGATCGCTCCGCCGTGACGGACCCCGCCGAACCGCGGGCCGCCTACTCGTCGTCCGTCTCGGCGGGGTCGACGTCGACGCCGCGGAACTCGAACCGGGCGCCACCGGTCTCGCTCTCGACTACTTCGACGGTCCAGCCGTGCGCCTCGGCGACCTCGGCGACGATCTTCAGTCCGAATCCGGTCCCGCCCGGCTCCGACGTCACGCCCGCCTCGAACACCGACTCCCGGTCGTCGGGACCGATTCCGGGCCCGTCGTCAGCGACGTAGAAGCCGTCCCCGTCGGCGAGCGTTCCGAGCGAGACCGTGACCTCGGGTCCCGCGTGCGTGATCGCGTTGACGAAGAGGTTCTCGAGCGCCTGCCGCAGGCGGCTCCGGTCCGCGGTGACGACCGCGTCCGTCTCGACCCGGATCGCCGCCGACTCGGTGTCGACGGTCTCCCAGCACTCCGCGGCGAGGTCGGCCAGTGAGACCGGTTCGGTCTCGTCGATGCCGGCCCCCTGTCGGGCCAACACGAGCAGGTCCTCGATGAGCGCGTCCATCCGGTCAAGCGAGCGCTCGACCGTGCCGAGCTCCGCGACGTCTATCGACTCGTCCGCGAGCCGTTCCGTGACGATCTCGAGGTTGCCGGCGGCGACGTTGAGCGGGCTCCGGAGGTCGTGCGAGACGAGGCTCGCGAACTCCTCCAAGCGGTCGCGCTCGCGGGCCACCTCGGCCTCGCGCCGCCGGAGCTGTCGCTCCCGCTCGATGCGGACGAGGACCATCGTCACCGTCGCCGCCCAGATGCGCGCGACGGCCAGGTCGGCGTCGTCGAAGGCGTCGGGGCTGGTCGCGCCGACGTTCAACACGCCGTACCGGCCGAGCGGGACGATGAGTTCGCTGCGGATCGTCGCGTCGTCGTGGTATCGGTCGGGTTCGTCGCCGACGTCCGACACGTAGGTCGGCTCGCCGTTCTCGAACACCTCCCAGGTGATGCTCCGTCCGTCGGCGTCGAACGTCGGGTGGTCGCCGACCACCGCCTCGGCGGTATCGGTCCAGACGGCCGGTTCGAGCGCGTCCCGTCGTTCGTCGTACAGCCAGATCGCGGCGAGCGGGTGGCCGAGCACGTCGTCGACGTACGCCACCGCCGCCTCGGCCGCCGCCTCCCTGTCGGTCGTCTTCAGCAGCTCTCGGGTCGCCTCGTGGAGCGATTCGAGCGTCTCCGTGCGGCGCTGGAGCGCCAGCTGCCGCGTCCGTTCGTTCGAGACGTCTATCGCGGTGACGACCGCGTACGGATCGCCGTCGAGATCGAAGGCCCCGACGCTGACGCGAGCCGGGACCGGAACGCCGTCGCCGCGGCGCACGACGAGCTCGAACCCGTCGGCCAGCGACCGGGACTCCCCGGCGCGCACCGCGTCGATCAGCGCCGCGACGGTATCCGGGGAGGCGTCCCCCGGCCCCTCGTCGTCCGTCGTCTCCCCGACGGTCCCGTGGTCGCCGTCGCCCGGACCGCCATCGAGGGTCGCGATCGACGCGGCGCCGTCGCGGTTCAGATCCGTCGGGTCCTCGAACACGTCGATCACCGAGAGCCCCGAGAGGCCGTCCGGGTCGAGCCCGAACACCGTCTCGACGCTCGGCGTCCCGGCGCGGACGACGCCGTCGCCGTCGACGACGAACGTCGGGTCCGGCGTGGCGTCCAACGCCTCCGGGAAGCGGTCCATTGTCACTCCTCCGTCGGGCTGTGGACGTGGCCGCACTCGGGACAGCGGACCTCCTCGCCGCGGAGGTCGGCCGACGAGGCGCGCACCTCGCGCATCACCTCGCTGATCTTGTCTTCGGCCTCCAGCTCGTCGGCGACCGCGAGGTCGACGCCCTCGACTTCGAGGAGGAACTTCGCGACCTCCGTCACCTCGTACATCATCTCGTCTAAGTCCTCGGCCGTGAAGAAGCCGGACATCGCGCCGTAGAGGAACGTCGCGCCCGCCTTCGTCACCTTTTCCTCGAAGGAGTAACGCGCCTGATTGACCGCCTGCGGCGTGTAGGTGTCGGTCATGAACGGGACGAGCTGCGGGAGGTTCTCGCCGATCTTCGTCATCTCGACGCCGGTCTCGGTGCGGAAGTCGGCGCACAGACGCGCGATCGCCCACTCGCGAGCCGTGACGTACGTCCGGTCGCGGAGGAACTCGTTGACGCGCTCGTAGCGCGCCCCGTCCATCTTCTTGAACCGCTCGTACTTGCGGACGTCGCGGGGCACGTCGTCGGCGTCGTCCGGTCCGTCGTCAGTCGCGGCCTCCTCGTTCGGTTCGTCGGTCGCGTCCGAATCCGCGGTCGGCGTCTCCTCGTTCGTCTCGTCGCCGGGCCGGGGACCGGGGTCGCGGTCGCCCTCGGCGGGAGACCGGTCCGCGGCGGAGTCGCCGGTCCCGTCGGCGTCCTCGGCCGCCGGACCGGTGTGGTCGCTCATACGTTCGAAACCCCGCGGGCGGACAAAAGCCTTGTCGGTGAGCCGGCGTCGGTCGCGCCCGAACGAGGCGGATCACGCCGGTCGCAGCGTCGTTCGCTTCGTCTCGTACTCCTCTAGGAAGGCCTCGTATCCCCCGACCTCGGCCGTCTCCTCGCCGAAGTCGATCCGGAGCGAGTTCTCGAACCCGAAGTCGCTGCTGCTGGGCGCGAGGAGGTTCTGCCGGACCTCGACGACCTCGCCCCGCCGCGTTTCGAACGGCTCCTCGGTGCCGGTCTCCCTGAGGTAGCACTCGGCGTCGACCGAGCGGCCGGACCGTCGGTGGAGGGCGGCCGTGAACACCGCCGGTCGGAACCGCTCGAACGTCCGTGGCAGGTCCGGAGGACGGGAAACGAGGAGCTCTTCGCCCAGCGGCCAGTAGTTACCGAGGTACGAGCCGACCAGGATGGCGGCGATGTCCGGCTGCGCGAACGTGATCGCGCGGGTGTCGTCGTGGTCCCACCCCAGCATCGTGGCCGGGGAGACGAACCCGCGCTCCTGGTCGACCGAGAGCAGCGACGGCATCCCCGGCTGCGCGAGGCGAACGGTGCTCGCGACGCCCTCCAAGGGCGCGCCGGTCGCCGGAGCCGTCTCGGCGTCGGGGGCGGCGTCGCCGCACAGCGAGAGGAGGACGAGGACCCCGCGGTCGCGGGCGTCGCGGAGCGGGTCGGCGATCTCCGGGAGGCGCCGCGCGGGCAGCTGGAGCACGACCTCGGAGTCGGCCGCCCGAATGTACGACCGCAGCCGCTTGATGATCGTCGACCGCGACTTCACGACCGACAGCTCCTCGTCGGCCGTCCCGGGGCGCTGGTACCGGTCGTCGACGGCGGACTGGAGCGCGTCGAGGTCGGACCGCAGCGAGTCGAACGCCCGGTCCGGCGGCACCGCGCGGAGGGCCGTCGGTGTCCGGTCGCTCTTGACGGTCACGAACCCCTTCGCCTCGAGTTCGTCGCAGACGTCGTACACGTGGCTCGTCGAGATGTCGGCGGCGTCGGCGACCGTGCTGACCGTCGCCGAGCCCCGCTCGACGACGGCCAGGTACGCGTCGGCGGCCGCTTCGGAGAACCCGTACCGTTCGAGCAGCCGACGGATCTCGTCTGTGTCTGGCATCGTCCCGTCGGGTCGATACCACGCGGGTTCGCTCAAGTAAATTTCGTTCGACCCCGTTTCGATACGGCCGCCCGATTCCGGACTCCCGCCCTCCCTGAACCGCCTCGTCGACCGCGGGCGACGGGGGTGTTCAGGCCGTCAGCCGGACGAGGGCGGTCAGGCCGTCAGCCGGACGGGGGTGTTCAGGCCGTCCGCCGAACGGCGGCGAGCGCCGTCGCGACGACCGCGAGCACGGCGACGACGGCGGTGAAGCCCGGCGTCGACCCGTCCGTGGCCGCCGCGGACGACTCGACGGTCACGGTGCCGTTCGCCGTCCGCACCGCGAGCGGGTCTCCGCCGTCGGACTGGAGGCCGTGTACCGCCACGACGGTGAGACGCGCCTCGCCGGGCGCCTCGCCCCGGACGGTCAGCGTCGCGAGCCGCACGTCGGTGGCGTTATCGGCCACCGCGTCGGTCCCGTCGATCCCGGCGACCCTGACCGTCTCCCCGTCGTCGCTCAGCGAGACGTTCGCGACGTCGTCGACGGGGGCCGCGACGCTCGCGTTCGCAACGGTCGCGACGGACTCGTTCCCGACCGCGAGCGTGAGGTCGAACCCGGAAACCCCCTCGGGAGCGCGGCTGAGCGTCACCGGGACGGTCGCCGTCCCGTTCGCGTCGACCGTCGCGTTCTCCGGCCCGACCGCGACGCCGTGGTCGGAGGCGACCGCCGCGCCGGAGGCCGCGGCCGCAGCCACCGCGACGGCGAACAGGAGCGCGCCCAGGCGGCGAGCGCGGATCGCGCCCATCAGTCGCCACCCCGGACCGCGCGGAACAGGGCCGCGACGTCCGCGAAGGTCGCGTCGCCGTCGCCGTCGATGTCGTACCGCCCCGGAACCGGCCTGTCGTCGGTTATGCTGGCGCCGTTCTCGACGGTCAGCGTCGCCGTGGGGCCGTCCGGCCCGACCGTCAGTTCGTACTCGCCGGCCTCGACCGTCTTCGGCATGACCGCTAAGACGTCGCCCGGAACGACCTCCAACGCGCTCAGGTCCACGGGCACGTCGACGGTCGTCGTCTCACCGGCCGCGAGCCGGACGCGCTCGTAGCCCACCAGCCGCCGGATCGGCTGGAGCACGGTGCCGTACGACTGCGTGTTGAACACGTCGACGACGTGTTCGCCGGCCCGGTCGCCCGCGTTCGACACCTCCACGCTGAGCGTGAGCTCGGAGGTCTCGCTCGGGTCGGCCACGCTCGACCGCGAGAGCGAGACCTCGCCGTACTCGAAGCTCGTGTAGCTGAGTCCGCGTCCGAACTCGTACAGCGGGCCGTTGTCCGTCGCGCCCGTCGACGTCGGCGAGTACCGGTTCAGAGGGACCGGCGTTGTCCCGACGGGCGTCCCGGCGTTGCCCGGCCACGTAAAGGCGAGCCGCCCCGAGGGGTTGTACTCGCCGACGAGCGTCTCCGCGACGGCCACGCCGGCGTCGCTCCCCGGCTCGCCCGCGAACAGGAGCGCGTCGAGCTGCGAGAACGTCTCGACGGAGCCGCGCGGGCTCCCCGCGTACATCACGCCGACGACGGGCGTCTCCTCGGGCGCCGGCTCGGTGACCGCGTCGACGAGCCGCTGCTGGGACTCGTCGAGCACGAGCTCGTCGCGGTCGCCGAACCCCTCGTTGTGGGGCCCCTCGCCGAGGACGACGACGACGGCGTCGGCGTCCGGCGCGGCGTCGCGCACCGCCGACTCCTGCTCGTCGGTGAACGCGAAGTCCCCGTTCTCGTCGCTCTGCTGGTTCCCGCCGGTCCCCTGTCCCGCCCACCACGTCCCGTTGTCGAACGAGGTGGGGACGTGCGTGAGCGAGCCGACGCGGCTTCGCAGCTCGTCGACGAGCAGGTTCTGTCGGGGGAACGGCCCGCCCGCCGCGGGCCCCTGCCAGCCGAGCGTCCAGCCGCCGTGTTGCATCAGCGCCCGGGTGTCGTTGCCGTTCCCGTCGATCCCCGGGCCGGTGAGCAGCACGCTCTCCGCCCCCGAGAGCGGGAGCGCGTCGTCCTCGTTTTCCAGCAGCACGAGCGACTCCTTCGCCAGCCGCTCCGAGGCCGCCTGCGCGCCGCCGAGGGTCGAGTCGATGCGCGACTCGTCGACGGTCGGACTGCTAAACAGCCCGAGGTCGGCCTTGAGTTCGAGGATGTTCCGCACCGCCTCGTCGACGCGCTCGGTCGGTATCTCGCCGTCCTCGACGAGGCTCACGAGCGTGTCGATGTACTGCCCCGGGCCGGGGGCGCTCCCGCCGTTCCCGATCATGTACATGTCGACGCCGGCGTTGATGGCCCGCTTCGTGGCGGTCCGGAAGTCGCTCACGTAGTCGTGGTTCGTGATGAGCCGGTTGAGGTCGTCGTAGTCGGAGAGGATCACGCCCTCGAACCCGTACCGCTCCCGGAGCACGTCGGTCAACAGCCAGTGCGACGCGTGCGCCGGTTTCCCGTTGACGGCGCCGCTGTTCACCATCACCGTCCCCGGTTCGGCCTCCAGCGCCTCCCGGTACGGCGGCAGCAGGTCCGTCCGGAGGTCGCGGAGCGACGTGCTGGCCGGCGCCCGGTCGTTGCCGTTGTTCGGCACCGAGTAGGCCGCGAAGTGTTTGACGCACGCCGTCATCCGGGGGTCGTCCTCCAGCGCCCGGGCCCGCACCCGAGAGATGTCGCCCTCCAAGAGCGGGTCCTCGCTGATCCCCTCGTAGAACCGTCCCCACCGGGGGTCCCGCTGGAGGTCCGTCGTCGGGGCGAACGTCCAGTGCGCGCCCATCGCGGCCACCGACCGGCTGGTGTGGCGCTCCGCCTCCTCGACGAGGTCGGGGTCGCGGGCGGCCCCCATGTTCATCCGCTGCGGGAGCGCCGTCGCGCCCTCCAGCAGGTCGTTCCCGTGCGTCGCGTCGACGCCGTACAGGAACGGGATCCCGTTTGGCGCGTTCTCCACGTTGTACTCCTGAAGCGCGTTCACGCCGCTGACCACCTCGTTTCCGTCGAAACTTGGGGGGACCGCTCCCCCGGAGAGCACCGACCCGACGGCGAGCTCGGAGAAGAGCTCGCCCACGGTGTCGACCTCGAAGTTGTCCGGCACGTTCGACCCCTCCGGCTCCGGTTCGAAGGAACCGATCGCGACCTGCGTCATCTGTCCGGCCTTCTCGCGGAGCGACATCTCGGCGAGGAGCGACTCAACGTCCGTCCCGGTCTGCGCGGCGACGCCGTTCGCGCCGCCTCCCACCGCCGCCGTCGCCGTCGCGGCGCCGGTGGCCTTCATGAACGTGCGTCTGGACGTCCCGTCCGTCTCGTCCGCTGGCTCTGAGTCGTCTGCCATTCCGTCTCGTCCGAAGGTGATTCATTATTAATCATTTTTCATAAATTATATTGTAACGGTTGTCAAAACATTTTCTCCCGGGCCGCTCGGGGTGTCACGCGTTCGGCCTTACCCTCCCCGGACGCCCCCCGGCCCCAGAGATCCACTTTTGTATCGTCGGGTGAAGGGGTGGCACATGAAGGTGCTCTGCGGGATCGGCGGCAGCGACGACTCGTTCCGCGCGCTCGACCGGACGGTGGAGCGCGCGGCGGTCGCGAACGACGACCTGACGGTCGCCGTGGTGGACAACGAGGACTCGTCGGTCGCCCCGGACGACGTGCTGGAACGCGCCCGGGAGGCGGTCGACGAGGCCGGGATCGACGCCGAGGTGCGACGCGTCGAGGGCGACCCCGGGAGCCGACTGGTCGAGATCGCGGAGACGGAGGGGTTCGAGGAGATCGTCCTGGGCGGCGGCCACACCAGCCCGATGGGGAAGATCACGATCGGGTCGATCGCCGAGTTCGTCCTGTTGAACGCCAAGACCTCGGTCACGCTGGTCAGATGAGCGACGGAGGGTACCCGGACGCGGTGGCGGACGAGTTCCCGCCGCCGCCGACCGCGTTCACCGACCGCGAGGACCGCGAGATCGAGATCCGATCGTACGAGGGGGACGACGAGGCCCGCGAGTCGCTCGTCGAGATGTACGACACCTTCGACCCGGCGGACCGCGCACAGGGGATTCCGCCGGGCGGCGAGAAACGCATCCGCGAGTGGCTGGAGGCGATCCTCGGTGACGACTGCTACAACGTGATCGCCTGGTGCGGCGACGAGCCGGCCGGCCACGCGACGCTCGTCCCGGACGACGACGCCTACGAACTGGCGATCTTCGTCCACCAGGAGTACCAGCGCGCCGGGATCGGGACGCACCTCATCCGCGCGCTGCTCGGCCACGGACAGGCGAACGACGTCCGGAAGGTGTGGCTCACCGTCGAGCGCTGGAACCGCGCCGCGGTCTCGCTGTACAAGAAGATCGGCTTCGAGACCTCCGACGCCGAGAGCTTCGAGCTGGAGATGGGGCTCCGACTCAACGAGGATGCCGGAGATGAGCCCGACGAGGGCGGGGGGAATTGAGAGCCCGCCGCCCCTCGCTCGCCGGAATCTTCAAGCCTTTACGCGCGGCCCGCGACCGCTCCGGTATGAGTCACCGAATTCTGCTGTTGGGGGCGCCCGGCGCCGGAAAGGGGACGCAGAGCGCGAAGCTGGCCGACGAGTACGGCGTCGAACACGTCACGACCGGCGACGCGCTCCGCGCGAACAAGGAGATGGAGACGGAGTACGGCACGCCGAAGTCGTTCATGGACGCGGGCGAACTGGTGCCCGACCCGGTCGTCAACGAGATCGTTCGGGCCGCGCTCGACGACGCCGACGGGTTCGTCCTCGACGGCTATCCGCGTAACCTCGACCAGGCCGAGTACCTCTCGGAGATCACCGACCTCGACGCCGTGATCTTGCTCGACGTCGACGAGGAGGTCCTCGTCGACCGGCTCACCGGCCGCCGCGTGTGCGACGACTGCGGCGCGAACTACCACGTCGACTTTCAGCCCCCCGAGGAAGCGGGCGTCTGCGACGAGTGCGGCGGCGAACTGATCCAGCGCGAGGACGACACCGAGGAGACCGCCCGCGAGCGCATCCAAGTGTTCTACGACAACACCGAGCCCGTCGTCGACCACTTCCGCGACGAGGGAGTCCTCGTCGAGGTCGACGGCGAGGCGACCCCGGACGAGGTCTTCGACCGAATCTCCGACGTCGTCGAGAGTTAATCCGCGGCGTCGAGGGTCGATCCGAGCGGCGATCCTACAAGGTTCTTAACCGTCGACCGCCAATCGGCCGCTAATGAGCAAAGTCGAACGGCGGGTCCGCTCGCTGGTCCGCGAGGACGGCGAGATGCGGGACGCCCTCGAAACTGTCCTCGAACACGCCAGCGGCGGCGAGGTGCGCTGGGTCGACGTTCGCGACGAGATCACGAGCGGACAGTGGGGTCGGCTCATCGAGAAGGAGATCCTCATCGACGGCGAGGAGGGGTTCGCGCTGGCCGACCGCGAGGGTATCGAGGCCGGCATGAGAGACGACGACTCCGGCGGGAGCGACGTGGAGACGCCCGAGACGACCAGCTGGTCGAAATGGGACAAGCTGGCCGGACTCGCGACGCTCGGGGCGTTCGTCGGCTACGCGGTCGGCCCGGTCCGGAACGCGATCGCCGGCGCCATCGACGTCGTCCTCGGCCCCCTCCTGAACGTCGTCCCCTTCTACGTCGTGATCATGGTCATCGCGCTCGCGACGGGGCTGTACTCGACGCTGCTCCGCGCCGGGCTCATGGACATGGAGAAGATGAGCGCGTATCAGGACCGGATGAAAAACATTCAGGAGCGCCGGAAGGAGGCCGAGAAGCGCGACGACGACGAGGCGCTCGACGAGATACAAGAAGAGCAGATGGAGGCGATGGGCGACCAGCTCGGCATGTTCAAAGAGCAGTTCCGCCCGATGGTGTGGATCATGTTCCTCACCATCCCCGCGTTCCTCTGGATGTTCTGGGTGATCGGCTATCGGGGGTCGACCGCCGCGTACCCGGCGGTCGCGGATCAGGCGCTCGTCGTCCCGCTTGCCGGCACCGTCACCTGGGACACGGGGATCGTCGGACCGATCCAGATGTGGATCCTCTGGTACTTCCTCTGCTCGATGGCGTTCACGCAGCTGGTCCAGAAGAGCCTCAACATCGAGATGTCGCCGTCCTCCTCGTAGGCGACGAGCGGACCCTCTCGCGGTTCCTACTCGGCGGCCTCGCCCGCGGCGTCGCCGTCGCTTCCCTCGGCCGCGACCTCCTCGGCGACCGCCTCGAACGCCGCGAGGATGACGCGCTTACACGCCTGTCCCTCGGTGCTCCAGTGGTGGGCGTAATCCAGCATGTCGTCATAAATGTCGGGCTTACAGCCCGCCGCCTGCGGGTGGCCGCCGCCGTTCACCCGTCCGGCGACCTCGTGGGCGTGGCGGAAGTCGTCGGACCCGCGGATCGAGGCCGACCCGGCGGGCTTGACGACCACGGCGGCGTCGGCGCCGGCCTCGCGCAGCCGCTCCGCGACCTCGTTCTGCGAGCAGCGGCCGTAGGTGACCGCGACGCGCCAGCCGCCGACCTCGTGGGTGACCGCGCGGTCGACCGCCAGGTCGATTCGCGCTTCCTTCTCGACCCGGCGCTCCGCGACGAACGATCGCACCGTCTCGGGGAGGTCGACGCCGTACGCACCGATCACGGCCGCGTACTCCTCGGTGCCGGCCCAGTAGGAGTAATCAGCGAGGTCGTCGGACCGGGGGTCCTCCTTGATCCAGAGGTCGTGGTCGCGGGTGACTTCGGCGAGTTCGGTCCACCGGTCGTCGAAGGCGTGCTCCAGCGACCGGAGCGTCACGTCGGCGGTACACTCCTCGTCGGAGTCACCGACGACGAGGTCGACGCCGGCCTCGCGCACCGCGGCGGCGGTCGCGTCGTCCCACTGGTGGTGGTCGAACCAGCGGATCGCGTCGGTCGACTCCGCGAGCGTCTCGAGCGGCTCCGCGATCCACTCGTAGTCGTCGGGACAGAGGTCGCAGACGAAGAGATCGACGTCGTCGTCCGCATGCTCGGCGACGCGTTCGAGCGCGGTGTCGATCGAGTACGGGCCCGCCGAGAGCAGCCCGACCGGCGACTCGGCGTGGGCGTCGGCGAGGGGGTCGTCGTCCTCCGCGTCGGCTTCCGCCGTTTCGTCCGATTCGTCTTCGCCCTCCGCCAGCCGCGCCGCGATCGCGTCCTCGAAGGGCGCGACGTCGAGCGCGGCGTCGTACGCCTCGCGGATCATCGCGGCGCAGGCGAGGCCGTCGGCGTCGCCGTCGGCGATCACGACCGCCTCGCTGCCCTCGATCGCCTCTCGCGCCCGCCGCTCGGCGCGCTCGTCGTCCAGCGAGTCGGGGTAGAAGAACCCCGTCCCCGGCAGCTTCGTGTACCGCGAGCGGGGGGCGTCCCCCGTCTCGATGAGGTCGTCGTCCATACCGTCGAGGCGGGCGGCAGCCGGAAAACTCCGCCGCTCTCGGGGCGGTCGCGCGGCGTCGCCGTCGCGGTGGGCGGTCGCGCGGCCGTCAGACCGTCGTGCGCCGCGGGTCCTCGTCGGTCAGCTGTCGCACCGTCAACACCGGGACCGGGCAGGTCCGGACGACGCGCTCGGCGACGGAGCCGATGAGGAAGCGGTTCTCGCCGTGGCGCCCCCGCGTGCCCATCGCGACGAGGTCGGCGTCGACCGAGCGGGCGTACGCGTCGATCTCCGAGGCCGGGCGCCCCTCGCGGACCTCGATCGTCACGTCGAGGTCGCCGTCGCGGTCGTGCGCGGCGTCGGAGACGCGGTCGAGGGCGTCGCGTCCCTGATCGTCGAGGGCGTCGCGGAGGTCGTCGCGGACCGTGTCCGGCGACGACTCGACCTCGCCGGCGTCGACGACGTACACCGCGTGGACCTCGGCGTCGAACCGCGCCGCCACGTCGACCGCGACCGAGACGGCCCGCCGGACGCTGTCGGAGCCGTCGGTCGCGACCACGATGGTGTCGAACATGGCCGTCCGTTCGCCGCAGCGATACCTAAAACCCGGCGGTCGGCGGAGGGGAACGGAGTCGACAGACACGCCGACGCGACGGCGACACGGTCTATAAATAGGCGACTGCGGGGCGGCGGCGCGTGCCTGCGAGGCCGCCTCGCGGCCGAGCAGCACGCGCGAGGGACGCGGCGACCGGAGCGAAGCGGAGGGAGCCGCGAGGCTGGGGAGGCGTGAGGTGCTGTGCGGGGCGGGACTCGAAGGGGCAGCCGGGATGGCGGCGGAGGCGATGTAAGCACCGCAGGGAGCGAACGTAGTGAGCGACCGAGGAGCGCAGCAAGCGTCCGCCGCCATCCCGGCTGGGGCTTCGGCGGTGTTCGCCGCCGATCCTCCGTAGACTGTTTATAAATTATTCTGCACGTTCAGTCGCACTACGCCAGGAACACGTGCCGCGGCCGGTCCGCGAGCACGTCGCGGCCCCACTGGACGGTCTCGGAGAACTCGTCGGAGCGGAAGAACGCCATCGCGTCCTCCTTCGCGTTCCACTGGCTGGCGATGAACATGTCGTTCTCGTCTTCGACGTTCACCATCAGGTCGGTCTCGACGTGGCCGTCCATCTCCCCCAGCAGCTCGCCGACGTCGTCGAAGGTCTCGACGAACTCCGTCTGGTAGTCGGGCTTGACGGTGTAGAACATTCCCATCGTGCCGAAGCCGGACTCCTCGCCGGCGCGCGCGACGATGTCGGGCAGCTCGGAGAGGAACCCGGCAGCGGTCTCGGCCGCCGACGCGGTGTCCCAGATCGAGACCACTGCGGCGCGGTCGGTGTGGCGGCCCTCGTAGACGGCCGTTTTGACGTGGGTGCCGTAGTGGTCGAAGTTGCCGCGGAGCCCCTCGACCTCGTCGAACAGCGCGTCGGTGTCGGCCTCGCTGTACAGCACGGTGGCGTACACGTCCTCGCCGTGGGGCTTCCCGGCGTAGATGTCGAGGTCCGCGAGCTCGCCGCGGATGTCGGCGTCGTCGACGCCGTCACCGCCATCGCCGTCGCGATGGCCTCCCTCGTCGCCGTGACCGTCGCCCTCGCCGTGCGGATGGTCGCCCTCCCCGCCGGTCGCCTCCTCGCCGTGCGGGTGGTCGCCGTGAGCCGAGCCGCCGCCCGCGCCGGAGCGGTCGTGCCCCTCATCGCGGCCGTGCGCGTGGTCGCCGTGGCCGCCGCCCTCGTCGTGCGGATGGCCCGCGCTGTCCGCCTCGGGGACGCGGCCGGTCGGGACCGTCTCGCCCGCGAGGAAGGCGTCGAGGTCGCGCGGCGGGAACCGGCGGCCGACGTAGAAGTCGCCGAACTCGCCGTACCGCGAGGAGGCGGGGTCGAACCGCATCTCGTAGACGATGTCCTTGATGTCGGTCGGGTCGGCGCCGAACAGCGTGACGCCCCACTCGTGGTCGTCGAAGCCGACGGAGGAGGCGATCACCTGCTTGATCTTGCCGGCGTACTCCTTGCCGACCTCGCCGTGGCCCGCCATCAGCTCGGCGCGCTCCTCGAACTCGAGGTCGTACCAGTTGTGCTCCTCGCCGCGGCGCTTGCTCATCGGATAGAAGCTGACGTACTCGTCGTCCGGGATCTCGGGCTTCAGCTTCCCCTCGATATACCGGCGGAGCCCCTCGTCGACGGCGTCGGCGCCCTCCTCAAAGTAGTCGTCGGAGACGTACCCGGACACCTCGGTGACGGAGACGTAGGAGGTCTCCCGTTCGGTGAACTCCGCGAGCGCGGTGTCTTCGAAGCGGCGCTCGATCGCGGACAGGTCGTCGAGCGCCGGCCGGAAGTGGAGGAACAGGAGGTCGGCCTTGTGCCCGAGCACGGAGAACAGCGCGGACTCGCCGTCGTCGGCGTCTGCGACCAGTTCGCGGTGCTTCAGGAAGGCTTCGCCCTCCTCGATAGCCCGCTCCCGTTCGGACTCGGGCGCCTCGCGCCAGGCGTCCCAGTCGATCGAGCGGAAGTCGTGTAGCGAGAACCACCCTTCGGCGGTCTGTGGAGCCTCGACCATACTCGGGGTTCGGGCCCCGCGACTTAGGGGTTTGCGGGTCGTCCCGTAGACCGGAAACGGGGGGACGGTCGCGGGATCCGTCCGTCGGAACTGGGGCCACGATCCGGCGTCGTTCGCACCGGGAAACCGGTTCGGACGACGTCGCTTCCGGCCGAGCGGCCCCGGAGTCGCCGTGATCGAAACCCTTTCGACGCGACCCCGAAAGATGGAGACGATGCGGAAAAGCGGCCCGCCGAAAGGACTGATCTCGTATCTCGTGTTGGAGCTGCTCGACGAGCGTCCCCGATACGGGTACGAGCTGCTCGGTGAGATCACCGAGATAAGCGGCGGGCACTGGGAGCCCTCCTACGGCTCCGTCTACCCGATCCTCTACAAGTTCGAGGAGAAGGGCGTCGCCGAGCGCGTCGAGCGCGACGACGAGCCCGACCGGAAGTACTTCGCGCTCACCGACGCCGGCCGCGAGGAGCTGGCCGAGAAGCGTCGTGACATCGGCGGCGAGGCGCGGGACTTCGGTGACGTCGTCCTCGGCTTCTACCACCTGTACGCCGCGCTGGCCACCGACGACCGGTTCGACGTCGACGACGCGGACGCCGACTGGGGCTACTCGGAGCGGTACAGCGCGTGGATCGTCGAGCAGATGATCCGCCACCACGAGCGCGACTTCGGCGAGTTCGAGCGGATCGACGCCTCGCCCGAGGAGTTCTACGCCGAGGGGAACGGAACGGCGGCGGCCGACGCGGAGTCCGAGGCCGAGAGCGCGGACGACCCGGAGGAGTCCGAGGGGGCGTCGTCCGGCGCGGCGGACGACTGACTCGCCGCGGCGCGCCCCGCGGGAGACGTCCGCCGCGAGACGGCTACCGGTGGAGCAGCCGCCACAGGAGCCCGCCGGGAAGTCCGGCTCGGACGAGTCGGTCGTACACCCGGTCCGGGAGGACGCGCGCGAGCCGGGGCAGCCACCGCGCCCGGCGGCTCACGCGGTACCGGGTCCCCGGCCGGTCCGCAGTCGTCGCGGTCACCACGCGCTCGACGACCGTCTCGACGTCCGTCGCCGCCGGGGAGTACCCCTCGAACGCGCGGTAGGCGTCGGCGTACGGCCCCTCGCCGCTCGGCCCCTCGTCGCCCGTCGCCTCGCCGTTCTCGGCCTCGACCGCCGTGGCGGCTCGCTCGTTGAAGCCGGTCGGGACGGGCCCCGGTTCGACCAGCGCGACGGCGACTCCCCGAGGTCCGACCTCTCGGCGGAGCGCGTCGACGTAGGCATCGAGGCCGGCCTTCGCGGCGCTGTAGGCGCCGTGGTACGGCAGCGCCACCGACCCGACCATCGACCCGACGACCACGACGCGGCCGCCCCGCTCGCGCAGCGTCGGCAGCGCCGCGGAAACGGTCGCGTGGACCGCTGTCAGGTTCGTCTCCACCTGCCGGCGGAACGCCTCGGCCGAGGTGTCCTCGATCGCCGCGATCTCGTAGCCGCCGACGCAGGAGACGACCGCGTCGAGCGGGCGGTCCGCGAGCAGGTCTCGGACTGCGGCTTCGTCCCGGAGGTCGACCGCGGCGGTCTCGACCGCGTCGGGCAGGGCCGCGAGCCCCTCGGCGTCGCGGTCGACGCCGAGCACGTCGTGGCCGGCGGCCGCGAGCGATCGCGCGACCCCGCCGCCGATCCCGCCGGCGCCTCCCGTCACGAGAACGTCCATGACGGAGCGTCGCGGCGCGCCCAGTAGACGGTGGCGGTTGGCGGCGTCGGCCGGAGCAGGACCGACCCCGGGACCCGGCGGCGCCGCCCCCGGCCCCCGAAGGCATATATCCGCCACGGGAGATCGTACGGATCATGTCCACCGACGAGCCGTCCGTCCCGATCGTGTGCGACGAGTGCGAGACGGAGACCCGCGTGCCCCTCGACGACCTCGCGGACGCGCTCGAGAAACACAACGCCCAGAAACACGACGGCGAGTCCGTCGCCGAGGTCGATCCCGCGATCAAAGACCGCCTCGCCGACCTCGTCGCCGAGGACCTGGGACTGTTCGACGAGGACGCGGTCGGTGGGGCCTGACCGCCGCCCACGGAGCGATTCCGGCCGACGGGACGATGGGAGCAACAATTGCGTCTATCGGTGACGAAAACCGATCGAGAAAATACGTCAAAGAGTGGCTAAGAGCGCCCAAGAGCGTCTGAGACGGGTACTTCTCTGCGTGTCGCCGTCACCGGAATGCGCGTCTGTTGCTGGTGACGCGAGGGTGTTACCCGTAAGGGTCTTCGCGTACACGTGTACGAATCAGCGCGGACGGCGTCGCGACGGTCCTTCCTCGCGGCCGCGGGCGGAACTGCGACGGTCGGCCTCGCCGGCTGTCTCGGTGGCGGAAACGGCGGTGGACTCGACGAACTGACGGTCGCACATATGCCGATCTACCCCGACCTCCAGTGGTACGTGATGGAGGGCGAGGGGTACTTCTCGGAGATCGACGCCGAGATCACCGGTCAGGAGTTCGGCAACGGGCCGGCGATCGTTCAGGCGCTCGGCGGCGGGAACATCGACGTCGCGATGTTCGGGATCGTTCCCGCGATGATCGCGATCGATCGCGGGATCGCCGCGCAGGTGACCGCCGCGAACATCCGCGAGCCGATGGGGATCATGGCCGAGGAGTCGTTCCACGAGACGTTCGAGCGGCAGGGCGCCGACGCGTTCGCGACGTGGGCGGAGGAGCGGGGCGAGCCGTTCACGTTCGGCACGTTCCCGCAGGGGAGCGTCCCGGACGTGCTGCTCCGGTACTGGCTCCGCGACGTCGGCGTCGACCCCGCCGAGAACGACAGCGTGGAGATCCTCGAGATCAACGGCGCGAGCGCGGTGTGGCAGGCGATCGCCAACGACGAGATCGACGGCACATCGATCATGGAGCCGGTGCCGACCATCGCGCAGGCCGAGGGGTCGTCCGTGACGATGCTCCGGACCGCCGCCGAGGTTCTCCCCGGCCAGCCCGCCGCGGTCACCCTGATGAGCGATGCGGTCCGAGACTCGCCGCTCGCGGCGCAGTTCCTCGAACAGCACGTCCGCGCGACCGAGTTCATCGACGCGAACCCGGACGCGACCGCGTCCCACGTCGAGGAGGGGATCGGGATGCCGGCCGACCGCGCGCGGGACGCGCTCGACTCGCCGCTGTCGAACTTCATCACGGACCCCAACGAGATCACGGAGGCGACGCAGGTGTTCTCGGAGTTCGCGGCCGGTAACGGGCAGATCGACGAGCCGCTGTCGACCGACGCGATATTCGACCTCGAGGTGTACGACTCGCTCTGATGGCGACCGAAACCGGACCGCGCGTCGGGGGCGACGGCGGGGCGTTCGCGAGCGTCGGGCTCGGCGACCGCCGCCGGCTGCTCCGCGGGGCCGCCGGAATTGCGGGCTTCCTCGTCGTCTGGCACGCCGCCTCGCTCACGCAGGACCCGTTCGTCCTCCCCTCGCCGGTCGCGGTCGGCGGGGCGTTCGTCGGCGAACTCGCGTCCGGCGACATGACGACCGCGCTCCGTCAGAGCGTCCGCCACTGGGTCCCGGGGACGATCGCCGGGACCGGGCTCGGGGTGGCCGCCGGCGTCGCCTTCGGGTGGAGCCGCCTGCTGGACGACCTGACGGCGCCGCTCGTCCGGACGCTGCGACCGGTGCCGCCGCTCGCGCTCATCGGCTTCGCGATCGCGTGGTTCGGGATCAACGACTGGGGCGCCGCCTTCATCATCGCGGTCGGCGCCTTCTGGATCAACTTCTACGCGTCGTACGGCGCCGTGGAAGGCGTGAGCGACGACCTCCTCGACGTGGGGCGGACGCTGGGCGTCCGCGGCGACCTCGACGCGGTCCGGTCGATCGTGTTGCCGGCGTCGATGCCGGGGATCATGACCGGGATCCGGACCGGACTGGGCCGGTGCTGGATGCTCGTCGTCGCCTCGGAGATATTCGGCGTCCCCGGGGTCGGCCGCGAGATAATCCGCGCGAGCAACAACCTCCGCGTCGACCGGGCCATCGCGTACATCCTCGTGTTGAGCCTGATGTTCCTGATCGTCGACGTGGCGTTCCGCGCGGTCGAACGGCGGGTGTTGGTATGGCGGGCGTGAACGAGAGCGCGGCCCCGTCCCCGGGGGAGGCGAGCGTCGCCCTCGACGGGGTCGGCAAGACGTACGCCGGCGACGGCGACGGGGATCCGGTCCGCGCGCTCGACGACGTGTCGTTCTCGGTCGCGGACGGGGAGTTCGTCTGTCTCGTCGGTCCGTCGGGCTGCGGGAAGACGACGCTGTTCCGGATCGTCGCCGGACTGACCGAGGCGACGGACGGTCGGGTGCTGCTCGACGGCACCCGGGTCACGGAGCCGACGACCGACATGGGCGTGGTGTTCCAGGAGTACCACCTGTTCCCGTGGCTCACCGTCGCGGAGAACGTCGGGTTCGGGCTCGAACGGAGCGACCGCTCGCCCGCCGAGCGCGAGGCGCGCGTCGACGAGATGCTCGACCTCGTCGGGCTGACGGAGTTTCGCGACGCCTATCCCAAATCGCTGTCCGGCGGGATGAAACAGCGCGTCGCCATCGCCCGGGCGCTCGCCGTCGACCCGGCCCTCCTCCTCATGGACGAGCCGTTCGGCGCGGTCGACGCCCAGACCCGCGAGATGCTCCAGCGGGAGTTGCTCGACGTGTGGGCCTCGACCGGCAAGACGGTCCTCTTCGTCACGCACGACGTCGCGGAGGCGGTGACGCTCGCGGACCGAATCGTCGTGATGGCCGCGGAGCCGGGTCGCGTCCGCGAGGTGGTCGACGTCGACGTCGAGCGCCCTCGCGAGCGCGGCGACGCGGCCTTCGCGGAGTACGTCGGCCGCGTCCGGGAACTGATCGGCGCCGACCCGTAGCCGGTCGCGCGCTACCCCTCCCGGTCCTCGCTCTCTTCTTCCTCGCTCCCCCCGTCCTCGCTCCCCCTGCCCTCGCTCCCTCCGTCCTCGCTCCCCTCGACGCCCGCCGACAGCTCGTCGACGTGCGTGCGCAGGGTCGCCAGCGTCGCGTCCGCGTCCGCGTACCCCTCGTCGTAGTCGTCGAGCGCCGCCGCCGCTCGGTCGAGGAAGCGTTCCACGGCCTCGTCGGTCGACTCGTCGGTCATGCGCGTCGCTCCGCCCGCGAGCGGTTTATGTCTCCCGGCGTCGCGGCCGGACCTCGGCAGGCGGGTCCCTCGTCAGCGTCGGCGGAGCGCGTACGTCGTGTAGCCGACCGCGACGACGAGGGCGGTCGAGAGGAGGGTACCGAAGACGGCGGGCGACGCGGTGACGTACTCTCCGAACGGATCCGTCAGGGCGAGCACGCCGACGATGAGCGCGACGGAGATGGCGATTCCGACCGCGCCGAACGCCTTGAACGCCGCGTCGAGGTCGAAGCGTTGCGATCCCGGTTGGTGGCTCATGGCCTCCCGTACGCGCTCCGATTATAAATCCGTCCGACCGTATTTTCACGCCGGGAGAACGGCGAGCGGCTCCGTCACTCAGGGTACCCTTCGACGATGTCGACGCCGGCGGAGGCGCCGATCCGGACGGCGCCGGCGTCGAGCATGGCGGTCGCCTCCGCGTAGGAGCCGACGCCGCCGGAGGCCTTCACCGGGAGGTACTCGCTCATCAGCTCCACGTCGGGGACCGTCGCGCCGCCGTCCGCGAAGCCGGTCGAGGTCTTCACCATGTCGGCGTCGGCGGCGACGGCGGCCTCGCAGGCGCGACGCTTCTCGGCGTCGTCGAGCAGCGCCGTCTCGACGATCACCTTCACCGGGACCGGGACGGCCGCGACGACGTCCGCGAGCTCGTCCGCCACCGCGCCGTCGTCGCCCGCCTTGAGCCGGCCGACGTTGATCACGATGTCGACCTCGTCGGCGCCGTCCTCCCACGCCGCGACCGCCTCGTCGCGCTTGAC
The DNA here is from genome assembly GCF_005435195.1 of Halorubrum sp. SP3. Classification (NCBI taxonomy): domain Archaea; kingdom Methanobacteriati; phylum Methanobacteriota; class Halobacteria; order Halobacteriales; family Haloferacaceae; genus Halorubrum; species Halorubrum sp. SP3. Next base: position 48,456 of record NZ_SGTU01000001.1, on the reverse strand, counting down.
CGCCGGGGCGTGCTGGCCGTGCGGGAACCCGACCACGGTCGCGATCGTTTCGGGCGCGTTCTCGTACTCGGCCGCTTCGGACACGTAACACGGCGGGATACAGGCGTTCATCCCGTGATCGGCGGCCTCGTCGAGAACGGTTCGCACGTCGGCCGGGGTCGTCTCCGGACCGAGGACGGTGTGGTCGATGCTGGCGGCGAACTCCTCGCGGTTCATGTCTCGCCCGTCGCGCCGGGAACCCAAAGGCGTGCTGGGTCGACGCGACCGGCCGTCTTGGAACGCGCGGACGGCGAAAAACGGACGGGGAAACGGATCGGAGGCGGCCGGCAGACGGCCGGCGAAACCGACGGGATCGGCGTTAACTCTCGATTTCGATCTCCGTGCCGGAGACGGCGTCCTCGACGGTCACGGGAAGTCGGACCGTCAGGATGCCGTTCCGGTACTCGGCCTCGATACCCTCCTCGTCGATCGCCTTCGGGAAGCGGAACCGCCGGTGATACGTCCGGCGGGCCCCCCGGGTCTCGTCCTCGTGTTCGCCGGCGACGTTGAGCACGCCGTTGTTCCACGAGGCGGTGATCTCCGCGGGGTCGAACCCCGGAAGCTCGACCGAGAGGACGAACTCGCCGTCCTCCTCGTACAGTTGGTAGTCGTTGCTACCGGATTCGAACAGTCGGCTCGGGAAGTCGAGTCCTTGCGTCCACGTGTTCGCCGGTTCGAGCATGGGCATTGCTGACCACCTCGAACGCAGGCGTATGTATGATTGCGATTCTATAAAAATTTTCCGTAGTATGGTACTTTACCACATTTTACGTCTCGACTCGTGTCCGAACCGAACACGCGTTTCGACGCGTCGCGCCGACGGATCCGGTCTCTACCCCGGACGAGGGCGAGCGAACGGACGTCGGATGTCTCCCCGACTTCCCCGCGGTCGCCCGGATTTATCTCGCCCGGGCGCGATCGTTGCGCATGGACCGCGACACAGCCACGCCTGCCGTCGACGACCTCCCCGGCGAGCGCGCCCGCGAGTGGGTCGAGTACCACCACGAGTCGGCCGCGCCGAGCACCTACGTCTACGAGTTCGTCTGGGACCGCACCGCCCCCGCCGAGGGCCCCTTCTGTACCGACGTCGACGGCAACGTCCTCATGGACTTCACCAGCCACGTCGCCGCCGCGCCGCTCGGGTACAACAACCCGCTCGTGATGGACCGGCTCGCGGAGTTCGACCTCGTCGACCCGCTGAAGATCGCGGGACAGGACTTCTACGCCGCGGGCGGCCCCTCGCCGGACGACGGGATACCCGGCGCCTCGGGGCTCATGGACCGCCTGACGGACCTGACGAGTCACTACGATATGGACACCGTCTTCCTCTCGAACTCCGGCGCCGAGGCGGTCGAGAACGCCATCAAGATCGCCTACGACGCCTCGGACGGCGCCACGTACGCGATCACCTTCGACGGGGCGTTCCACGGCCGGACGCTGGGCGCGCTCTCGCTCAACCGATCGAAGTCCGTCTACCGCCGCGACTTCCCCGAGGTGAGCGGCGTGACCGACGTCCCGTTCTGCGAGGACCGGACCTGCTCGCCCGAGACCTGCTCCTGTGGCTTCTTCGCGGACGGCGTCTCGCGGCTCCGGAAGAAGCTCGACCCCGAACGCGGGACCGTCCACCCGGACGACGTGGCCTATCTCGTCCTCGAACCGATCCAGGGCGAGGGGGGCTACCGGTTCCCCTCGGAGGCGTTCACCGACGAGATCGCGGCGATCACCGACGAACACGACATCACGGTGATCGCCGACGAGATCCAGACCGGCGTCGGTCGCACCGGGGAGATGTGGGGGTCCGACCACTACGCGTACGACCCCGACGTGATCGCGAGCGCGAAGGGGCTGCGCGTGGGCGCGACCGTCTCGCGCGGCGACGTGTTCCCCGAGGAGACCGGCCGCCTCTCCTCGACGTGGGGCGCCGGCGACCTGATCGCCTCCGCGCAGGGCGCGCTCACGCTCGACGCGATCGAGGAGGCGGACCTCACCGACAACGCCGTCGTCCGCGGCCGGCAGTTCATCGAAACGATGCGCGACGCCGACCTCGACCCGGTCGACGACGTCCGCGGGAAGGGGCTGCTGTGCGCCCTCGAGTTCGACACCAAAGAGCGCCGGGACGCGGTCGTGAAGAACGCGTTCGAGCGCGGCCTCCTCACGCTCGCGTGCGGCCACGAGGTCCTCCGGATCCTCCCGCCGCTCGACGTCACCGAACGCGAGATCGACCTCGGCGCCGACCTCCTCGCAGACGCGATCGCGGCCGCGGCCTGAGTCGGTCCCGACTCGGTCGTCGTCCGCGGCTCGACGGGGCGAGCTTCAGCGGTCCGCGTACCACTCAGCGAACTTCGCTAAGGCCCGCCCGCGGTGCGACACGGCGTTCTTCCGGTCGGTGTCCATCTCCGCGAACGTCTCGCCATCGTGCTCGAAGATCGGGTCGTAGCCGAACCCGCCGTCGCCCCGCGGCGCGACGATCCGGCCCGGGACGTACCCCTCGAACAGCTTGACCGGGAGCGGCTCCGCGTCGGTCCCGTCCGATCCGCCGTCGCCCTCGCCGTCCGGCCCCGCCGCCGCGGCCGCGTCGCGGTCTCCCCGGTCGACGGGGTCGGGGCTCGCCGCGAACCCCTCGCCGTCGCAGTAGCCGAGCACGCAGCGGAAGGCGGCGCGGCGGTCGTCGAGGTCGGCGGCGATCTCGTGGACCCGCTCGATCCCGAGCGTGTCCTCGACGTACGAGGAGTACGGGCCCGGGAAGCCGTCGAGCCCCTCGACGAACAGCCCCGCATCGTCGACGAGGACCGGCGCGTCCGCGTGGCGGTACGCCTCGCGGGCCCCCCGCGCCGCGATCGGACCGAGTCCGTCGGCCTGGATCTCCGTGTAGTCGAAGTCGAGCCGCTCCACCGAGCCGTCCGGGAGGTACCGCTCCGCCTCGCGCACCTTCCCCGGGTTCGTCGTCACGTACCTGAGCACGGATCGGCGTGGGCGCGCCCGCGAGGAATAGCCGTCGGTCGCGGGCGGGCGAACACCGGCCCGGCGGTCGAGGCTCTCACCCCGGCAGTACGCTTTTGTCAGCGCGACAGCGTACGTGACACATGGCCCTCCCCACGTTCGAGAAGAAGCGGCTCATCGGCCTCATCGCGATCCTCTCGTTCGGGCTCACGTCGCTTCTCGCCGTCCTCCTCCCGACCGTCCTGGGAGCGCTGATCCCCGCCGTGTTCATCACCGGGTTCTTCATCCTGATCCCGTTGGTGTTGGTGCTCGGCGAGGACTTCCCGCTCGTCGCGTCGGACGACGATGCGGCCCCTGCCGACGAGACCGTCGGATCGACGAACGCGACGGCGGCCGACCACCCGGTCGCGGCGCTGCGCGAGCGGTACGCGACCGGCGAGATCGACGAGGCCGAGTTCGAGCGCAGACTCGACCGCCTGCTCGCGACCGAGGACCTCGACGAGCGGTTCGACCGGATCGAGTCCGACCGGGGCGAGGAACCCCGGGAACGGGACCTCGAACTGGAGTGACTCGCCCCGCGCTCAGGGGTCGACCCGGACGAGCCACGCCTCGGGGTCGTCGATCTCCGCGGCGGTCGGGAGGTTCTCGGCGCGCTCCCAGACGGCGCCCGCGGCCTCGATGTCGCGCGCGTCGGCGACGTGCCGGAAGAAGGCGGCGCCGCGCTCGTACTGGCGGCGCTTGAGGCCGAGCCCGAGGAGGCGCTGCGCGAGTCGGCGCACCGGTCCGCCGCCGCCGCGGCGCTCGTCCAGTTTCCGCCGGAGGTCCGCGTACTCGTCGTCGAACGCGCGGTCCATCAGCACCTCTGCGTACCCCTCGACCGCGGTCATCGCGGTCTGAAGCTCCGCGAACGCGTCGGGGTCAAGCCCGCGTCCGGCCGTTCCCTCGACGCCGCCAGCGCCGCCGACCATCCCTTCGATCCCGCGCTCGACGCGCGACTCCAGGTACTCGGGGAGCCACGGGGCCGCGCCGAACTCGGCGGCGTGGGTCACCTCGTGGAACGCGATCCACCGGCGGAACCGGGGGTACTCCACGTCTAAGGCGTCCGCGACCGCGACGATGTTCGGGTGAACGAAGTAGAGCCCGTGGTCGGCGTCCGGCTCGTCAGCGAGCAGGAGCGGGTCGTACTGACCGAGGACGTTGCGCGCGAGGAACCCCAGCGCGAACGCCATCGACCCCGTGTTGGCGACCCGCGAGAGGTCCCGCGCGAACGCGGCGCCGGGCGCGGGCCCGATCGGTCCGGGCGCGCTGTCCGGCATCACGTCGAGCGAGTCGGCCCCGGGATTCCCGACCGCTCCGACCTCCTCGCCGTCGCCGACCGCGGCCGCCTCGATCGGGTCCATCACGCGTCGGAAGGTGCCGACGCTCGCGTCGATCCAGTGGTGTCGGTTCTGGACCTCGACGGCGTCGGGGACGTCGAAGTCGATCCCCGCCACCGCGGCCAGCCGCGATCGGGCGTCGCGGACGTCGGTCGCGTACCCGGCACGCTCCGCGTCGGTGAGCGCGATCGATCCGGGGTCCGTGGCGCGCTTCGCGGCCGCCGCGGCCCGGTCCCAGTCGACGACGCCCGGCCCCTCGGCCTCGGCGACCGCCCGGACGCTTCGGAGGATGTCCATGTCGATCGGACGGGCGGGCGCCCCAAAGCGCTTGCGTCGGTCGGCCCCGTACTGATCGGCCGTCGCCGGCCTCCGGAGCGGATCCCCGATATCGGTGTTTTCTTGCTCGCCGGCCGACAGCCTCGTCCATGGACGCCGAGCGCCGAGCGTTCCTCGACGACCTCCTCGCGACGCCGAGCCCCTCGGGGTTCGAGACGGCCGCCCAGCGGGTCTGGACCGACTACGTCGACGCGTTCGCGACCGGGTCGACATCGACGCCTACGGCAACGCCGCGGCGGTCTACGAGGGCGACCCGGACGCGCCGACGGTCGCCGTCACCGGCCACGCCGACGAGATCGGGTTCATCGTCCGCGACGTGCTCGACGAGGGGTTCCTCCGGATCGCGCGGATCGGCGGCGCCGACCGCACCGTCTCGAAGGGCCAGCACGTCACGGTCCACGCCGAGGAGCCGGTCCAGGGGGTCATCGGACAGACCGCGATCCACCTCCGCGACGGCGGCGACGACGAGTACGAGGACGTGGCCGGCCAGTTCGTCGACATCGGCGTCGACGACGCCGAGGAGGCGCGCGACCGCGTCGAGATCGGCGACCCGGTCACCTTCTCGACGGGCGTTCGCGACCTCGCCGGCGACCGACTCGCCGCCCGCGGAGTCGACAACCGGGCCGGCGCGTGGGCGGCCGCGGAGGGGCTTCGCCGGGCTACCGAGGCGGACGTCGACGCCACCGTCTACGCGGTTTCGACCGTTCAGGAGGAGGTCGGTCTCCGGGGCGCTCAGATGGTCGGCGTCGACCTCGAGGACGTCGACGCGTTCGTCGCGGTCGACGTCACGCACGCCACCGACAACCCGGACGTCGACCGCGAGCGCCGCGGCCCGATCGAACTCGGCGCCGGTCCGGTGATCGGACGCGGCAGCGCGAACCACCCGGTCCTCGTCGACCTCGCGCGCGACGCGGCCGCGACCGCCGACGTCGACGTCCAACTTCAGGCCGCCGGCACCCGCACCGGCACCGACGCGGACGCGTTCTACACGGTGCGGGGCGGAACCCCCGCGCTCAACGTCTCGATCCCGAACCGGTACATGCACACGCCGGTCGAGGTGATCGACGCGACCGACCTCGACGGGGTCGCGGACCTCCTCGCCGCGATCGGCGCGGCGGCGGGCGACGTCGAGCCCGGACCGGAGCCGTTCGCCGTCGACGTCTGAACGCGGCTCGCCACGATAAACCGGGGCACGGCGGCGTCGAAACGGAACTGTTTTACTATCGTCTTTCCTACCGTAGATTGCGACGAACGGACGTGCTCTGGTGGTGTAGTCCGGCCAATCATATCACCCTCTCACGGTGATGACCTGGGTTCGAATCCCAGCCGGAGCATTTCTTCGACGAAGCGAGTGACCCCGACGAGCGCGGCTCGAACCTATCGGTCGCGCGTCCCCTGAGCCTCCCTTCGGTCGCGGCCGTCGGCTTCCCCGCTGTCGACCGACACCGCCTCCTGCTCGAATCCCGCCGCGTCTCCGCGCCAGCGCCGCGACCAGACGAACGGGGAGCCGTCCAGCGCGCAGATGACGTACGAGTAGCCGGGCCGCCCGCTCGAACTCGATCACGCATCGCCCGACGGGCGGCCGCCGGACAGAGTCCGTCTCGGTCGGGCGACGGCGCCCCGGCGTCGCAGTTCCCCGTCGAAGGTAGCGGCAGGTGTTGGGAGGGCGAAACGGACTTCACCGGGTAGCGTGTGAGAGATTCTCATGAGCGACGCCGCACTCCCCGCGCCGACCGCCGACGAGGCGCTCCACACGACCGTCGACATTCCCTTCGAGGACGCGGTGCCGTTCGTCCAGCTCGAACACGAGCTCGCCGACTTCGAGACGGTGCGCGTCACGCGGCTCGACGAGATGATCCAGGGGATGCTCGGCCACGACGACGTGGAGCGGACGGCGCTGATCGTCGTCTGCCACCCCGAAATCGCGTACGACGCGCTGCGCATCGACCCCACCCTGGCGGGAATGCTTCCGTGTACCACCGTCGTGTACGAGCGCGCCGGCGACGACCGCGTCCACGTCCACCACGTGTCGGCGACGAAGGCGATCCGCGACCTCGGCTGCGCGTCGGCCGCCGGGGTCGACGAGAACGCCGTCGAGGACCTCGTGACGAAGACCGGCGAGCTGATGGCGATCGTCTGGGAGAACATCGAGACGCACGGGCAGGCGTGACCGCGCTCCGAGCCCGCCCCGCCGTCGCCGGCTCGGTCGACGGCGGCCGCCAAGCGAGGGTTTAATTCCGACAGCGCGCGAGGGCGTCGTGTGGACTCGAGCCGGATCCCCGACGAATTTCCCGCGCCGAGCTTCCGCGGCGCACAGGAGCGGGCCCTCGACGACATCCGCGACGCCTTCGCGGCGGGCAACCGGGTCGTGCTGGTGCGCGCGCCGACGGGCAGCGGCAAGTCGCTGCTCGCCCGGGCGATCATGGGCGCGGCCGAGACCGCGGGCGAGGCGGCGCCGAGCGAGGCGACCGGCGCCTACTACACGACCCCGCAGGTGTCGCAGATCGACGACGTCGCGGCCGACGACCTGCTCGACGACCTCGCGGTGATCCGCGGGAAGTCGAACTACGACTGCGTGCTCCCGGGCGAGCACGACACGCCCGTGAACCGCGCGCCCTGCGCGCGCCAGCAGGGGTTCGACTGCTCGATCCGGCACCGCTGTCCGTACTTCTCCGACCGCGCCATCGCCTCCGGGAACCGCTTCGCCGCCATGACGCTCGCGTACTTCATGCGCACCGCCGGCTCCGAGGTGTTCCGCAAGCGCGACGTGGTCGTGATCGACGAGGCGCACGGGCTCGCGGAGTGGGCCGAGATGTACGCCACCATCGAGATCTCGCCCGAGCGCGTCCCGGTGTGGGACGACGTCGGCGTCCCCGACGTCGCGGCCGACGCCGGCCCGGAGGAGGACGCGATAGACCGGACCGCGCGGTTCGTCGAGACCCTCCGCGATGTGTCGATCCGCGCGAAAGACGAGCTGGTCGGGCGACCGGAACTCGACCGCGAGGAGGTCGCCCGACGCGACCGCCTTCAGGAACTCATCGGCGAGCTCGGCTGGTTCCTCGAGGATTACCGCGATCCGGAGACGCCGACCACGTGGGTCGTCGACCAGCCGGGCGGCGAGGAGTCGACGATAGCGATCAAGCCGCTCGACCCCGCGCGGTACCTCAGGCACACGGTGTGGGACCGCGGCAACCGGTTCGCGCTGCTGTCGGCGACGATCCTCTCGAAGGAGGCGTTCTGCCGCGGCGTCGGGCTCGACCCCGCCGACGTCGCCCTCGTCGACGTCGAGCACACGTTCCCGCTCGCGAACCGCCCGCTGTACGACGTGACGCAGGGGTCGATGACGTACGAGCACCGCGACGAGACGACCCCGAAGATCGCCCGGCTGATCGTCCGACTGATGGCGGAACATCCCGACGAGAAGGGGCTCGTCCACGCGCACTCGTACGACATCGCCGAGCGGCTCACCGAGCGCCTCGGCGAGTTCGGCGTCGCCGCGCGCGTCAGGCGCCACGATCGGCAGAATCGCGACGCGGAGCTGGAGGCGTGGAAGTCGAGCTCGGACCCGGAGGTGTTCGTCTCCGTGAAGATGGAGGAGGCGCTGGACCTGAAGGACGCCCTGTGTCGATGGCAGGTGGTGTGTAAGGCGCCGTATCGGAACACGAACGACTCGCGGGTCGCCCGCCGGCTCGAAGACGGCCAGTGGGCGTGGTACCACCGCACCGCGCTGCGTACCGTCATCCAGGCGTGCGGCCGGGTCGTCCGGTCGCCCGACGACTACGGCGCGACGTACCTCGCCGACGACTCCCTGCTCGACCTGTTCGAGCGCGCCGAGGCCGACACGCCGTCGTGGTTCCGCGATCAGATCGACGCGATGACGCCCCCGTCGCTGCCGGCGTTCGACCCCGAGGCCGCGCTCGCCGGAATCGACGCGTCGCCCTCGAACGGCGCGGGAACGGGGCGGCGGCGAAGTCGACGGTCGGGCGGGTCAGAGCGCGGGAACGCGGATCGCTCGTCTCGCGGCAACGGCGACTCGGAGGCCGGCGGCGGCGACCCGACCGCTGACAGCGGCACGGCCGACGGCGAGTCGGTCCGGACCCGCTCCGAGCGGGACGCGGACCGACGGAAGGACCACCCCCTGTCGGACGTGTGGGGCGACGGCTGAGAGGGCGCGGCGGCTCGCGGGGAGCGACGAGCCGCACCGCGGAGGAACCCGTTACAGCAGCGAGACGCCGTACGCGACCATCGAGCTCAGCATGAGAAACGCGAAGAACAGGGCCATGACCTGTTGTCTGTCCATGTCCGGGTGTCGGCCGTAGAGCGGTATAATTCCTGCGGGCGAGGGGAGCGAGAGGCGGGCTGTATTAGTCTCTCCGTACCGATCGTCTGTCAATATATATCGTATAAGGTGTACTAGGCCCCTCAATGAAGTAGTAACCTTCATAATCCCTCACGCGACTACTGGGTGTATGGCCACGAACGGGCTGTCGAGTGCGCTGACGCTGTACGGTGCGCGAACCCTGACGCTGTCGCAGGCGGCCGCACAGGCAGGGCTGAGCGAGGCCGAATTCATCGAGCAGCTCGAACGCCGCGGCATCGAGGTAACCGATTCCGAGCGCGCCGCAGCCCTCGGCCGCGAACGGCCCGCCCGCGCCGACTGACCGACGACACGTCCCCGCTGGCGCGTCGATGCGCCCGACCGCTTTCGCGACGCTCTTCCCACGAACGATCAGTTTCGTCTCTCCTGCGGGCAACGCTCAAGACGAGTTCGACCCGGTCCGTGAGGAAGGCGCTAGTCCCGGCTTCGCGGTGACGTTGCGGCCGGCTCCGTCCCCGTTTCGGGCACGAGGTGAACGTCGCCGTCGTGTTCGAACGCGAGGACCGAATCGGCGTCGCCGTCGACGAACGCGGGGTTCGGCACGGTCTTCGCCTCGTAGGTGACGGGGTCGAGTACCTGGATCGCGTTCTCGTCCTCGACGGTCACGACCGTCGTCTCCGTCGCGTCCTCGCGGGTGCCGAGTCGGGTCGCGTCGGGCGCCTCCGCGTCAGCGAACGCGGAGGTGTACTCCTCGCCGGTCGCGAGCCGAACGCCCTGGAGGCGGCCGGAGACGCCGGTGACGAGGACCGGCCCGTCGCCGTCCTCGGGGTCGACGATCTCGCCTGCCGCGTACTTCGGGAGCCGGACCGCGAACGTGACGCGGTACACCTCGTTGCCGTCGCCGTCCTCGGTGACGAGCGTCGGGTACGACTCGAAGCTCCCGCCGAGCGACTCCGTGATCCGCGTCGCGACGTTCTGCGCGAGCCGGTTCGAGGAGAGCTTGATGTCCGGTCCGTCGTCCGTCTCGTTCACCTCGGTGATGAACGCCTCGCGGTCGCCGTCGGCCTCCTGGTCGGCCACGTACGCCTCGGCGATGTCGAGGGCCGCCGCGCGCTCCGCCGGCGTGAGGTCGCGCTCGTCCGCGCGGACCTGAACGATCCCGGCGTAGTACCCCCCGGCGATGCGCCCGCAGCGGTCGCAGGTCCCCCGCGAGATCTTCACGGGGACCGTCACCTCCGCCGAGCGGAGCGTGCCGCGCACCACGCCCGAGAAGCGGCAGTGCATCCGCACGTTGTTCTCGTCGACCTGCTCGGGCTCGACGCCCCACTCCACGTCCTCGGCGTCGACGTGGACGCCGAGCGCCTCCGCGACCTCGTCGACGGCGACGTCGGTGTAGTCGCGCGCGCCGACGTCGCGCCACGACTCGCCGCGCCTGACGGCGCCGCAGCCGGAACACACCAGCACCTCGATCCGGTCGGGCGCGTCGACCAAGTCGAAGTCCTCGAAGTAGCAGTCGTCACAGAGCAGCGCGTCTCGCCCGCGCGGCTCGCCCGGGAGGGGGTCGCGCCGCTCGGGGACCGGGTCGCCGCAGCGCGGACAGAACTCCCGCGACTCGCTCATTGGCTCCGGCTACGCCGAGGATCCGTTTAAGCGGCGCGGACCGTGTCGACCGGGTGCCGCCGACCGCGACACCGGTTCCGGTCGAGACGGGCGGGTCGCGACCGCCGAAATGGTTTTTCGCACGGACCGAGAACGGGCGTGTATGAGCGGCAACCCCGACGACGAACGACTCGAAGAACTGCGAGAGAAGAAGATGGAAGAGCTCCGCGAGCGCAAGCAGGGCGGCGACGCCGAGGCCCAGCAGGAGGCCCAAGAGCGCGCCGAGGCCCAGCAGGAAGCGGTGCTGAAACAGCACCTCACCGACGGCGCGCGCCAGCGGCTCAACGCGGTCGCGATGTCGAAACCCGAGTTCGGCGAGAAGGTGAAACAGCAGGTCGCCGCGCTGGCACAGAGCGGACGGGTCCAGGGACAGATCGACGAGGACCAGATGCGCGAGCTCCTCAAAGAGCTCCAGCCCGAACAGCAGAGCTTCGATATCCAGCGACGGTAGATGGAGCTCGCGCTGCTGTACAGCGGCGGGAAAGACTCCTCGCTCGCCGCTCACCTCCTCGATCGGTTCTACGACGTCCGCTGCGTCACCGGGAGCTTCGGGCTCACCGACGACTGGGAGTACGCCGAGCGGGCGGCCGCCGAGCTCGAGTTCCCGTTCGAGCGCGTCGACCTCGACCGCGAGGTGGCGGAGAGCGCCGCCGAGACGATGGTCGCGGACGGGTACCCCCGGAACGGGATCCAGCGGGTCCACGAGCACGCGTTAGAGACCATCGCCGCGCTCGACGTCGACGCCATCGCGGACGGGACGCGCCGCGACGACCGCGTCCCGACGGTGTCGCGGGCGCAGGCGCAGAGCCTCGAGGACCGAAACGGGATCGACTACATCTCGCCGCTCTCGGGGTTCGGCCGCCACGCCGTCGACCAGCTCGTCGACGCCACCTTCGACGTCCAGCAGGGGCCGAGCGAGGAGGTCCCCAAGGCGGACTACGAGGACGAGCTCCGGACGCTCATCGCGGACGAGCACGGCGAGGAGACCGTGACCGACGTGTTCCCGGACCACGACCAGACGTACGTCCACGGGCGGAACGACTGACCCTCCCGCTGCGTCGGGCCTCTGTTCTCCGATCCCGTGTTAAAGACCCTCGCTACTGTGCGAGCGGCGTTTCCTCCCTTCGTCCGCAAGGATCGGCCGCGATGGTCGACGACCCACGAGACGCCGCGGACGCACGGGACGCGCTCGCCGAGGCCTTCGAGGAGCCGGCCGCCCGACCGGTAGCGACGCGGACGCGAGTCCCGCCCTCGGTCGACCGAGAGGCGGGCGCGGACGCTGCCGAACCGGCGGACGACCGGGAGGAAGCCCCGGAGAACGACCGACGAGAGTCCGTCGACGAGGACCCGATCCACCCGCGAACCCGGACGTCGTAACCGCCGCCGCCGAGTTCGCCGACCTCGCCCCCGGTCGGCCGGACGGCGCCCGAGCGCGCGGAAGGGATGCTTTCAAGCGGGCCCTCACCGAACCGACGTTCATGTACGACGGCCTCAAGGGATTCCGCGATTTCTATCCCGGCGAGCAGTCCGCCCGGCGCGAGGTGACCGACGCGATCGAGGACGCGGCGGCCCGACACGGCTTCCGCGAGATCGCCACCCCCGCCTTGGAGCGGACGGAGATGTACGTCGACAAGTCCGGCGAGGGGATCGTCGAGGAGCTGTACGCCTTCGAGGACAAGGGCGGCCGCGGCGTCTCGATGACGCCGGAGCTCACCCCCACCGTCGCCCGGATGGTCGTCGCGAAGGGCCAGGAGCTGTCGAAGCCGATCAAGTGGGTCTCCACCCGCCCGTTCTGGCGCTACGAGCAGGTCCAGCAGGGCCGCTTCCGCGAGTTCTATCAGACGAACATCGACGTGTTCGGCTCCTCGGCGCCCGAGGCCGACGCCGAGGTGCTCGCGGTCGCCGCCGACGCCCTGACCGACCTCGGGCTCACCGGCGACGACTTCGAGTTCCGCGTCTCCCACCGCGACATCCTCGGCGGGCTCGTGCGCTCGCTCGCCGCCGACCCCGAAGCGGTCGACACGGCGGCGGCGATCCGCGCGGTCGACAAGCGAGCGAAGGTCGACGACGGCGAGTACGTCGGGCTCCTCTCCGACGCCGGCCTCGCCCGCGACACCGCGCGCGACTTCGACGACCTCATCTCGGGCGTCGAGACGGTCGACGACCTCGACGCGGTCGCGGCGGCCGGCGACGAGGCGGTCGCGGACGCCGTCGAGAACCTCCGGAACGTGCTCGCCGCGGCCGACGACTTCGGCGCGGGCGAGTTCTGCGAGGTGTCGCTGACGACCGCCCGCGGGCTCGACTACTACACCGGCGTCGTCTTCGAGTGCTTCGACTCCACCGGCGAGGTGTCCCGGTCCGTCTTCGGCGGCGGCCGCTACGACGACCTCATCGAGAGCTTCGGCGGCCAGCCCACGCCCGCGGTCGGCGTTGCGCCGGGCCACGCCACCCTGAAGCTCCTCTGTCAGCGGGCCGGGGTCTGGCCCGACGAGGAGCTCGCGACCGACTACTACGTCCTCTCGGTGGGGGACACCCGGAGCGAGGCCGCCGCGCTCGCGAGCGACCTCCGCGCGCTCGGCGACGACGTGGTCGTCGAGCAGGACGTCTCCGACCGCTCGTTCGGCGCCCAGCTGGGCTACGCGGACTCGATCAACGCCGAGACGGTCGTGGTCGTCGGCGAGCGCGACTTGGAGAACGGCGAGTACACCGTGAAGGACATGGCGAGCGGCGACGAGACGACGGTCCCGGTCGAGGAGTTCCCCCCGGACGAGGGGCTGCCGACCTACGGGGACTACGCGTAGCGCCGCGGCGCGCGGCCTCGGTCCGGCGGGGCCGCCCGGTCCCTCAACGCTTTTCAATCGCGCGCCGGGACCGTGGGCACGATGATCCCGCTCGCGACGGCGATGGCTCCCGGCGAGATCGGTCTTCGCGTGGCGGCCGGCGTCGCCCTCATCCTGATCAACGCGTACTTCGTGGCGATCGAGTTCGGGCTGACGCGCCTGCGTCAGTACCCCGAATCGGAGATGGACTCACCCGGGCTCCGCCGCGCCTGGGAGATGACCGACGACCTGGAGTTCTACCTGACGACCTGTCAGGTGTGGATCTCCGGGACCTCCATCGCGCTCGGTATCGTCGCCGAGCCGGGGCTCGCGGCGCTTTTCGCGCCGATATTCGAGAACACGGCGCTCGCGTCCGCCGGCGCGGGCTCGCTGCTCGGCTTCTTCCTCATCAACATGGTCCACCTCACCCACGGCGAGCAGACGCCGACGTACCTCGGCGTCGAGCGCTCGAAGCAGGTCGCCCGGTACGGCTCCCGGCCGCTGTACTGGTTCGCGTGGCTCATCTCGCCGCTGATCAAGTTCGGCGACTGGGTCGCGAAGGCGACGCTCGGGCTGTTCGGCGTCGAGATGACCGGGTCGTGGACCGAGGCCGAAGAGGAGGTGTTAGAGACGCGCGCACAGCTGCGCAACCGTCTCGGCTCGATGATGGAGGAGATCGAGCTCCCCGAGGAGCGCCGCGAGGAGGTCCTCAACGCGCTCGACGTCGGCGAACTCGCCGTGCGGGAGGTGTTGACCCCCGCCGACGAGATCGTCTCGCTGTCGACGACCGCCTCCGCCGAGGAGAACCTCGACCGGATCCGCGACACCCCGCACAGCCGCTTTCCGCTCGTCGGCGACGACCTGAACGACTTCGAGGGGATCGTGTACGCCCCCTCCATCGTGAGCCGGTTCGACGAGCTCCGGGACGGCGACCTGTCGTTCGCGGACGTCGCCGCCCCGCCGATGACGGTCTCGGCGGACGTGAGCGTCAGCAACGCCTTCGACCAGTTCCAGGCGGAGTCACAGGAGCTCGCTCTGGTGATCGAGGACGGCGAGGTCGTCGGGCTGATCACCGCGACCGACGCGATGGAGGCGGTGATGGGACAGTTAGAGGACCCGCTGGACGCTGGTAATGTTATAAAATAAGACGCGGCGGCGCGTGCCGGTGAGCGCCCGAAGGGCGCGAGACCGCACGCGCGAGGGAGTCGCGAACGTAGTGAGCGACGAGGCTGGGGAGGCGTGAGGTGCTGTGCGGTACGCGGTGGGATTCAAAGGGGCAGCCGGGAGGCCGCCGTAGGCGACGTAAGCACCGCAGTGAGTGAGCGAAGCGAACGAACGAGGAGCACAGCGAGCGTGCGCCCGCCTCTCGGCTGGGGCTTTGGCGGTGTTGACCCCGGGGTCGTCGATCACATAGCGCCGAGCGGCTGGGGCTTCGGCGGTGTTCTCAGCCGATCCGGGAGCAGCTATTTATAAACGAGAAGCCAACATCTCAGGTCCCCACTTCACGCCTGCGCTCACTTCTTGTACGCCTCGCGCAGGAACACCAGCGCGCCGCCGAGCATCGCGAGGTTACCGAAGAAGGCGAGCCGCTCGCCGCTCTTGTCGTCCTCGTCGGCGTTCCAGAAGTCGTGCATCGTCGCGGTCACGACCGTCAGGAACGCGACCGCGGCGCCCGTCGCAACCCGCGGGAGCCGCCAGAGCGCGATCCCGACTCCGGCGACCACCATCATGCCGGAGGCGAACGGCGCGGCCAGATCCGGCATCGGGACGCCCGCCGACTCGGCGTACTCGATCGTGTCGTCCATGTCGCGGAAGTCCTCGGAGGCCTGCGCGGCGAGGCCGACCCCGAGCAGCACCCGGCCGATCCGGGAGGGGGCGCCGCGCTCCTCGCTCGCCTCGGGCGCGTTAGTGTCGTCGCTCATGTGATAACCAACGGCCGCGCCCCACATAAATCGCCCCGCCGGGAGCGGGTCGGGCCGCGGTCGGCCGTCGCGTGCCGCGCCGCGAACGAGCGGCCCCGACCGCTACTCCCAGGTCCGCCGGGCGTGGAGCCGGCGGACGGCGGCGTCGAGCGCGAAGCCGATCGTGCCGATCACCAGCATGACAGCCGGGATCTCGGCGTACGCGAACCGGTCGCGCGCGTCGAGGATGAGGTAGCCGAGCCCCGTGTTGACGCCGAGCATCTCCGCCGGCACGAGGATGATCCACAGGATTCCGATCGACAGGCGGACCCCGGTCAGCATGTCCGGGATCACCGCCGGGACGACGACCCGACGCAGCAGCGCGCGGGTGTCGCCGCCGAGCGACTCGCCGACCGTGATCCAGTCGTCCTCGATCGTCGCCACCCCGTGCGCGGTGTTCAATACGACCGGCCAGACGCCGGCCATGAACATGATGAACACCGCCGAGCGGGTCCCGACGCCGAAGACGATGATCGCGATCGGGAACCACGCAAGCGGCGAGATCATCCGCATGAACTGGAACAGGACCGTCGTCGCCTTCTCCGCCGCGCCGAAGTACCCGACGACCAGGCCGATCGGGAGCCCGACCGTCAGGCTGAGCGCGAGCGCCACCGCGAACCGGTAGACGCTGACGAACACGTGGTCGTAGAACGCCGGCGAGACGACGAGGTCGGCCAGCACGGCGAACGCCGCCGCGGGCGCGAAGTTGGTGATGATGCCGCTACCGAGCGCCGTCACCGCCCACCAGACGGCGAGCCCGCCGAGGAGCCCGACCGCCGGCAGCAGACGACCGCTCTCCCCGACCAGCTCAGAACCGTATCGTTTCCTGTCTCTCGTAGCCATCGTCCTCAGAGATGTCGAACGCCGGCGGGCCGCCGGCCTCTTCCAGCGCTGTGCGAACGGGGTCGTACGCGACGAGGTCGTCGGCGACCTCTGCGGGCGTCAGGTCGTCGAGGAAGGCGTCCTTGCCCTCGACGCGCGTCTCGCGCATGCGACGCACCAGCTCCTCCGTGTACGAGCGGTACGGGAACGGGTAGAAGCCGATCCGGTCCGACTCCCACTCCGTGTTCTGTATCGCGCCCGACTCCAGGTACGGCTCGTGCTCGTCGTAGTGGGTGAGCGCGCGGTCGATCGGCTCCGGCCCCTGCGGGAGCAGCCCGCTCCCCGCCGAGGAGAGCAGCTGCGCGGCCTCCGAGCGGTTCTCGCGGAGGTACCGCTGCGCGTCGACGAGCCCGCTCATCACGTCGGTCGTCCACTCGGGCTGCGCCTCGACCAGCTCCTCGCGCATCACGACGACGCAGCAGGCGTGTTCCCGCCACACGTCGCCGGTGAAGCGCAGGATCTTCCCGTCGGCCTCCAGCTCGCCGATCGCGTTGAACGGCTCGGCGACGATGTACCCCTCGATGGAGCCGTTGTTCAGGGCCGCCGGCATGTCCGGCGGCGGCGTCACGACGAGGTTCACCTCGTCGTCGGCCACCCCGTCGGCCGAGGAGCCGGTCCGGGGCGTGAGCCCGTGTTCGCGCAGCCCCATCTGGAGGATGACGTTGTGGATGGAGTACCAGAACGGGACGGCGACGGTGCCGCCGCCGAGGTCGTCCCAGCTCTCGACGTCGGGCTGGACGGTGAGCGCCGAGCCGTCCGTGTGGTCCCACGCGACGACCTTCGCGTTCGCGTCCAACTGGTTCCCGTACCGCATCCAGACGGTCATCGGCATCAGGAAGTGGGCGACGTTCACCTCGCCCGCCAGGAACGCCTCGGCGAGGTCCGACCAGCCGCGGAACAGGGTCGGCTCCGCGGCGTCGACGTCGTGGTCCGCGAAGTGGTCGTTCGCGTACCCGGCCAGGAGCGGCGCGGCGTCCGTGATCGGGAGGTAGCCGATCTCCGCGGTCGGCGGGCCGTCCCCGCCGCCTCCGCCGCCGAGACAGCCGGCCGTCGAGCCGACGCCCGCGGCCGCCAGCGACGCGAGCCCGGACTCCTTCATGAACTCGCGGCGCGAGAGCCCCTCGGTCCGGGCCTTCGCCGAGGGGTTCCGCCAGCCGCTCCCGCCGACGAGGCGGCGCGCGCTCGCGGCCACGTCGGGGTCGACGTCGTCGGGCTCAACACCGTCGCGGTCGGCGTCGCCGCGGTCCGCGTGACTATCGCGCGTCATTGGATCCCCACCGCTTCCAGGTGTTCGAAGACGGCCGCGCGCTCTTCGACGAACGCCTCGTCGCCGCGCGACCGCGTCTCGCTGTCGATCGACTCGACGCGCTCGATGCCCGCGGGGACCGGTCCCATGACCGCGACGCGGTCCCCGAGGTACACCGCCTCGTCGATGTCGTGCGTGACGAAGACGGTCGTGACGCCGAGCTCGTCGACGATCCGCAACAGTTCGTCCTGGAGCTCCATCTTCGTCAGCTGGTCGAGCGCCGAGAACGGCTCGTCGAGGAGGAGCACCTCGGGCTCGTTGGCGAGCGTCCGGGCGAGCGACGCGCGCTGCGCCATCCCGCCCGACAGGTCGGACGTGTCCGCGTCCTCGACCCCGTCGAGCCCGACCAGTTCGAGCAGCTCGTCGACGTGGTCGTCGTCCGGCTCCTCGCCGCGGAGCCGCGGACCGATCTCGACGTTCTCGCGCACCGAGAGCCACGGGTAGAGGAGCGGATCCTGGAAGACGACGCCCCACCGGTAGTCGGGGCCCGTCACCGCCTCGCCGTCGATCTCGACGCGGCCGTCGGTCGGGTCCTCGAGCCCCGCGAGGAGGTGGAGCAGCGTCGTCTTCCCGCAGCCGGACGGCCCGAGGAGACAGCAGACCTCGCCGGGGGCGACCGACAGGTCGAGCCCGTCGAAGACGAGCGTGTCGTCGTACCGCTTCGTGAGGTCGTCGGCGACGACCGACGCCGCGTCGTCGGCGCGGCGGTCCGCGTCGCCGGCGTCGGCGCCGACCGCCGACGCGGCGTCGGACCGGGCGTCCGGCTCGTCGCCGCCGTCGTCGGTCGCCGCGCGGGACTCGAGCGACATCGGTCAGTCCGCCGTCGCCTCGGGCTCGTCCTCCTCGGACTCGGCCTCGTCGTCCGGGAGCACGCCCTCGTTTTCGACCTCCTCCGCGGTCCCGACGTCGGCGTCGTCCGGGACGAACCCCTTGTCGCGCATCCAGTCCGTGGTGGCGTCGATCCGCTCCTCGTCGGGGGCGCGCACGGGGAGGAACTCGCGGAGCTCGAACTCCTCGCGGAGCCGCTCGAAGTTCACGTCGTCGAAGGCGGGCTTGTCCGCCGCCTCGTCCTCCAGCAGCTCGACGTACCGGTCCGTGTACCCCTCGAGGTCGTCGTTGATGTCGGCGACGGCGCGGTTCAGCGCCGCGAGGAACCCCTCCAGCTTCTCCGGCTCGGGCTGCTCGCGCGTCGTGATGGCCGCGCGGCACGGGCCGTCGAACACCTCCTTCAGTTCCTCGTCGTACCGGCCGAGGGTGACGAACGGCTCGAGCACCGCGATGGAGTCGACCTCGCCGTCCTTGACCGCCTCGAAGCGCTCCTCCGCCTCGCCGACGTGCTCTAAGACGATGTCGTCCTCCTCGAACCCCTCGTTCTCCAGCATCTCGCGCATCGAGTAGAACGAGGTGGCGTACTTGTTGATCCCCATCGGTCGACCACGCAGGTCGTCGATGGTCTCGGCGTCGTCGTCGTCGCGGACGAAGACGACGCGGTCCCACTCGCTGTACGAGCCCACGATGTCGCGGTCGGTCTCGGAGGCTTCCTGAACCGCGTTCCACTCGCAGACGCCGTGGGTGCCGCCGTCCTCGTCCATGTCGTCCCACCAGTCGGCGTCGAAGGCGTTCTCGCCCTCGAAGTCCTGCGTTCCCGGCGCGAAGTACGAGAGGTCGGCCTCGACCCCCTCGTCCTCGAAGTACCCCTTCTCTTCCGCGACATCCTGCACGAGCTTCCACGTGAAGTATTCGTGCGAGATATTCAGGTCTGACATCGAATACACCATAATTTTATTTTGGGGTATAAATCACGAAACCGACAAACATGTGAGGTGGAACCCTCTTCGCGCAAATATTACGGGCGCCGAATATGTTCGGTTTTCGATTCGACCGCCTCGGCGACAAAATCGGCCGTAGACGCCCCGATAGCGCTTTTTCGATTCCGGGAGAGGCCGTCTTCCCGCAATCACCGGCAATACTTGGGTATTTCTGCGTTGACACCCGAACCCCGCCGACTCAGGGCCGATCGATCCGCGCCAGCAACCGACTCGTCGCCGCCGCGTCGAAGGCCATCGGGCGGCGCCACCACGGGCCCTTCCCGGAGTCGCTCGACAGGTCGGTGACGATCGGGTTTGCTTCGCTCCCGGCGTCGGGCGAACTCAGCGGGACGACCCGGTCGAAGAGCCCCGACGCTTCGGGGTCACCGACCGCGACGACGCGGGCGTCGAACGGATCGCGCTTCAGGTGCGCGTTCGTCGGGGCGCGCTCGGCGGCGACCGCGCGGTCGACGACGCCCCCGCCGTCTCCTTCCTCGTCTCCGCCCGAGAGTACCCGCTCGACCCGCATCCCCGCGAAGAGGTACGCGCCCCAGTCGGGCGCGAGGTCGTCGTTGACCGCTATCCCGCGCTCGCGGAGCCACGCGCCGTCGCGGTCGTCGGCGCCCGCGTCGCCGGGACGCTCCTCGCCCGGGCCCGCCCACCCGTACGGTCGCGGCGTCAGCGTCGCGTAAAACAGGAGCCGGTCGCCGGGCCCGAGCGCCGCGATGCGGCCCGCCTTGACCCCGTACGGGTCGCCGTAAGTCGCGCGCTCGCGGCCGTGGACCCCCGGGAACTCCGGGTCGGCGTGGACGGGCGTCTCGCGCAGGCTCGCCGGGACGGCGAAGGGGAGATCGAGGTCGCCGTACGTCGGCATCGACTCGTCGACCGGGAACCGCTCGCGCGGCAGCGTCGCCGCCGACTCCGGGATCGGAACGTACGCGAAGGAGCCGTCCGGGTAGACGGGGCCGCGGAACCCCGGCTCGTTCGTGTTGGCGGCGACGTTGACCGCGAGGGCTCGGGGGTCCGAATCGGGGTTCCGGACGCGTCAGTCCGCGGTCGCCGCCGTCGCCTCGTGGTCTATCTCCGTGCCGAGGAGGTCGAGGAACTCCGCGATCCACTCGGGGTGGTCGGGCCACGCCTGCCCGGTGACGAGGTTGCCGTCGGTCGTCACGCCGTCGACCCACGAACAGCCGGCGGCCTCGACCTCGGGTCTGACGGCGGGGTACGCCGTCATCTCGTAGCCGTCGAGCACGCCCGCGGCCGCGAGGATCTGCGGGCCGTGACAGATCGACGCGACCGGCTTGTCGGCCTCGAAGAAGTGCCGAACCGCGTCGAGCACTTCCTCGTAGCCGCGGAGGTACTCGGGGGCGCGTCCGCCGGGGACGACGAGGGCGTCGTAGTCGGCCGGGTCGACGTCGTCGAAGCCGTGCGTGAGCTCGAAGTCGTGGCCGCGCGTCTCAAGGTACGTCTGGTCGCCGCGGAAGTCGTGGATCGCGGTCTTGACTGACTCCCCGCTCTCCCGCTCCGGGCAGACGGCGTGGACCTCGTGGCCGACCGCCTGGAGCGCCTGGAACGGGACCATTATCTCGTAGTCCTCCCCGAAGTCGCCGACGATCATCAGGATCCGCTGTCCTGTCATGTGTGTAACACCGGCTGTTGATACGCGCTACTACCCAATAACGGTACTGGCGACTGGTAACACACCGCCCGATCTCGCGGGCGACGTGCTTGCCGGACGGCGGAGGCGCGACGGCGCGGATCGGTGACTCGCACTCCGCCGAGGCACTCGATGCCGGTCACTTCGAACCGGGCTCTCCCGCTCCCCGCGTCGGCCGCGACGACGTCCCAGCCGTGCGCGTTGACGATGGTTCGGCCGACCGGGAGGCCGACCGGCCCGGCCCGCGGCGCGTCAGTCCGCCAGCTCGACCACCATCACTTCCACGTCCGAATCCGTCCCGTTGGTACGGTACTCCCAGGTCCCGCGGGGGTCGATGCCGTTTTCGAGGGCGGTGAGAATCACCTGACCGAGAGCCGCCTCGAACTCCTCTGGACTCGACATCTCGTCGTCTGAAGTGAAGTCGGTTGTCATGGTGGGCAGCACACGCGACTGCGATACGACGCCGCCGGATCGTGGGAGTTACCACCACACGGACGAGGGACCGCAGCCGCGTGTCTCAACGACATATGACACGGCTTCGCACGGCATAACAGTACCGGAACGCATGGTACACCAAGTTACTATCGGCGCCGTCAGAGCACCGCTACCGAGTCTTTAACGCGGTTGCGCCAGAACGGGAACGTATCTGATGAGCGTTATCGTCGAGATAACTGTCCCATCTACGGCGTTCGAGTTAGGACAGATCCTCCGGGTCGAACCGCCGACCGAGGTCACGCTCGAGACGATGGTGCCGCTCGGCGGGCGACCGACACCGTTCGTCCGGATCCGGAACGACGCCCGGGAATCGTTCGAGCGCACCGTCCGCGACCACCCCTCGGTCGACGAGATCCGACTCGTCAACACGCACGACGACGAGACGCTGTACGCGTTGGACTGGGAGCCCTCCGAGGCCTCGCTGCTGCGGCGGATCCTCGACCTGGACGCGGTGGTACTCGGCGCGACCGGCACCGCCGACGCCTGGGAGTTCGAACTCCGCTTCCCGACCCACGAGGCGCTCTCGGCGTTTCAGGACTACTACGTCGACGAGGACATCGAGGTGTCGGTCGCGCGAATCTACAACCCGACGAAACCCGACGCCGGTCCGTGGTACGGGCTGACGTCCCCGCAGCGCGAGACGCTCGCGGCCGCCGTTGACGCCGGGTACTACTCGCTGCCGCGCGAGATATCCACGCAGGAGCTCGCGGACTCGTTCGACATCTCCGACCAGGCCGTGACCGAACGCCTCCGGCGCGGCATCGCCACGCTGGTACGGAACACGCTGTTGGTCGACGAGGAGGAGAGTTGACCGCCGCGACACCCGTTTTCCGCCGGACGGACCCTCAGTTCGGCGGTCGGAGGTCCCGCTCGAACTCGTCGAACCGTTCGAGGTCCTCGGGGAGGTCGTACTCGATCTCGCGCTCGTCCTGGTTGTCGGGGAGCCGCCCGTCCTCCAGTTCCTCGGCGGTCTCCTCCCAACCGGGCTTCACGCGGACGCTGCGCGCGGGCGAGCCGACGACGACGTGGTGGGCCGGAACGTCTCCCTGGACCACCGAGCGCGCGCCGACGACGCTGTTCTCCCCGATTCGGCAGCCGGCTCGGACCATCGCGTCGTAGGTGACGCGCGCGTCGGCCTCGACGATCGTGTGGAAGTTCCGGACCTCCGTCTGGTCGACGATGTCGTGGTCGTGGCTGTAGAGGTGGACGCCGTCGGAGACCGACGCGCGGTCGCCGATCGTCAGCTTCCCGCGGTCGTCGAGGTGGACGTCGTCGTGGATCACGACGTTGTCGCCGACCTCGATGTTGTGGCCGTAGGTGACGGAGATACCCTTGAAGAAGCGGCAGTTCTCTCCGCACTCGGCGAACAGGTGGTCCCCGAGCATCTGCCGGAACCGGAGCGCGAACTCGACGTTGTCGGCCATCGGCGTGGCGTCGAACTGCCGCCAGAGCCACTGGAGGTGTTTCGAGCGCTGGAACCGGTCCTCGTCCTTCTCGGCGTAGTACTCCGACTCCAGCGTCGCGTTACACGGGTCGTACCCCTGGAGACGGACGCGCTCGGCGCGCGACACGGGCTCGCCGTCCTGCCACGCCTCCCACGCCTCGCGGTCGCCGTGGAGGTCGATCAGCACGTCGCGGACGACCTCGCAGGTGTCCTCGTCCGAGGAGAGCCGCTCGTTCACCTCGTCGATGAACCCTCGGACCCCGGCCTCGGCGCCGTCCGGCAGGGACACGTGTCGCTTTGTCATCGGCGCCCTTTCGTCGCCGTCCCTCAAAGGGATTCGGTTGTGCGAACGCGGCGCCCGATCCGGTCAGTGTAGTTCGGCGTCGACGAACAGGGCGACGAGCACGCCCACGAACGCGACCGTGAAGACCGGGGCGATCGCGGCCCTACCGAACGAGAGCAGCAGGGCGGTGACCGAGACGACGGCGATCGCCGCGAGCAGGGCGACGATCGCGTCGAGTCGACGGCGGAGGGCGTCGTCCATGCCTCCACGGTTGGCGACGAGGGAGTAATATCCGACGGTCCGGGCCGTGACGCCGTGTCGCATTCTGCCACGGTCGCGGGGGGGTCCGCCGCGGTCGCTAGGAATCCGCCGCGGTCGCCAGGAATCCGCCGCGGTCGCGGGGGGTCTACCGCGGTCGTCGGAACCCCGTCGATTCCGCTCTCCCGGGACCGACCGCGCCCGATAAGTGTCCCGACCGCCAACCGACCGGTATGGAACACCGCGAACTCGGTAACTCGGGCGTCGAGGTCTCGGAGGTCGGCTTCGGCGCGTGGGTCGTCGGCACCGACTGGTGGGGCGACCGCTCGGACGACCAGGCGGTCGAGATGGTCGAGGAGGCGCTCGACGCCGGCGTCACCTACGTCGACACCGGCGACGTGTACGGCCACGGCGACAGCGAGGAGATCATCGGGAAAGCGATCGACGGCCGCCGCGACGAGGTGACGCTGTCGACGAAGGTCGGCTACGACTTCTACGACAACCCGCAGGCCGGCCACGGCGAGCTCCCGAAGGAGCTGAACCGCGAGTACCTCACCGAGGCGTTCGAGGCCTCGCTCGACCGGCTCGACACCGACTACGTCGACGTGCTCCAGCTCCACAACGCCGACGTCGACGAGGTGACGCCCGAGGTGCGCGACCTCCTCAGCGAGTGGAAGGCCGACGGTCGCGTCGGCGCGCTCGGCTGGGCGCTCGGCCCCTCGATCGGCTGGCTCGCGGAGGGCGACGCCGCGATCGAGTACGAGGAGTTCGACGCGGTCCAGACCGTCTTCAACCTCTTCGAGCAGGAGCCCGGTCGCCACTTCGTCGACTCGATCCGCGAGTCCGGCTCGGACACATCCGTCATCGCCCGCGTCCCGCACTCGTCGGGCCTGCTCAACGAGCAGGTGACGCCTGACACCGTCCTCGGGGACGGCGACCACCGCTCGCACCGCCCGGAGGAGTGGTACGAGACGGGCTGGGAGAAGGTGGAGGCGATCCGCTTCCTCGAGGACCCGGACCACGCGGAGGGCACGCGCACGATGGCGCAGGCCGCGATCCGGTGGCTGCTCGCGCACGACGAGGTCGCCTCCGTCACGCCGACGTTCCGCGACGGCGACGACATCGCCGAGTGGAGCGCCGCGAGCGAGGTGCCCCCGATCTCCGACGCCGAGTACGAGCGCCTCGACGAACTGTACGCCCGCAACTTCGACGTCGACCGCGACGACGGGATGGACGTCCTCCGCACCTCCGTCGACGGCGAGGACATCGAGGCAGCCGGCCTCGACAAGCGCGCGGCCTCGTACTGAGCGGCGACGAGTCCCCTTTTCGCCGACCCGGACTGACCCGCTTCTTTCGCCTCGAAACCGCACGACAGCGACGGGCCGCGACCGCGCAGAACCACTTTCACCGCGCCCCGGCCCGGCCGCGCCGCTGGCGGGCACGGAAACGGTGGCTCGGTGGAAACCCGTCGTCACAAGGGGCTCGGTGGGGGTAACCGACTCGTCATCGCCACCACGCCGACCGTTGCGCAGTCGCGGATATAAATGGCTCGCGACCGGTCCGGAACCCGTTTGAACCTCGACGCCCTCGGGTCCGCCTATGCGGGAGGTGACGTTCCGGATCCACCACGCCGGGGAGCCGGAGTGCGAGGTGAGCGCTCGCCACCCGGAGGTGCGCTACCGGTCCGTCTCGTCGATGACCGGGAGCGGGCCCGAGCGCAAGCGGATCGCCGAACTCACCGGGCCGCCGGCCGAGATCGAGGCGTTCGTCGAGGAGTTCCGGGAGTTCGACCTGATCGTGTCCGCGGAGCCGCTGGCGCCGATCGAGGGGACCCACGCGTACGTCGCCCTGACGATCGACGTCTCGGCGGCCGACTGGGAGGGAATCAGCGAGCGCTTCTCGCGGATGGGGATCCACTACCGGACGGGAACGACCATCTCCGGGGGCGTCGAGCGCTGGACGGCGTATCTGGAGGACGCCGACGACCTCTCGGCGGTGATGCGCGAGCTGGAACGCGGCGGCAACGAGGTGGAGCTGGCCCGGAACGTGGAGCTCGCGTCGATCGAGCGCTCCCCGCAGCTCCCCGCGTCCGGCCTCCTCGACGGGCTCACCGACAGGCAGCGGGAGGTCCTCGCGACCGCGATCGCCGCGGGCTACTACGACCACGGCGGCGGCGTCGGCGTCGAGGAGGTGGCGGCCGAGCTCGGACTCGGCACGACGACGGTGTGGGAACACCTCTCACGCGCCGAGTCCGCGGTGATGAACGCGCTGTTCGACCGGTTCGCCGAGGGCGAGCCGGTCGGGGCCGTCCGCGAGACCGATCGGTCTGATTCGTCGTAGATACGGCTCAGACCAACGTTTTTGTAGCTTCGAGACGGAGCGCCGCGTATGGACGACGGAACCGTCTCCGTGCCGGACGAGCAGTACGAGCGCCTCGCGGCCCTCGCCGCCGCCCGCGGCGTGAGCCCGGAGACGCAGGTCGCCCGGCTCATCGACGACGCGTACGCCGGCCTCGACGCCGACGGCGACGCCCCCGAGTCGCTCCCGCTCGGCGTCTGCGACGGCTCCGACGAGGAGTGAGTCGAGCGGCGGGAGGGCCAGGCGTCCGTGAGCTGCCGTGCCGGGCTCGACGGATCGATCGGCCGCCCTGTTATGCTCTCAACGCATTAGCCGCTGACTGTCGGGGGAAACACTGTCCCCGCAGGCGCGCTGTCGCCCCGGGCCGTGGCGGGCCGAAGCGTTCCGCCGACCGTTCGGAAAGTCACCGCGGCTCCGGGGCCGGAACCCGCGCATGCGCTGCGTCCGCTACTGCCGAGTAATTTCAAACAGTTGTTAGGACGGTACTTTTATTAGTCGAAAACGTACCCGTGCTGGTATGGGACTGTTTAGCAGTGGACCGAGTTACACCGATCGTGAAGAAAAGATGCTGGACTTAGTGTTCAACAGTTCGAATGACGGGAAGAGGAGAGACGCGATCGACAAATTGGCCCGCACTGAGAACGCGGCGACGGCCTTAGACGAGATCGCGTACGACCACAGCGAACGGTGGGTGCGCCGAGAGGCTATTGACAAGTTGGAGTATGCTCGGGGGAAAGAAGAGCTAATGGAGCTCGCTTTCGACCTGGACGACGAAGATCTCCGGTTACGGTGCGTCGAGGCATTGGACTCGATTAACGCGGGTTCAGAACTAGCCGAAATCGCTCAGTACGACGACGGCTCCGTCGGCAGAAAGGCGTCCAAAGTGATGTAGTTCGGCGGGAACAGTTAACTCCCGGACACGACCGACAGCCCGTATCGGGAGGTTCGGACGGCCGGATGTAGAGCCTAACTGCCCTTCGAGATCTCAGTCGCCGAACACGCTCCGTACACTCAGTACGACTCTAACACGAACGTCGACCGAGGACTTCGCCACGGCCGTCGATCCGATCTCCGTCTCGGTCCCGGTCGCGCTCGCTCCGACTCTTCCGCCGCCGTCACCCGTCGTAGGGCCACCGCCCGCCCGTCTTCAGCTCCTCGACGTACCCCTCGTCGATGGCGTCGCGGATCGACTCTCGCGACCGGTGTTCGGCCTCGACTCTCCCCGTCGCGAACCGGGAGACGGCCGCCGTGACGAGCGTCGCCATCTCGCGGAGGTCACGGGAGTCGAGCTTGTCGAGGGTGTCGGCGTGGGTATGACCCCAGCCGCGGCCGGACTGGTCGCTCGTCGTCGAGGCCATCACGGCCGGGATCCCCTCCTGAACGAACGCCCACTGGTCGCCGTGCGGCGAGATCGTCTCGCCCGTTTCGAGCGGGGCGTCGAACGCGTCCGCGACCGCCTCGAACGTCGAGCGCATCTCCTCGAACCCGTTCGTCCCCACGCGGAGGTTCCGGGAGCTACAGGCGCCGTCGAGGTTGACCACGCAGGCGATCTCCTCCTCGGGCGTCGTCTCCGCGGTGTGATACGCCCCCCACAGCCCGATCTCCTCGGAGCCGAAGGTGACGAGGCGCACCCGCGTGTCGAGGTCGTCCTCCACCGTCGCGAGCAGGCGCCCGACCTCCGCGACGAGCGCCGACCCGGCACCGTTGTCGTTGGCGCCGTCGCTCACGTCGTGG
Source organism: Halorubrum sp. SP3 (assembly GCF_005435195.1). NCBI lineage: Archaea > Methanobacteriati > Methanobacteriota > Halobacteria > Halobacteriales > Haloferacaceae > Halorubrum > Halorubrum sp. SP3. The sequence continues at coordinate 20,783 of NZ_SGTU01000001.1, read as the reverse complement.
GCGTCCACGTGGGCGGTGAGGTACACCGCCTCGTCGGTGTCCGGGCCGACCTCCGCGACCGCGTTCACCGAGGTCGTCGGCTCATTCCGGCAGTCGACGTCGAGCGAGACGGTCGGGCGGTCGCCGTCCGCGGCGCCGTCTCCCGACCCGTCGCCGCCGCCCTCGGCCGCCGCGGCCAGCCGCGAGAGCCGGTCGCCGACCTCCTTCGAGACGCCGACAGCAGGGATCGGGCCCGGTCGGTTGTGGTAGCCGATCTCGCCGGTCGGCGGGAGCGCCCCCTCGATGTGGTTCCGGAAGACGAACCCGACCGCGCCGCGCTCCGCGGCCGCGACGTACTTCTCCATCCGGTGGATCCACCGGTCGCGGCTCTCCGGCGTGCGCGAGGAGGCCATCGCGACCGCCCCCTCCAGCTCGTCTTCCGCGGCCGCGAACTCCTCGTCGGTGCCGTCGCCCACGTCGACGAGCGGGGCCGTCACCTCGCCGCTCGGTGTGCCGGGCAGCGCGATCACCTCGTGGGAGCTCTCGTGGTGCCGCTCGACGGGTCCCGACACCGACAGCGACGACTCGCCGCGCCACCAGCCGGGAATCTCGAACTCGTCGAGGCCGGCGTTCCGCAGGCCGGCTTCCTCGAACGCCTCGACGACGCGCTCGGCGCCGCGGCGCTCGCCGGTCGATCCCGCCATGCGATTCCCGATGTCGGTCAGGTCGGTGAGGAGGTCCCACCCGAAGTCGCTCGTCCGCGCGTCGCCCACGACGCGGTCCGGTAGCTCGGTCATACGAAGTGGTAGGGCCGCGGGTGAAAAGGGGTTGCGGGAAGCGGAGCGGCGACCGTCTCACTTCGGCTCGTCGGCGTCTTCGGCCGCGGGGTCAGGCCGGATCCGCAGCGCTCACTTCGACCTCGACCTCGTCGGGGTCGACGCCGATCCGGGCGAACTGCGTCCGGACGTGGTCGCGGGCCGCCTCGACCGCCTGGTCGCGGGTGTCGAACCCGCGGGGCATCGGCTCCTCGAAGGCGACGCGGATCTCCTCGCCGTCGACGACGAGCGGGGAGCCGCCGCTCTCGACCTCGTAGAAGGAGTCGCACACCCACACGTACGGCGCGTCCTCGTCCGGCGCGCCCTTGTAGGCGGGCGGCTCCTCGCCGCGCTCGAACACCGTGCCGGTGAGGTCCGTCCCGCCGCCGCTGCCGCGAACGAGTATCATGCCACGGGTACGGGGTCGAGCGGGATAAGGGCGCCGTGACGCCTGAGCGGTGGGAGAGCGACACGCACGGTCGCCGCCCGAGGGCAAACGCTTTCGGCCCGGCGACCGGTGGATCCGCCATGACGCTGGAGGATTTCACCGAATTCAACGGTGACGACGACGCCGACGGCCGCGCGGACGAGGTCGACTCCGCGGCCGACGGCGGAAGCGCCGCTGACGCCGCCGACGCGCCCGGAGCCACCGCGGGGGCGGACGCGTCGTCGGGCGGGTCCGACGCGCGCGACGACGCCGAGGACGACGCCTTCGCCGCTTACGAGGCGACGCCGGCCGGCAGCGACGCGGGGCTCGGCGTCGTGTCGGTGTCGCAGGGGCTCCGCGTGGCCGAGGACGAGGAGGAGACGTCGCTGAAGGCGTTCGTCACGACGGACAACCGCGAGTCGGTGCGGCTCGGCAAGTACCTCCTGATCCCGTACCCGGACGGCGAGCGCCTGTTCTGTCGGATCACGGGCCTGGAGTACGCGCAGGAGTTCCAGTCGGACGACGCGACCGAGATCCACGCCCGTCGGCAGATGCGCCGCGACGAGTTCGCCGAGCGCGACTACAAGTTCGTCGCCGACCTGGAGCCGATGTCGGTGGTGTACGGCGAGGGCGAGGAGATGAAACGCCGGATGACGGACCGAGTTCCGAAGCCGGGCGCCGTCGTCGAGGAGGCGGCCGACGACGCCGAGATCAAGACGGGGCTGAAGATCCCCGACGACGGCGTCTTCCTCGGCCACCTCTCGGTCGGCGGCGAGAAGGTGCGGACCGCCGCGGAGCCCCCCACGGTCGACTACCGCGTGAAGGACGACTACGCCGACGGCGACCCGCTCGCCTTCCGGCACACGCTCGTCGCCGGCGGCACCGGATCGGGGAAGACGCACGCCTCGAAGAACGTCCTCCGGCAGTACCTCGATTCCGACCGGACCTACCCGATGGGCGACGGCCGCGAGTCGCGGATGGCGGTCGTCCAGTTCGACCCGCAAGACGAGTACGCGCAGATGCACGACGACAACCCCGACCTCGACGACGCGTTCGCCCGGCGGCTGGAGCGCGAGGGGATCGCCCACGGCGGCCACGACGACACCGTCGCCCTCGTGCCCCGCGTCGCGAACGCGACGTACCCCGGCGAGGGCCACCGCGCCGAGCGCGTCGAGTTCACGATACCCTTCTCGCTGGCGCGGGAGATGCCGTGGCTCGTCGCGGGCTCCGGGCTCAACGACAACCAGTACCCCGCGCTGCTGACGCTGCTCAACCGCTTCTTCGACAGCTACGGCGACTCGGGGACGTACAGCCAGTTCCTCTCGTACCTCGACGACCCGGCGCTCAAAGAGGAGCTCCACGAGAGCGGTCGGGTCCACGAGGCGACCTTCGACGCCGTCAAGCGCCGGGTCCGCGGGGTCCCGGGCGGCGTGTTCGACCAGGACGCGAAGCCGATCACGGAGCTGGACCACACGCTCGTCCGTCCCGGCGGGCTCTCGGTCGTCCCCACCTACCACCTGCCGACCTCCCGGCAGAAGGAGATCGTCGTCCTCGCGGTCGCGGGGCTGCTCATCGACGACAAGCTCTCGAACGACCCGGACAGCGACCGGATCAAGGAGACGCCGCTCCTCGTCGGGATGGACGAGGCCCACAACTTCCTCGCCGACGCCGACAACGTCCAGGCGCAGAAGGTGGTCCAGAAGTTCACCGAGGCCGCGAAGCAGGGCCGCAAGGAACGGCTGGGCCTGTTCCTGATCACGCAGGACCCGCAGGACGTGGCCGAGTCGGTGTTCAAGCAGGTAAACACGAAGATCGTCTTGAACCTCGGCGACGAGGACGCGATCTCGAGCGTCAACATCCCGACGAACCTCGCCGGGAAGGTACCGTACATGGAGAAGGGGCAGATGGTCGTCTACTCGCCGGACAACTCCGAGCCGGTCGAGCTGATCGGGCTCTCGGAGTGCGTGACCCGGCACGATTGACGAGACGTATCCGCGCCCCTCTGCGCGACGCGGCGCGCCCCGGATTACCGCCGAGCCGGAGTCGCCGCCGCCCTTTTTATCTGGAGCGGGCGAACCGCCGCGTATGAGCAAGCGCATCCTCGTCGCGGTCGACGGGTCGGAGGAGGCGGCCGAAGCGCTGCGGTTCGCGGCCGGCGAGTGGCCCGACGCCGACCTCACGGCGCTCCACGTGATCAACCCCGCGGACTCGGCGACGGGCGCCGAGGGGGGGTTCCCGGGCGCCTCCGACCAGTGGTACAAGAGCGCCAAGCAGCGCGGCGAACGGATTCTCTCCGAGGCGGTCGACGCGGTCGATCAGGAGATCGACACGCGGCTGGAGGTCGGGCGCCCGACGAAGACGATCCTCGCCGTGGCGGGCGGCGAGAAGCCTGTCGGCGAGGACGGCGACGAGCCCGGCAAACCGTTCGACCACGTCGTGCTGGCGAGTCAGGGACGAACCGGAATCTCCCGGGTCCTCCTCGGCAGCGTCGCGGAGGGCGTTGTCCGCCGCGCCGAGGTGCCCGTCACGGTCGTTCGGTGAGGGAGGCGCCGATCACTCCTCGGCCCGCTCGGCTCGTTCGGCGGCGACCACCTCGCCGACCATCGACCACCCCTCCTCGTCGGGGTCGGAGCGGCCGAGCAGGACCCGCTCGTAGTCCTCCGAGCTGATCAGCCGGAAGTCGGCGTCGCGGTCGGCGTCGGTCCGGACGCCCTCGCCGCGGAACTCCCGCTGAAAGAACTCCGTCGACGAGAACTCGAAGACGCCGGTCTCCCCGGAGTCGAGCTCGAGCCGTACCGGGCGGGGCTGGGCGTTGTGTATCCGTTTGGCGACGGGGTTGAGGTCGGGCATACCGGCGTGTCGCGCGGACGCCACTATAACGCGTCGCCTCGCCGCCGGACACGTCGACGTAGTACTACTTTAATACCTCACGGCGCGTGTAGACCGTGAGAATCACCATGTTAGACGCATCGCTCACGTATCTCCGCGACGGCGACGACGCCGTCATCACCGCCGTCATCGGCGGGCTCCTGCTGCTCGCGAGCCCGCTCGTCATCCCCTCGGTTCTGGTCCTCGGCTACCTCACGCGCGTCGTGCGGCGCACCGCCGACGGCGACGACGCCCCGCCGGCCTTCGAGGAATGGGGAGAGCTGTTCGTCGACGGCCTGAAGGCGTTCGCCGTCGTCTTCGTCTACTCGCTGCTCCCGCTCGCGGTCGTCGCGACCGCCGCGGTCGTGAGCCTCGGCGCGTTCGTCGTGGTACCGGGGAGCAGCGACGGCGGCGCGGGGGCGTTCCTCGGCGCCTTCGCCGTCGGAATCTTGGTCCTCGTCGCCGGGACCGTCGCCCTCGCGCTGTCGCTCGTCGGGCTCTACGTGACGCCGGCGGCGCTCGCCGCGGTGGCGGAGTCGGGACGGGTCGGTGACGGGTTCGCCGTCGGGGCGCTCTGGGGCGTCGTCACGAAGCGGGCGTACGCGACCGGGTGGCTCACGGCGGCGGTCGTCGTCCTCGCCGGCGCGCTCGCGATCGGCGTCCTCTCCGTGGTTCCGATCCTCGGGACGATCGCCGGCGTGTTCGTCCAGTTCTACGCGCTCGTCGCCGCGGCCGCGATCGTCGGCTGGACGTGGACCGACGTGCGGCCGGTCGCGACGGAACCGTCCGAGCCGGAGTCCGCGGAACGGCCCGCGGTGTAACGGGTCGGCGTCAAAATCAGCGCAGAGAAGCGAAAACGGGCCGGACGGGAGCGTTACTCGTCGAGGACGTCGTCGTACTCGCCGGCGTCGACGCGGTCGTCGAACGTCCGGGCGTCCTCGCCCTCGATGGTGACGCCGAGGGAGGCGCAGGTGCCGCCGACCTCCTTGGCGGCGGCCTTCGTGTCGTAGGCGAGCAGGTCGCTCGACTTCTGCTCGGCGACCGTCTTCACCTGTTCGATGGACATGTCCGCGACGAAGTTCTCTTGGGGCTCGCCGGAGCCGGTCTCGAAGCCGGCCTCGTCCTTGATGAGCTCCGCGGTGGGCGGCACGCCGACCTCGATGGTGAACGAGCCGTCGTCGTCGTAGTCGACGGTGACGGGCACTTCCATGCCGTCGAACGCGGCGGTCTCGTCGTTGATCTGCGCGACGACGTCTTGAACGTCCACCGGCGTCGGTCCGAGCTCGGGACCGAGCGGCGGGCCGGGGGTGGCCTGCCCGCCGGGGACGAGCGCTTCGATAGTTCCAGCCATGTCCGTACGAACCCGACGCCGACTTTTAACGGTTGTTCTTTCGGGTAGGGGGAGTCAGCGGTTCGCATACCTTACATCTCGCGTAACTGGCGGTGAACGACCGTTTCGACGAGCTACGTAGATCCAGTGCGGATTTATAAAGGATCTCGATATTCCGAGTGGAGCAATAGCGAACCCCTAGCCGCTCATTTATAAATGTCTGATGCCGGATCGGCGGAGAACGCCCCCAAAGCCCCAGTCCCTCGTTTATAAATAGTTGATCGCGGTTCGGCGGCGAACACTTCCAAAGCCCCAGCCGCGAGGCGGGCGCACGCTCGCTGCGGTCCTCAGTCGCTCGTTTCACTCGCTCCTTGCGGTCCTTGCGTCGCCTGCGCCCGCCTCGCGGCTGCCCCTTTGAGTCCCACCCCGCACAGCACCGCAACCGCACCTCACACCTCCCCAGCCTCGTCGGCCTCCCTCCGGTCGGCCGACTCCCTCGCGCGTGCTGCTCGCGGCCAAGGGCCGCTCGCAGGCACGCGCCACCGCCTCGTTTATCTATAAATCGTGTCCACGCAGGGTCAAGGACGCATCCGGCTACGAATCGACCACGCTCGACGGATCGCTCGCACCCGCCTCGTCCGCGACGCGCCCGGGGAGGAACGAGCCGGTCTCCCGGCGGACGCCGAGGAGGAGGACGCAGCCGGCGAGCAGCGGGAGGACGGCGCAGGCGGCGTAGATGGGCGTGAACCCGACCGCCTCGATCAGCGGGAGCGACACCATGGGGCCGAGGCCGCCGCCCACGTCGCCGAGGACGTTGTTCGTCCCCGAGGCGCGCCCCATCCGCTCGTCGGGGGTCAGGTCCGCGAGCAGGGCCATCATCGGGCCGCTCGTCCCGCCCTGCCCGGCGCCGATGAAGACGCAGGCGAGGCCTAAGGAGACGACCGACCCGGCCCGCGCGAGCAGCAGGAACCCGACGAACGAGACGGCGAGGAACGTCAGCAGGATCGGTGTCCGGGAGTCGCGGGTGTCGGAGATCCGGCCGCCGGCGAGCATGAAGACCGCGGCCGAGACGACCGTGCCCGCCATGAACAGCCCGGAGGTCCCCTGCGGGGCGAGCCCGAACAGCGAGATGTCGTTCGCGCCGAGGAACAGGACGAGCGTCGAGAACAGCGCGCCGATGTACGCGAACATCAGCCCGAAGTTGACCAGCCCGACGGTCACGGCGGGCACGGCGGTGTCGACCTCCCACGGCTTGATCGAGTCCCCGGAGCGGTCGCTCGTGACGTGCGTCTCCGGGACGTAGCGGTGGGCGACGACGCTGGCGGTGAGCGCGAACGCGGCCGCGACGACGAACGCCGCGACGTTGCCCGCGATCGCGGAGACGATCCCACCGAGCACGAGGCCGGCCGGGAACCCCATCGTGATCCCGCCGCGGACGATCCCCATGTTCGTCCCCCGCGAGCCGCCGTCAGAGAGGTCGGCGGCGATGGTGTACGCGGTCGCGAACACCGCGGCGGAGCCGAGCCCCCACAGGATCCGTGCGATCAGGAACCAGGTTTCCGGCGCGACGGCCGCCGCCAGCGGAGCGAACCACTCCTCGGCGCCGATGGTCACCGGGCCCGCCGCGAGCGTCGGTAGCGAGGCCGCGAGGGGACGGAGCGACTCCGCGGGCGGCATCACGAGCGCGACGACGTAACCGAGCGTGGCGACCCCCTCGACGAACAGCCCGACCACGAACGGCTTGCGCGTCCCGTATCGGTCGACGAGGGCGCCGGCGGGCGCGTTCGCGACGAGCCGGACCCACCGGTTCGCGGAGAGGATCACGCCGACCATAAACGCCGAGATACCGAGGACCGCACCGAGGTTCGGCAGGATCGGAAAGACGACGCCGCCGCCGAAGCCGACGAAGAACGTGCTCGCGATCACCGCGAGCAGCACCGGCGGCGGCCGCTCGAACCCGAAGCGGGTCATTCCGTGTCTCCCGCGGCGCCGTCGCTCTCCGACCCGTCCCGGTCCCGCCGTATGGATTCGATCCCGGCGTCGAGCGGCGGCAGCTCGACGCCATCGACGAGCAGCGGCCCCACGGTCCGCCGGAGCGCCGCCTCGGCGACCTGGCGGGTGTAGCCGTCGGCCTCGTCGCCGCGTTCGGCGCCCGCGAGGGTGATCTGTCGGGTCCGCGCGCCGTCGAGAGTCGCCACGAGCAGCGCCGCCGTCTCCTCGACGTCGACGTCGCGGAAGACGCCGGTCTCGATGCCGTCCGCCAGGATGTCGGCGACGGTCCCGCGGAGCAGCCGGTCGCTACGCGCCAACTGCTCGCGGATCCGTTCGTTGAACGGCCCCTGCGTGCGCAGTTCCAACAGCGCGATGTGGAACGCCTCGCGGTCGGCCTCGTCGGGGGCGAAGACGAACCACCCGACGAACTGGACCAGTCGGTCGACGGGCGGGTCGTCGGCGCGGGCCGCGATCCGGTCCTCGGAGTCGGAGATGACGTACTCCAGGAAGGCGACGAGCAGGTCCTCTTTCGTGTCGTAGTGGTAGTGAAGCAGCGACTTGCTCTTCGAACACTCGTCGGCGATGTCCTGCATCGTCAGGTCGGCGTAGCCGTGAGCGCGGAGGGCGCTGTACACTCCGTCCATGATCTCCTCCGCCGCGCTCGGCGCGTCGCTCATTGACTGACTAGTCAGTCAACGATCGGTAAATCCCTATCGGTCGGAGCCGTTCCACCGGACCCGCTCGCCGCTGCCGCGCCCCCGCCGCTCGGCGGCCGAACGCGCTCCGGCGCGGCCGCTCCGGGAACGGGTACAGTCGAAAAGCCGATTCGCCTCGGTGTCGTCGCCGACTTACAGACGGGTGAGGTTCGTGGCGCGCGGACCCTTGTCCGCTTCCTCGATGTCGAACTCGACTTCCTGACCCTCCTCCAGGTCCGGACCGCCGACGTCCTCCATGTGGAAGAACACGTCCTCGTCCGCGTCGTCAGTCGAAATGAAACCGTAGCCGCCCGTGTCGTTGAAGAAGTCAACTTCGCCTTTCGCCATTACGACCGTAGAAGCGGGAGTGGGACATATAAGGCTTCCGCGACGGGCCGCGGCGTGGAACGGTGCGGTCCGACGGCGGGACGACGCCCGCGGGCGGAGTCGCGACACCTCCCGCGATCCGGCGTCGAGACGCCTTTCCGGCCCGACGGAGCGCTCCCCGGATTTCCGAGACGCGGGAGCGAGCGCCGCCGTGTTAGTAACTACTATACGACCCCGGTTCAGAACCGTTAGTATGAGTCAGTCGTACAATCGAGGCCTCATCGAGGACTTCGGCCGTTGGCGGGAGTTCGAGGCGGGGATGTGGGCGTGGATATTCCACAAGTTCACGGGATGGGTGCTCATCGGGTACCTGTTCACGCACATCGCCGTGTTGAGTACGGGGATTCCGGCCGCCGGTGCGAGCGAAGCGGCGATCGCCGCGGGGAACGACGTGTACACCCAGACCATCGTCTCGCTGGAGGGGCTGCTGCTGGTTCGCATCCTGGAGGTCGGCCTGCTTGCCGTCGCCGTCTTCCACATGCTCAACGGGACCCGGCTACTGCTCGTCGACCTCGGTATCGGGCTGGACGCACAGGACAAGAGCTTCTACGCGTCGCTAATCTTAACCGGAGCGATCACCGTCGCGTCCGTGCCGACGTTCATCGCGGGGGCGTTCTGAGATGGCCGAGCGCTACTCCTCGTTCCAGTCGGGCGGTCGGATGTGGCTGCTCCAGCGGGTCACGGCGGTCTTCCTCTTAGTCGTGTTGGCGTTCCACTTCTTCCTGCTTCACTTCGTCCACCACGCCGACGAGGTGTCCTTCCTCGCCAGCTCCGCCCGGATGGAGCAGCTGAGCTACTACTCGCTGATGATCCTCTTCCTCGTGACCGCGACGTTCCACGGGGTCAACGGCGTCTACAACGCCTTGGTGAACCAGGGGCTCACCGGCACGAAACGCACCGTGATCAAGTGGACGCTCGTCGCCGCGAGCGTCGTGTTGATCGCGCAGGGAATCCGCACCGCGAACGCGTGGGCGGGAATCGGACTCTACTGACCCGACAATGAGCACGCAAATTCCGAAGCAGACCGAGGAATCGAGCGAGACCGACGCCGAGACGGAGCCGGCCTCGAAGGGCGACGAGCGCCGCGCCGAGAAGCGGCGCCGCGCGGCCGAGCGCCGCGAGCAGCGGCAGGCGGAGGAGGCCGAGAAGGCGGCCGCCGACGAGAGCACGGTGGAGCTGAAGGTGTTCCGCTACGACCCGCAGGTCGAGGGGAAACAGGAGCCGCGGTTCGACACGTTCCACGTCCCGTTCACGAAGGGGATGACCGTCCTCGACGCGCTGATGTACGCGCGCGACACGTACGACTCTTCGCTCACGTTCCGGCACTCCTGCCGGCAGGCGGTGTGCGGGTCCGACGCGATGTTCGTCAACGGCGGCCAGAAGCTGGCGTGTAAGACCCAGATCTCGGACCTCGAAGAGCCGGTCCGCGTCGAACCCCTCCCGCACGCCGAGGTGACGAAGGACCTCGTCGTCGACATGGAGCACTTCTACGACCAGATGGAGGCCGTCGAGCCGTACTTCCAGACGAACGAGTACCCGGACGGCGAGCTCGAAGAGCAGCGTCAGGACCGGGAGAACCGCGAGAAGATCAAGATGTCCACGCGCTGTATCTGGTGTGGCGCGTGTATGTCCTCGTGTAACATCGCCGCGGGCGACAACGAGTACCTCGGGCCGGCCGCGATCAACAAGGCGTACCGGTTCGCGATGGACGAGCGGGAAGGCGAGGATATCAAACAGAAGCGCTTGGAGATCATCGAGCAGGAACACGGGGTCTGGCGGTGTCAGACCCAGTTCTCCTGTACGGAAGTGTGCCCGAAGGACATTCCTCTCACCGACCACATCCAGGAGCTGAAACGCGAGGCGGTCAAGAACAACCTGAAGTTCTGGTGAATCGAATCTAAAACGACTCCCGGTGATCCCGACAGACAGTATCAAGGGACTCCGGAACCTACGAAATTACATCCCAACAATGTACGAACACGACGTCGTCGTCGTCGGAGCCGGCGGGGCGGGACTCCGGGCGGCGATCGCGGCACAGGAAGCGGGCGCGGACGTGGCGATGGTGTCGAAGCTCCATCCCGTCCGGTCGCACACGGGCGCGGCAGAGGGCGGCATCAACGCGGCGCTGCGCGACGCCGACTCCTGGCAGGACCACGCCTACGACACGATGAAGGGGTCCGACTACCTCGGTGACGCGCCCGCGGTCGAGGCGCTCTGTCAGGAGAGCCCCGAGGAGGTCATCCGCCTCGAACACTGGGGGATGCCGTTCTCCCGCGAGGACGACGGCCGCGTCTCCCAGCGGCCGTTCGGCGGCCTCTCGTTCCCGCGCACGACCTACGCGGGCGCCGAGACCGGCCACCAGATGCTCCACACGATGTACGAGCAGGTGGTCAAACGCGGGATCACGGTGTACGACGAGTGGCACGTGATGGACCTGGCGGTCACCGACGAGGACGACCCCGCGGAGCGGACCTGCCACGGCGTGGTCGGGTACGACATCCAAAGCGGCGAGATCAGCGGCTTCCGCGCCAGAGACGGCGTCATCCTCGCGACGGGCGGGATGGGGCAGGTGTTCGACCACACCACCAACGCGGTGGCGAACACCGGCGACGGCGTCGCGATGGCGTACCGCGCCGGCGTCCCGATGGAGGACATGGAGTTCATCCAGTTCCACCCGACGACGCTGCCGTCGACGGGCGTCCTCATCTCCGAGGGCGTCCGCGGCGAGGGGGGTATCCTCTACAACAGCGAGGGCGAGCGGTTCATGTTCGAACACGGGTACGCGAACAACGACGGCGAGCTCGCCTCCCGCGATGTCGTCTCGCGCGCCGAACTGACCGAGGTCAACGAGGGGCGCGGCATCGAAGACGAGTACGTCCACCTCGACATGCGGCATTTAGGCGAGGAGCGCATCCTCGACCGGCTGGAGAACATCCTCCACCTCGCTGAGGACTTCGAGGGCGCCGACGGGCTCACGGAGCCGATGCCGGTCAAACCCGGCCAGCACTACGCGATGGGCGGTATCGAGACGAACGAGTTCGGCGAGACGGTGATCGACGGGCTGTACGCGGCCGGCGAGTGCGCCTGCGCCTCCGTTCACGGGGCGAACCGTCTCGGCGGGAACGCGCTGCCCGAACTCATCGTCTTCGGCAAGCGCGCCGGCCGTCACGCCGCCGGCGAGGAGATGGGCGAGGCCGAGGTCACGACCGGCCGGTCCAGCGACTGGGAGCCGGCCGACTACGAGTTCGGCGTCGAAGTCGGAGACACCGGCGGCTCGGGCACGGCCGCGGCCGACGGCGGCGCGGTGGCGACCGACGCCGAGGGCGTCCTCGGGGCGGCCGTCGACCGCGCGCAGGAGCGCGTCGAGGAGCTGCTCTCCCGGAAGGGACGCAACCACGCGGAGATCCGCTCCGCGGTCCAGGAGACGATGACGGACAACGTCAACGTGTTCCGCGAGGAGGGCCGGCTCGAGGAGACGCTGGCGGACCTCCGCGAGGCCCGCGAGGCGTATGAGGAGGTCGCGGTGTCGGACCCGTCGCGGACGTTCAACACCGACCTCATCCACACCATCGAGACGCGGAACATCCTCGACCTCGCGGAGGCGCTGACGATGGGCGCGCTCGCCCGCGAGGAGTTCCGGGGCGCTCACTGGCGCAAGGAGCATCAGGAGCGCAAGGACGAGAACTGGCTGAAACACACGCTCATCTCGTGGAACGACGGCGAGCCGGAGCTGTGGTACAAACCGGTCGTCCTCGAGGGCGAGAACAAGACGTACGAGCCGAAGAGTCGCTCGTACTGAGCCGGTCGCCAACGCCGGGCAGCTCGCGACGCGGCGGTCCCGGTGTGGACCTCGCCGGGCCCCGTCGCGGGCTCCGCCGCGCCTCGCCCGATCGATCCGGATCGTTCACGGTTTGCTATCCGTCGACGATCGAAATCTGGCGTCGATATTCGTCGATTGAGCGTTCGTCGATCGACGTACTCTACTCGAATATGCCGTTTTCGCCGGAGGCAATCGCTTTTCGAGCCCCTTCTGGAGTTTCGACGAACGTTGAAATGGGGGTTTATTATCGTCGAACTCAACGGATCGGACAAGATGTTAGAAACCGAAACCGCGTCCGCGACGGCCCCGGCGCTCCCCCGGGAGCTCCAGTCGCCCCGCGCAAAGCTCGTGTACCTCTACCTGACCACGAACGGCGACGCCACGGTCTCGGAGATGGGCGAGTCGCTCGGGATGAAGAAGCTCTCCCTGTACAGCATCCTGAAAACCCTCCGCAGCGAGGGGCTCGTCGACTGCGACGGCGACTGTTACGTGCCGAACTGACGCGGCCGCTTTCTCGACGCGGGATCGACGGGGAGACCCGCCTCGCGTCGGAGCGTTTAGGGGCGCGGAACGCTCACACCGACCGTGGACGCGAACCAGACGGAGTTCGAGAACCCGTTCGCGATGGACCCCGACTGCGAGAACTGCGACGAGCTGTGCGGCGCGCGCGAGCGCGTCGTTCACGGCTACGGCGACGTCGGCGCCGAGTTCCTCGTGGTCGGGACGGCGCCGACGGCGGCCGCCGAGCGCAACGGCGTCCCCTTTACCGGCGAGGGGGGCGGCGAGCGCGTCCAGTCGATCTTCGGTGACCTCGGCTTCGTCCGGTCGGAGTCGGACGCCGCGGAGCCGGACGTCCAGAACGTCTTCTTCACGAACCTGACGCGGTGTCGACACCCGGACCGCGACCCGACGGATCGCGAGGTGGATACCTGTGAGCCCTTCCTCAACGCGGAGATCCGGATGATAAACCCGCAGATCATCGTGCCGGTCGGCGAGCGACCCCTCCGCGAGCTGGCCGTCGAGTACACGACGCGCCGGCCGGACTCCTTCGACGTCGACGCCGAACACGCGACGACGGTCCGCGGGCGCGGGTTCGAACTGGTGCCGATGAAGGAGCCGGCGGAGATGAGCGACGCCGAGGCCGACGCCTTCCGCGATCACATGCGCGAGAACGTGTTGAGCCGCGACTACCGGCAGACGAAGGGACGGCAGAGCCGCTGAGCCGGCGGAGCGTCGTTCGCCGCCGCGCGCCGTCGTCGTTCAGTCGTCGAGGTCGACGTCGTCTAAGATTCCCTCGGTCGCCTCCTTGCTGTCGGCGCCGAACGCGCAGTCGACGAGGATGTGCCCGCCGAGCGTCGACGGCGAGATCACCTGATCGGCGCCGGCGCGGCGGAGCTTGTCGACGTTCTCCCGCTGGGTCACCGCCGCGACGATCCGCACGTCCGGGTTGAGCTGACGGGCGGTGAGGATGGCGAGCGCGTCGCGCGCGTCGTCTTCGGTCGCGGCGACGACCGCGCGGGCGCCGTCGAGGTTCACCCGTTCGAGCGGATCGACGTCGCTGGGGTCTGCCGTGAACACCGGGATGTCGCGCTCCGCGAGCCGCCTCGCGGCGGTCTCGTCGGGCGTCACCACCGCGTAGTCGACGCCGTCGCGGGCGGCGAGCTCTTCGAGTATCGGTTCCGTCAGGTCCCCGTAGCCTAAAACGAGGACGTGGTCGTCGAGGAGGTCGATCTGTCTGTCGGTCATTTTTCCGAGCGCCTTGGAGAGCTGCGCCTCGATGGCGGGCGTGAGGAGGACCCCGAGCGCCACCGCGAAGGCGGCGACGTTCATCACGAGCGAGGAGAGCACGAACAGCTGCGCGATGTCGGCGGCGGCGCCGGGTTGGGGGTAGATGTCGCCGTAGCCGACGGTCGAGGCCGTGACGACGGTGAAGTAGAACGCGTCGACGATGGTCTCCACGTTGGTGAACCGGTCGCGTAGCGCGTACGTCCCGACCGTTCCGTACGAGACGGCGGTCACGAGCGCCGCGCCGGCGGCGAGCTGGGTCGGCGACGGCGAGAACTGCCTGTCGAACCGACGACGGTTGTAGACCAGCGCGGGCACCGAGAGGACTGACAGCGCCACGAGCGGGAACGACAGCACCGACGCCTGCATCAGCCCCTGAAGCGCGGTCAGCGGGAGCAGGATCGCCGTGGAGTACCAGCCGACGCGGTAGCCGTTCTTCAGCGCGAAGCCGCTCCCGAGCATCGAAAAGCCCGTGATCGTCCCCGTGAAGCCGACGGTCTGGCGGACGAAGTCGGGGACCAGCGGGGCGAGCGGGCCGGAGACCCCCAGCCCGCCGATCTGGGCGAGCCCGGCGAGGATCGACAGCACCGCGACCGCGAACGTCAGGAGGATCGACGCTCGGACGGTCACCCAGTCCCGGGTCAGCTCCATATCCCCGCGTCGCCGAGACCGGACTTAAACCCCGCGAGGCGCACGTGGCGGTGAATCGTCGCGTCGTCGGACCCCCGCGCCGACACACGTTTAACCGCGCCGCCGGTTGGGGGGCGTATGTCGCTGCCCGTCGAGATCGTCTTCGGCGTCTACCTCGGCGTCATCACCGGGATCGTTCCCGCGCTGGTGGCCGGAGTCCTCGGGTTCGTGTTCAAGTACGTCACCGACGTGACTATTCCCGGGCTCGGGGTCGTCGTGTTGTCGCTCGCGATCGCCGGCGTCAACGGCGGGCTGCTCGCGCTCAACGACGAGACGATCCGGTCGTCGGAGCGCGCGCCGGCGATCCTCACGGCGATCGTCGTGGTGCTGATGCTCTCGATGTACGCCCACGCGCAGGGGGACCGGCTCGGCGCTACCGTCCCCAAGCGGATCTCGCTCAAACAGCTCCGCGACCGGACGCTCTCGACCGACGTGATCGAGCTCGTCGGGGGCCGCGGGCGGGTCTCCGTCGAGGTGACGGGGGAGGTGAACGACATGGAGGGGTACCCGTCGCTACCGGCCGACACGCGCCGAGCGATCGTCGACGGCGACTGGACGTTCCCGGCCGACCTCCCGCTCGCGGAGCTCGAAGCCCGGCTCGCAGAACGGCTCCGGACCGAACTCGACCTGGCGGACGTGGCGGTCCGGATCGACGAGCAGGCGCGGGCGACCGTCTCCGCCGCGCCGCCGGCCGGAGCGCTCTCGAAACGGGTGCCCGACGGGAAGCGCGCGGTGTCGGTGTCGGCGCTCGTGCCGACCGGTATCGCCCGCGGCGACGTGGTCCGGGTGATCACTCCGGACGCCGACGTCGAGGGGGCGGTCCTCGCCGCGCGATCGAGCGGGAAGCCGGAACCGGGGGCCGCCGCGACGCCGGAACCCGCTCCCACCGCGGGCGACGACCCGGACGCGGACGACGACCTCCGGGCCGACGGCGGCGAGGCCGCCGTCTCCTCCCCGCCGGCCGCGACCGCGCCCACGACGACCGGCGGTGAGGGGCGAGTGACGCTCGCCGTCGACCGCTCGCAGGCGACGGCGCTCCTCGGCGTCGACCGCGGGCGCGTGCTGGTGCTGTCGCGAGGCACTCGCCGCGAGTACGAGCTCACGGCCCTGCTGCGGCGGGCCGGGAAGCGGTTCCGGAAGGTGTCTGTCGTCGCCGGCGGGCCGCTCGACGGCCACACCATCGGCGAGGCCGAGGTCCGCGAGGCGTACGACGTGGCCGTCCTCGCGGCCCGTCACGAGTCGTGGACGATCGCGCCGAGCGGATCGCAGTCGCTGTCGGCGGGCGACGCCCTGTTCGTCGTCGGGAGCCGCGACGCCCTCGACCGGTTCACGGAGGCGGCGGCGTGACGCTCGCGCTCGCCGCCGCCGCGGACGCGGTCGTCGCGGGGGTCGACCTCGGCACCGCCGCCTCCCCTCTCGCCGCCTCCCCTCTCGCCGCCTCCCCTCTCGTCGCTTCCCCCCTCGCCGCCGCGGTCGATGTCGGCTTCGCACGCCCTCGACAGGCGGCGGTCACCCTCGTCACGTTCGCGGTCGTCGCCGCTCTCTTCGCGGGGGGCGCGGCGCTGGCCTACCGCTGGTACTTCCGCGCGGAGATACCCGAGGGAGTGACCGGTCTGATCGGCGTCTCCGTCGTCGCGTTGTACCTCAACACGACATCGCTTGGGTCGGTCGCGGTCGGCGACAACCCCGCCCTCCTGGCGCCCGAGAGCGTGTTCTTCAACCTCGTCTCGCTCGGCGTCGCGGCGGTGACGGCCCCCGTCGGCCGGTACGCGGGCGACCGGCTCGCGGTCGACGTGTTCGCGCTCTCCGGGGCCAAGCAGCTCGAAGGGGAGCTGAGCGGCATCGTGCGCGCGGTGGGGCGGTTCACGGCGGTGACGCTCCCGCCGGCGGACGACATCGCCGACATGGACACGTACGACCCGGTTTCCCCGGAAAAGAAGGCGGAAATCGCCGAGACGACCCTGCTCTTCCCGCGAAAGCTGTCGGCGGCGGAACTCCGCGAGCGGCTCGTCGCCCGGCTCAAAGCCGAGTACGGCGTCGGCTACGTCGACGTCGACCTCGACGCGGACGGGTCGGTCGAGTACTTCGCGGTCGGCTCTCGCGCCGCCGGGCTCGGTCCGACGCTCGCGCCGGGTTCGGCGGCGGTCGCGGTGGCGGCCGACCCCCCGAACAACGCCACCGCCGGCGACACGGTCCAGCTGTGGTGCGACGGTCCGGAGCCGAAGCGCGTCGCGACGGGCGAACTGCGGGGGGTCGCCGGCGACGCCGTCACCGTCGCGCTCGACGAGTCGGACGCCGAACCGCTGACGGACGAGGGCGACTACCGGCTCGTGACGCTGCCCGCGGAGCCGCGGGCGGACCGGGAGTTCGCCTCGCTGCTGCGGAACGCGGACGAGACGATGGCCTCCGTCACCGTCGGGGCGGGGAGCGACCTCGACGGCAGCACCGTCGGCGAGGTCGGGGCCGTCGTCGCCGCGGTCCGTCCGGCCGACGAGTCGGTCAGACCGATCCCGCCGCGCGCCTACGCCTTCCGCGCCGGCGACCTCGTGTACCTCGTCGGCCGCCCGGACGCGATCCGTCGGTTCGAGACGGCCGCAACGGCGACCGCCGGGAGTACCGGGACCGAGGGCGCGGACCCGGCGACCTCCGCGGACGGACCCGTCGGGGACTCCCACGACGCCGACGTCGCCGCCGACTCCGACGGGACGCAACGCTCTTGAGTCGCCCGCGCGGGGATCCGCGTATGGAGTGGAAGCTGTTCGCCGACCTCGCGGAGATCGCGGGCGACCGCGCGGTGACGGTCGACGCGGAGCCGGGCGACACGGTCGGCGACGCGCTCGACGCGCTGCTGGACGCGCACCCCGACCTCCGGGACCGCGTTATCGAGGACGGGACGGTCGCCGACCACATCAACGTCCTCCGGAACGGGCGCAGCGTCCGCCACGACGAGGGGTTCGACGCGACGCTCGAAGCGGGCGACGAACTGGCGCTGTTCCCGCCCGTGAGCGGCGGGACCGTCGGGCGGTAGACCGGTCGTTTCAAACGCACGCCGCCCCCATCGGGAGCCATGACCGACAGCGACGAGGGGACGCGAGGCGAGACCGGGGACGCGGGCGACGACCACGCCGCGGACGCCCACGGCGACCACGGCCCGCACCGCGAGGAGTTCCACGAGGACCCGATGGGTCACACCCGCGCGACCGCCGGGATGACGGTGAGCGAACTCGTCGACGGCTACGGCGACGCGGGGATCGGCGCCGCCGCGGTCAACGAGGCGGGAGACGTGCTCGCGGAGATGTTCGCGAACGAGGACTGTACCGTGTTCTGCTCGCTCGCTGGCGCGATGGTCCCCGCCGGCATGCGCCGGATCGTCGCCGACCTCATCCGGGACGGCTACGTCGACGCCCTCGTGACCACCGGGGCGAACCTCACCCACGACGCCATCGAGGCCATCGGCGGGAAACACCACCACGGCCGGACCCACGATCCGGAGAAGAGCGCCCGCGAACACGACGAGGGGCTCCGCGACGAGGAGGTCGACCGCATCTACAACGTCTACCTTCCCCAAGAGCACTTCGCCGAGTTCGAGGGGCACCTCCGCGAGGAGGTGTTCCCGGCGCTGGAGGCCGACCGCGGCGCCGACGCCGAGGGCGGCGGCGAGAGCGACGGACCGAGGGACGGCGCGGTCTCGATCGCTGACCTCACGCGCGAACTCGGCCGCGCGAACGCCGCGGTCAACGAGCGCGACGACGTCGCCGAGGGGCCGGGCGTCGCGGCCGCCGCCTACGAGTGCGACGTGCCGATCTACTGCCCCGCGGTTCAAGACTCCGTCCTGGGGCTTCAGGCGTGGATGTACGCCCAGACCGCGGAGTTCACGCTCGACGCGCTCGCGGACATGACCGAACTGACGGACCTCGCGTTCGACGCCGACGACGCCGGCTGTCTGCTCGTCGGCGGCGGCGTCCCGAAGAACTTCACGCTCCAGACGATGCTCGTCACGCCGCGTGCCTACGACTACGCCGTCCAGATCACGATGGACCCGGAGGCGACCGGCGGGCTCTCCGGCGCGAGCCTCGACGAGGCGCGCTCGTGGGGGAAACTGGAGAAGGACGCGCGCAACGCCTCGGTCTACGGCGACGCGACGGTGATGCTCCCGATGCTCGTCGCCGCCGCCCGCGAGCGCGTGGAGTAGGAGCGCGAGCGCAATTCTGACCGCGTCATTGATTATAAATCGATCCGCGGTGGCGCGTGCCGGTGAGCGGCCGACAGGCCGCGAACCGCACGCGCGAGGTCGTCGGGCTTCGCCCGACTGCCAGAGGCGCGTCGCGCCTCGCTGTCGCCGGCGCGACGCGCCGGCTGCCAGCGGGACCTTCGGTCCCTCGCTGGAGTCGGCCGACCGGAGCGAAGCGGAGGGAGGCCGACGAGACTGGGGAGGCGTGAGGTGCGGTTGCGGTGCTGTGCGGGACGCAAAGGGGCAGTCACCGGCGGCAGAGCCGCCGGTTGCCCATGGCGCGTAGCGCCACGCTGTCGCGAGCGCGCCGAGCTCTCGCGACTGGGGCTTTGGCGGTGCCCGTCACCGGCGATCGGTTTGCCTATCCAACTAAGCGGTCGAAAACGTCCACCACGTCGGAGCCGAATTATCCTCGCGTGTCCAGATCCATCGCCTCGGCGAGGAGCGCGTGCGAGTCGAGCGCGTCGTCGTGGTCGGGAACCGTGTGCTGGATCATCACCTCGTCGACGCCGACCCGGTCGGCCAGCTGCTCCAACAGCCCCGAAATCGTCTCCGGGCTCCCGGAGATCGACCGCGGCCACTCGTCGTCGTCCAGCGTCGCGGGCGTCGGCTCGGGCGCGCCGCCGAGCTCGTCGACCGCCTCCGCGACGGTCGGCGTCTCGTCGCCCAGTTCCCCCCGTTTCATCCGGCGGAACGTCGCCTCCGCGGGGGCGCGCCGCCGGGCCGCGGCCTCGTCCGTCTCCGCCGCGACCGCGTTGACCGCCACCAGCCCCCGCGGCTCGTCCAGCCCCCCGAGCCCGCCCTCGGGGTCGAACGCCTCGCGGTAGGCCGCGAACGCGCGCTCGGCGAAGCCGGGGCGGATGAAGCCGGCGAAGCAGTAGCGGAGCCCCAGTTCGCCGGCGATCTCCCCGCTCGCCGGGCTCGACCCCAGTACCCACGGGACGGCCGGCCCCGAATCCGAGCCCGGCACCGAGAGGTCGGCGTACGCGTGGTCCTCGGGATACGCGTCCCGGAGGTGGTTCACCACGGCGGTGATCCGCTCGCGGTGGTCCTCGTTCGGGTTCTCGACGCGCCGGTCGGTGCCGAGCGCGCGGTCCGAGGCGGGCGAGCCGTTCGCCCGGCCCATCCCGAGGTCGACGCGGCCGGGCGCCAGCCCGTCGAGGACGCCGAACGACTCGGCCACGTTGAACGGGCTGTAGTGGTTCAGGAGGACGGCGCCCGAGCCGATCCGGATCGAGTCGGTCGCGCCCGCGAGCCGCCCGAGCAGCACCTCGGGCGTGGTGCCCGCGAGGCGGTCGCCCATTCCGTGGTGTTCGGCGACCCAGAACCGCTCGTAGCCCAGCTGCTCGGCCTGTTTCGCGGCGTCGACCGTGTTCGCGAACGCGTCCGCCGCGGTGCCGCCGCGGGGGACCGGCGAGAGGTCGACGACTGAGAGGTCCATGTCCGCGGTCGGCGACGGTCGCGGGAAACGGTTTGGGTGCCGGCGGCGTCGTGGCGGACCGCAACTGGATCCGGTGCGGTGGCGCGTGCCTGCGAGGCCGCCCCGCGGCCGAGCGGCACGCGCGAGGGACGCGGTGAGCGCTCGAAGAGCGCGAACCGCGAGGCTGGGGAGGCGTGAGGTGCGGTCGCGGTGCTGGCGGGGCGGGAATCAAAGGGGCAGCCGCGAGGGCGAAGCACGGCGACGCAAGCACCGCAAGGAGCGAGCAGCGCGAGCGACTGAGGAGCGCAGCGAGCCGCGCGAGTCCTCGCGGCTGGGGCTTTGGA
>NZ_SGTU01000019.1:0-49980 GCF_005435195.1 Halorubrum sp. SP3 | reverse complement strand
CTCGCGCGTGCTGTCTCGCGGCCGCCGATGGCGGCCGCTCGCAGGCACGCGCCACCGCACCGGGTTTATCAGTGGCCACGACTGTCGCTCGCGAGTTGCTTGCCGCAGGAGTGCGGGGGAAGGGATTCGAACCACAGTCGGACGTGCTCGCTTCGCTGCGCGCGACCTCTTTGATTCGAATCCCTATTGTCCGATTGCTGCTGCTCGCGAGTTGCTCGCGACAGCAATGCGGGGGAAGGGATTCGAACCTCACTCACTCCGCTCGCTTCGCTCGCTCCGTTCCCTGGTTCGAATCCCTTCTGCTCCTAGTGCTGTCGCTCACGTATTGTTCGCGACAGCATGCGGGGGAAGGGATTCGAACCCTCGAACCTCTACAGGAGCGGATCTTAAGTCCGCCGCTTTTGGCCAGGCTCAGCCACCCCCGCGCGGATTCGGCTACCGGCGGCGCGGTGAAACCCCTTTCGGAACTGGGGGCCGGACGCTACCAGTCGACCGAGAGCGTCCCGTCGCCGTGCGGGTCCGGCGCGATCTCCTCGTCCGTCCGGCGGTCGACGACGTGGATCACGCCCGCGTCCTTCTTGGCCGGACACGCCTCGGCCGCGGCGACGTTCTCTTCGAGGTCCTCCTCGCCGATGTAGTACGCCTCCGGCTTCGCCATCCCGCTCACGACGTCCATCACCCAGTTGTCCGCGACCTCAGCGCACTTCCCCGCCCCGAAGCACTTGTTCGCCTCGAAGACGATCTTGTACGGCTTCTCCTCGACCGGCGGCCCCTCGCCCCCGATGTCGCTGGCGCGGAGCACCTCGTCGCCGCCGTCCGTTTCGGCCTCGTCGCTCATGACGCCCCCTCGGCGGCCGCGGGACTTTCGTCTGTCGGTCGTTCCCGCTCGCTCGGGACGATCGACCGGGCCGGACGAGTCGGTCACTCCTCGATGTGCTCCGCGAGCAGTCGCTCCGCGTGGTCGGGGGAATCGGCCGGCTCCCAGCGCACCTTCGCGGCGTCGCCGTACGCGAGCGCCTCCTTCAGTTCGTCGCGGAGGACGCCCGTGCCGAACCCGACCGTGTCGCCGTCTGCGTCGCCGAGTTCGTACAGCGCGTAGCGGTCGGGGGCGCTCCCGACGGTCGAACGGTCGAGGTCGCGCCACGGCTTCGCGAGGCTCATCGCGTCGACTCCCCGCCCGGCCGCGCGCTCGGCGGCGTCACCGGTGGGCGTCCAGCCCGTCCTCGGGGCCCTCGACGATCTCGTAGCTCCCCTCGGTCCAGCCGTCCTCGACGAAGACGAACACCCGGCCGCCGGCGATCTCGGGGTCGGCCACGACCTCGTTGCGCTGCCCCTCGCGGCCGACGATCACGCCGGGGAACACCTCGTCGCGCTCGCCGTCCTCGACGATGACGCGGCCGACGCCGGACTCCGCTAGGATCTCGTCGTCGGTCTTGTAGTCGTTCACGTACGTCATCACGCCCTCAGTTTCCGTGGGGTCGGTGACGAGCACGTGGGTCTCCTTGCCGGGACCGGCGGTCACCGACCCCTCGGCGGACTCTGGGACGCCCCGGTAGAGGGTCGTCCGCCCGTCGAGGTACTCGACGACGACGCCCTCCTCGCGGAGGTCGACGCCGATCGACGTCGGCGGCACGTCGCTGCGCGATGGCGCGGACATACGCGACGCTCGGAGTGCCGGCCTCAAAAGGGACGCGCTCGGCCCTCGCGCCGACGCGCACCGGACGGCCACCCGACCCCGACGCCGCGCGGCGGGGCGCCTTCAGCCGCGAGAATCGGCGTGCCACATTTAAGTTCCTGCCGCGGGGAGTGCGTGTCATGCAACGGACGCGACGGACGCTTCTGGGCGTCGGCGCCGCCCTCGTCGGGACCGCCGGGTGTCTCGGCGTCGAGGGCGTCGAGTACCCCGCCGCCCCCGAGGAGGCCGGGTCGCCGGGAGACGGCGCCGCCCCCGGTGACAGCTCGTCCGGGGACGACGCCCCTCCCGACGACTCGGCGGACGCGGACGGCGACCCGCCGCCGACGAATCCCGAGCTGGCGGACGCGACCCGCGCGGTGGTCGACGACGCGGTGTGGTTCGCGACCGAGTACCCCGACGCGGTCGCGACCTACCGCGACGCGATAACCGACGCGGTCTCGACGGTCCGGTCGGTCCGCGCGACCGTCGACGAGGAGGCGACGATCACGGCCGAACAGGTCGATACGGTCGCGGAAGCCGCCGAAACCGCCGCCGCCCGCGCGGCCGACGCCCTCGAACCGCACTTCTCGCCCGGCCCGCGGATCCGCGCTCAGACGGAGTACCACGTCGACGTTCTGCGGGTCTTCGCGCCGCGAAACGACGTCGACCGCGCGCTCGAGGAACTCGACCGCATGCGGACCGACCTCGCGAGCGTCGGCACCGCCACCTACGTCGACGAGGAGTTCTCTCGGAACCCGATCCACAACCGGCTGTTCCGCCGCCTGCTGGCGCCGCTGCCGCCGGACGACCCCGAACGTGGGCGCGTCACGACCGGCACGCTCGTCGAGCTCGCCGTCGCGAGCCGGAACTTCTCGACGTTCGCACACCGGCCGTACGACCGCGACGAGGTCGACCGCGACCGGATCCCGCAGATCTACGGCGAGGCGTTTGCCCCCGATCGTCGGCGCGAACTGCGCGCACGGCTCGGCCCGATCCCGCAGCCCGCGGACCGGATCGAAGAGCTGTTCGTCGCGTTCGCGAGGCGCCCGCCGCTGGGGAACCGCCGTCGGGACGCGTTCGAGGGCTGGGCCCGCGAACTCGACGGCGTCCCGGTCCACGTCCAGCGGTATCCGGACCCGGAGACCGCCGAGGCGCGGCTCTCGACGGCCCTCGAGGCCGGTTCGACGGAGGGACGGGCGCCGATCGACCCCGAGGCGACCCTCGCCGGTTCGGACTTCGGCGGGAACGCCTCGGACGGCGGGAACGCCTCCGACGCGAACGCCGATACCGACGACGGCCCGACCGCCTGGCACCGCTTCTACCACCGCGAGGCGGAGGGCGAGCGGTACGGCTTCGACGAGCACGCCGGCGTCCAGTACGGCTACGTCGTCCGGGCGGGCGAGTTCCTGCTCGCGGCCGGCTTCTCCGGCGACGCGTGGGAGGAGCGGACCGGCTGGCACGGCAGACTGCGGTACGGATGGGTGACCGGCGCATGAACGCGAACGAGATCGGGCTCGTGGCGGCCGCGTTCGCGCTCGTCGGCGCCGGCGTCGGCATCGTCGGCGCGGCCGCGACGGGCTGGGCGGAGGCGGCGTTGGCGACCGCGGCGACCGGCGAGACCGCCCGGTTCGGCCCGGTGTTCGTCGCCCAGTCGTACCTCGCCGTGACCGCGACCGTCCTCGTCGCCGCGGTCCCGCTGGCCGGCGTCCTCGGCGTCCTCGTCGGGTCGCGGGCCCGCGGCGTCGTCGCCGCGGCGGCGACCTGCGGACTGGGGACCGGCCTCGGCGCGCTGACGTACGGGCTGATCGCGGTCACGGTGATCGTCGTCACGCAGGGCGACGCCGCCGCGCAGGCGCACGGCCTCGCCGACGCGTTCCTGCCGACGCTCGCCACGGCGTTCGTCTCCGGGGCCGTCGGCGCCTCGACCGGTGTCCTCGGGGCGGTGATGCGATGACCGCCGACCGAGACGAGCGGGACTCCGGCGACGGCGAGCGACCCGGCAGACGGACCCGACGCGCGTCGCGGCGCGGCGTCCTCGCAGTCGGCGCCGCCGGGCTGCTGGCCGGCTGCCTCGTGACCTCGGAGTCGGAGGGCGGGCCGGGTCCCCGGCAGACGGACGGCAACGGCTCCGATACCGGGAGCGACGGGTCCGACGGTGGCGGTCAGGGATCCGGCGACGACGACGGAAGCGGCGCCGGGGGCGACGCGGGCGGCGACGGCGGCGCCGGGAGCGACGGGGATTCCGGCGGTAGCGGCGACGAATCGACGCCGGAGACTGTCGCGCCGGACGGATCGGGACTGGTCGTCACCGACGCGACGGTCTTGGACGTGAGCGAAGGCGGGGGACAGACGACGGTTCGCGCTCGCCTCACCGTCGAGAACGCCGGACGGTTCGAGTACGGCGTCGTCGAGTTCCGGGTCGACGCGTACGCGACGCCGGCCGGGACCGACGAGCGCGAGCCGGTCGGGTTCGAGTACGACACCGAGCGGTTCACCGGCGAGAACCGGTTCGACGGCTCGCGCCCGCGGCAGTTCACGGTCGAGATCGTGTTCTCCGACGATCGGACCAGCGTGCGGCCCGACCCGGACTGGTACGCGGTCGACGCGGCGGTCAGGCGCGCGGAGCCGATCTGAGGCGGCGCGAGGGTAGCGATCGGGGTGGGGTCCCGGCAGAGAGACTCGCCGTTATCGCTACCTCTTTGTCCGCGCTCGCGAGCCGTGAACCCATGGAGGGACGGGCGGCGGCGCTCGGCGCCGGAACCGTGTTGAACGCGCTCGCGACCGGCACGGGCGCGGCGTTCGGCATCGACGTCGAGACGCGCGCGACGGTCGAGCTCGACCCCGCGGCCGACGGCGTCGACGGGGAGATAGCCGAGGACGCCGGCGCCGACACCGACCTGATCGAGCGCTGCGTCGCGCTCGCGACCGAGCGATGGGGCGACGGCGAGGGGGGCCGCGTCCGGACCGACAGCGACGTGCCCCTGGCCGCGGGGCTGAAAAGCTCCAGCGCGGCCGCCAACGCGACCGTCCTCGCGACCTGTAACGCGCTCGGGCTCGCGATCGGGGACGACCCGGAGGACCCCGCCGTCGACGTCACCCGCCTGGCGGCCTGCCGGCTCGGCGTCCGAGCCGCCCGCGAGGCCGGCGTCACCGTCACGGGCGCGTTCGACGACGCGACCGCCTCGATGCTCGGCGGCGTCACCGTCACCGACAACGACGCCGACGAACTCCGGACGCGAGAGGCCGTCGACTGGGACGTCCTCGTCTGGACTCCGCCAGAGCGGGCGTACAGCGCCGACGCCGACGTGGCGCGCTGCGAGGCCGTGGCGCCGATGGCCGATCTCGTCGCCGACCTCGCGCTCGACGGCCGGTACGGCGAGGCGATGACCGTGAACGGGCTGGCGTTCTCGGCCGCGCTCGGGTTCGACGCCGACCCCGCCGTCGAGGCGATGCCGCACGCGACCGCGGTGTCGCTCTCCGGCACCGGCCCGAGCGTCGTCGCCGTCGCGGACTCCGCCGACCCCGAGACCGACCTCGGCGCGGTCGCCGACGCCTGGGGCGATCGTCCCGGAACGCTGCGACGAACGACGACCAGAAACGACGGCGCGGCCGTCGAGTGAGCCCCCGTGACCACCACCCACTGACCCACTACCTACCAATGAGTGACACACCCAACACCGAGGACCGAAGCCTCGACGAACTGCGACGCGAGATCGAGGACATCGACCGCGAGATCGTCGAACTGATCGCCCGCCGAACCTACGTCGCTGACACCGTGGCGGCGGTGAAAGAGGAGCGCGACCTCCCGACGACCGACGAGGGCCAAGAGGAGCGCGTGATGGAGCGCGCCGGCGAGAACGCCGAGCGCTTCGACGTGGACGCCAACCTCGTGAAGGCCATCTTCCGGCTGCTGATCGAACTGAACAAGGTCGAACAGCGGGAGAGTCGCTAGAGTTCCCTCAGACCGAGGCTGTATTCGAGTGCCTCGTCGACTTCCTCCATACGGGACGCCGGCACTGAGCCGAGGCTGGTATTAATACGATGCTCGATGGACACCGTGCGAATCTGACTACAGAGAGCAACCGAGTCCTCTCGGAGCGGAGACTCGGCAGCCGAGACGAGTACCTCGAACGGGTACAGTTCGTCTCCTCGCGAGGTCGTAAACGGGACGACGATGGTCGTCGGCGCGTTCTCGTTCCCAACGTTGTTTTGCACGACTAGACACGGTCGTGTTCCTCGTTGCTCGGACCCCTCTGTCGGGTCAAGCTCGACGATGACGATGTCTCCGCGGCGAACGTCCATCGATTACCACTCGGGAACATCACCGAGGTACTCGTCGGCCTCGCGAGACACACCGTCCATCTCCTCCGCGAGGGCTTCGGATTCTGCTGCGCGTCGTCGGTACCCCTCAGCGAGCTCCTCACGAGACAGCGGTTTTTCGATGGTGATTTTCCCGTCCTCTTCGTGAACCAGTACCTCGTCCCCGCCGCGGATACCCAGTTTCTCTCTCAGTTCTTTCGGGAGGGTGACTTGCCCTCGTTCACCGACCTTACGTTCCTCGCTCTTGCTCATGAGCATTCATATCCTATTCATATCTAAATTCTTTTCGTTCGGAGAAGAGCTGAGAGGGAAGGGACCACGGGCGACATGCGCAACTTTCGGTCAGGGTGCGATATACTGGATTTCAGCTACCTGAACAAGGTCGAACAGCGGGAGAGTCGGTAAGCGCGTCGTCGCCGCGTCGTACCGCTCCCGAGGTCAGTCGTCGCCCGCGGGCCAGAGCCGACGCTCGGGCGCGAGCAGGGAGACGACCATCACCGCCGAGAGCCCGAGGAGACAGCCCGCCGCGACGGCGAACGCGACGAGTTCGATCATCGTGTCTAGTTGACGAACCGACAGGTATCAATCCCTCGGTTCGGCCGATTCCGCGTCAGAGGGTCCGGGAAATCCGAGGTCAATCGCCGTCCCGGATCAGCATCACTTTCACGCGGCGGACGGCGTCGAAGTCGCGGAGCCGGTACGTCAGTTCGCGGACCCGCGCGGCGTCGCCGCGACAGAACAGCGATTCGAGACACCACTCGCCCTGATGGGTGTGGCTCGTGTTGAGGATCACGTCCTGATACTCGTGTTGGACGCCGTGGAGCTCCCGGATCACGTCGTGATGGCGGTAGTCGAAGCCGACGAGCGCGACCACCTCGCCGGCCGTCTCCTCGAGCCGGGAGTGCGACTCGACGAACTCTAACATCGCCTCTCGCACCGCCCGCGACCGATTCTCTATGCCCTCGTCTCGCCATACCCGATCGAACTCCGCCACCACCTCGTCGGGGATGTTGAAACTCGTTCTCACGGTCTCGTGGTGAACGCCGCGGGCACAAGAACCTCGTTATGACGATACCCCCGGTCCGGTAGTAACAACTGCTAAACGCGGTCGTTTTCGAGTGTCACGCGAACGATGCTCCCAAGCGAACTGCTCGGCCCGCTCGCGGGTGCGGTCCTCCTCGGCGCGGTCCACGGGATCGAACCGGGCCACGGCTGGCCGGTCGCCGCCTCGTACGCGCTCGATCAAACCAACAAGTGGGTGTACGGGTTCGCGGCGAGTTTCCTCATCGGATTCGGCCACCTCGTCAGCAGCATCGCGATGGTTGCGGTCTTCTTCTACGCGAAGAACTACTTCGATCTCACGCAGGTCAACGAGCCGATCGCGGTGTTCGGCGCCGTCCAGATCGGTGGTCCGGTCAGCCTCGTGGCCGGCGTGCTGCTGATCGCTCTCGGGGTCCGCGAGTACCTCCACGGCCACTCTCACGGGACCGACGACGAGGGGCACGATCACGAGCATAGCCGTGATTCGACCGACCATCACGATCATGACCCGAGCGACCATCACGACCACCACGATCACGGCCCGAGCGACCGTCACGACCACCACGATCACGGCCCGAGCGACCATCACGACCACCACGATCACGGCCCGAGCGACCATCACGACCACAGCCATGATCCTGCCGGACCTCACGACCGGGGTCACGATCACTCGCACGACCACGGCGACGAAAGCGGCGGGCTCTACGCCCGCCTGAAGGGGTTTGTGCCGTTCGCCGGCGGTCACTCCCACTCGCACGGCGGTCTCGAGGAGGGGACCGACCGGGGGCTCCTCGGCATCGCGTGGTTCGCGTTCGTCCTCGGGTTCGCCCACGAGGAGGAGTTCGAGATCATCGCGCTCTGTGCCGGGTCGAACTACTGTCTCGAACTGATGAGCGCCTACGCGCTCACCGTCATCGCGGGTATCGTCGGACTGACGTTGCTCCTGATCGCGGGATACCACCGCTCGCAGGAGCGCGTCGAACAGTACGCCCCGTACCTGCCGGCGTTCTCCGCGGCGGTCCTCGTCGTCATGGGCGTCGGATTCATCTTCGGGCTGTTCTGAGCCCCCGCCGTCCGCGGTCCCCGGCAGCCGTGCGACGGAACCCGTCTCGGTCGGCCGATCGCTTTTGGTCCGCCCCGTCGAACACCGGCCATGACACGCGTCTGCGAACTCGTCGCCTACCCGCTGAAGTCCTGTGACGGCGTCGCCGTCGACCGCGCCGCGATCGGCCCGGAGGGCGCGCTCCGGGGCGACCGCTCGTACGCGCTCGTCGAGGCCGGCGTCGATCCGGGGGAAGCCTCCGTCGGCGGTGGCGGCGGCTACGTCAACGGAAAAAGCGAGCCGGCGATCCACGGGCTCCGCGCCGAGTACGACCTCGCGGGTCCGACGGACGCCACCCCGACGGCCGTGACGCTCTCGCGACCGGAGACCGAGCGCGCGCCGGCGGCCGAGCGCACCTTCGCACTGCCGGACGAGGGCGACGACTTGGCCGACTGGGTCGGCGAGTACCTCGGCTACGCGGTCGACCTCGTTCGCGACCCGGCGGGCGGCTTCCACGACGACCGCGCCGCCCACGGCCCCACGGTCGTCTCGCAGGCGACGCTGGAGACCGTCGCGTCGTGGTTCGACGAGATCGCGGACGCGACGGAGATGCGTCGCCGGTTGCGTCCGAACGTCGTGGTAGACGGCTGTCCCGCCTTCTTCGAGGACCGACTGTTCGCGGACTACGGGGAGGGCGTCCGCGTCGCGGTCGGCGGGACGGAACTGATCGGCGTCAACCCCTGTCAGCGCTGCGTCGTCCCTTCTCGGGACCCGGACACGGGCGCCGAAACAGCGGGGTTCCGCGAGAGATTCGTCCGGAAGCGCCGCGAGACGCTGCCGGAGTGGACCGAGAGCGACCGTTTCGACCACGACTTCCGGCTGATGGTCAACACCGTCGTCGAGGAGGCGTCGTGGGGCGACACGCTCGCCGTGGGCGACGAGGTCGCCGTCGAGGGCGTCGTCGCCGTCGACGAGAGCGGAACGCCCGTCGCGGACGCCGAGTCCGCGGCTGAGTGATCGACCGACGCCGTCGAAGCAATCGGCGGGAAGGGGACCACGCGGAGCCGCGTCAGCGGCCGCCGTCGGTCATCGCGACCGGTTCGTCCGCGTCGGTGTCGGCCGCGTCCGCCGCGGACTCGCCGCCCGTCGCGGGGTCGACGGCGGTGTCCGTGACCCCGAACTGCGTCCAGAGGGTGGCGACGACGACCGCGTACGCGACGAGGTCGTAGTGGACCGCGCCCTCCAGACCGGTGAACGCGGTCAGCGTGCTGTACCCGTAGAGGGCGACGACGCTCCCGACGAACGCGGTCTCGCCGGTGAACCGCCCGGCGCGCACGGCGGCGGTCGCGCGGCGGATCGCGGGACCGCAGGCGACGAGGAACGCGACCCCGGAGAGCGCGCCGAGGTTTATGAAGAAGTGCGTCGTCATCTGTGAGTCGAGGATCGACTGGAGGTACTGGACCGTCACGGGGTCGTAGAACAGCCACTCGACGCGCGTCGGGTACAGCACCGCGACGTACGGCGTCGCGACCATCAGGCCGAAGAGGACCGCGACCGCGACGCGGGCCGACGCGAACTGCGAGGCGCGGCGCGCCTCGAACGCCTCGTCGCCGGGCGCGACGACCAGCCCGCACTCCGCGAACACCTCCCGGAGCGCCTCGCGCGACAGCGACGCGTCGTGGTGGACGCCGACCGTTCCGTTGCGCCGCGTCGCCGAGGCGGCGCTGACGCCGTCGACGTCGCGCAGGACCGCCTCCAACAGTCCCTCGCGGCGGTCGGTGTCGATCCCCTCGACGGAGAACGTGTCGTGGTCGTGGTCCTCCGGCACGCGAGCGACCCGCGGTCTCGGCCCGGAGGTGTCGCTTGCGGTCGTCCCGCCTCCGGGCGACCCCGTCTCGTCCGACGGATCGGGCGCGTCGATTCCCCGGTCGCGGACCACGGCGTCGAGCGGCGTCTCGCCGCCGCGGTGGTCACGGTCTGCCATGAGACACACCTACGGTTACAGGAGCATGAAGTTTCCCCCGCGCGGTGCGGCCCGCGGCGGGCCTCGGAACGCGTAGTGCTGCCCACGGCGGGCCTCGGAACGCGCAGTGCGGCCCGCGGCGGCGAGGGAGCGCCGGCCGCTACGCGTTGACCGATTCGAGGTGCGAGCTCACGATCATCTGGCCCTTCCGAGTCAGCGTCGTCCCGGCCTCCCCGTCGGCGACGAGGCCCGCCTCGCGCAGCGAGTCGAGGACCATCGACGTCTGGGTGACGTCGCCGGTGACCACGTCGGCGATGGTCGCCTCGCCGCCGGCGGAGTAGATGGAGACGAGGATCTCCAACTGCTCTTCGGTCGGGTCGAACGACTCCAGATCCTCCATCGCCTCGTCGTACTCGATCTTGATGTACCGACCGAGAATGTTGAGCGCCCGCTCGTTCGGGACCGTCGTGATCGACGTCACCGTCTGCCCGTCGGCGACGTGTCGGAAGACGAGCGCCGGCCGTTTCTTCCCGCCCAGCGTGCGGTCGGTGCGCTCGTAGTCGATCACGGCCGAGAGGTCGACCGCGAACGGCTCGGGGCAGTCCCCGAACCGTATCTCTCCCGGCGACACCGACACCGAGGCGCGGTGGTCGGTGGCGTCCGTGACGCGGCCGCCGACCTTCGCCGGGTGTCGGACCGTGACGGTCACGTTCCGCAACAGCGTTTTGAACAGCAGCCTGACGAACCGGTCCATGTCCTCCGACTCGCCCTCCACGAGCGCCGAGCGCCGCGAGCCGTCGCTCTCGTAGGCGATCGTGACGCTCTCGTTGAAAAACGAGCGCAGGTCGCCGGGGACGCTTCCGACGACCACGTCGAACACCCGCGAGAGCGGGATCGTCTCCTTCCCGTCGTCCGTCGCGAGGACCAGCCGTCGCTGGCTCAACAGGACGCGGCCCGTCACCGGCTCGTCGGTCTCCTGACTCGTCGCGTGGACGCGGCCCACGAAGTCGGCGACGACGGACTCTCCCATCGATAGTTCCTGTGCGCCGTACGCTATTTATTGTTACTCACCTCGTATCAGTCGTGATAACGAACTGTCACTAGTGCGGTTCCCGGCGGAGAGAAACGGCAACTCCGCCCGTTCGAGACGTCTCCGAAATCCGTCGAAAACGCCGAGACGAATCGAACGTGTTCGGCTCTCCGGTGCGTCTCTCGGGGGCGGGGGATAAGGAACAGCAAAGCCTAATGAGGTGGGCATCAAACCAACTGGTGATGCCCACAGTAGAATACCTCAACTACGAAGTGCTCGACGACCACGGCTGGTCGATGGACGACGACGACCTCTTCGAACAGGCCGCCGACGCCGGCCTCGACGACGAGGATTACGGAACCCTGGAAGTCAATCAGGGCGAATACATCCTCGAGTCCGCCGAGGCGCAGGGCTACGACTGGCCCTTCTCGTGTCGCGCCGGTGCGTGTGCGAACTGCGCGTCCATCGTCAAGAAGGGCGATATCGACATGGACATGCAGCAGATCCTCTCCGACGAGGAGGTCGAGGAGAAGAACGTCCGCCTCACCTGTATCGGTAGCCCGGCCACCGACGAGGTCAAGATCGTCTACAACGCGAAGCACCTCGACTACCTGCAGAACCGCGTCATCTGAACGGCACTCTCTCACCGCGGTTAACGACCGCTCTCACCCGGGACCGCAGTCGCCGCGTCCCCGCATTCTCTCGTTTTCGTTCCGGATTAGTCTCGGCGTTCTCCGCCCTCGTCGCTCTCTCGGCGACGGCCGCGTCGCTCACTTCCCGAACTCGTTCGGGCGAATTTCGCGGCCGTGAGAACGCGCGAAACCCCGTTCGGGGGACCGTCCGTACGGGGGGTATGGTCGAGAAGACGAGTCGAAGCGAGGACGCGAACGGGCCGCGGTCGGCCGACGGTCGCCGGTTCGAGGTGTTCGTCCGCGAGGCGGAGTCGGACCCGCTCCGCCACGTCGGCACGGTCGCCGCGCCGACGCCGGACGTCGCCCACGAAGAGGCGAGCAAGCTCTTCGCGTGGTACGCCCGCGACGTGTGGGTGTGCCCGGCCGCCGAGGTGTCCCGGTACTCCGCGGCGTCGCTCGCTGACCAGGAGGACGGGGCGGACGCGGACGCCGAGGACGCCGACGAGCCGCGCGTCTACGAGGAGACCGAGGGGACGCCGACGGTCTCCTGCGGCGGGAGGCCAGTCGACGACGACGGAGAGGGTGCCGGGGAGCCGCCCGCGGAGGGATCGCGATGATCTCCGTCAGCAAGCTGCTGTGCGGGCTCGACGCCGAGAGCGACGGACTCCGCTACGACGCGGCCGACGGCTCGAAGGAGCCGCAGATCACCGAGGAGAAACAGCGGCGGCCGGTCGTCGTCTGGAACGCCACGAAGCGGTGTAACCTCTACTGCGAGCACTGCTACGCCGGCGCCGACGCTGACGGCGCCCCGAACGAGCTCTCGACGGCGGAGGGGAAGGCGCTCGTCGACGACCTCGCCGAGTTCGGCGTCCCGGTCCTGTTGTTCTCCGGCGGCGAGCCCCTCGTCCGCGAGGACCTCGCGGAGCTGATCGCGTACGCCGACGAGAGCGGGATCCGCCCGGTGCTCTCGACGAACGGGACGCTCCTCACCCGCGACCGGGCCCGAGAGCTGAAGCAGGCGGGGCTCAAGTACGCCGGCGTCTCCGTCGACGGCCTCCCCGAGCGCAACGACCGCATCCGCGGCGAGGAGGGCGCGTTCGACGCCGCGGTCCGGGGGATCGAGGCCTGCCTCGACGTCGGGCTCAAGACGGGGCTCCGGTACACGATCACCGAGCACAACGTCGACGACCTCGCGGGCGTCGTCGACCTGCTCGTCGACGTCGGCGTCGACCGCTTCTGCTTTTACCACCTCGACTACGGCGGCCGCGGCGCCGACATCTCGAACGTCGACCTCTCGCCCGAGGCGACCCGGCAAGCGGTGGCCGACCTCTGTGACCTCACCCGCGAGTACCACGAGCGGGGCGAGGAGATAGAGACGCTGCTCGTCGGCAACTACGCCGACGCCGGTCACCTCGTCGAGTACGCGGACCGCGAGATGGGGACCGACCGCGCCCGGCTCATCTACCGGTACCTCGAACGCAACGGCGGCGACCCCACCGGCGAGCGCGTCGCCGACGTCGACCCCGTCGGCAACGTCCACCTCACGCAGTTCTGGCAGGGGTACTCGCCCGGCAACGTCCGCGACCGCTCGTTCGGCGCGATCTGGACCGACGAGTCGAACCCGCTCCTCGCCGGACTCCGCGAGCGGGAGGAGCGCCTCTCCGGCCGCTGCGCCGACTGCGCGTATCAATCGATCTGCCGGGGCGGCTCGCGGCTCCGCGCGCTCTCGGCGCACGGCGACCCGTTCGCGCCCGACCCGAAGTGCTACCTCACGGCGGCGGAGCGCGCCGGCGAGGAGGCGCTTTCGCGGATCGACGCGGGGGACCGGTCCGCGCCCGCCGACGACTGAATCGCTTTCGGGCCCGGTCCTTATTCCCCGTTTCCGTCGGTGTCCGGTCCACCTCCCGTCCCGTACTTCGCGGAGAAGCGCTCCGCGGGCACCTCCCCGCGGGCGACGCCGATCGCGTCGCGCACGAGCTCGACGGTGGCGTCGTCTCGCACCGGCTCGACGGCCGGCGGGTCGTCGTCGCTCATGACCGGACGGAGGAGGTCGCGCCCCCTCGGCGTCCCGCTTTACCGGTCCACCGCTTCAAAGGCTCTCACCGCTCGGCGCCGTCAAAGACGTCCGTCACCAGCTTCGCCTGCGCGGTGCGGAGCCGCTGTGAGAGCGCGGACTTGCTGATACCGAGCTCGTCGGCGAGCTCGCTCAGGCGCACGTCGCGGTCGTCGTCGAAGTAGCCGCGGACGACCGCGAGCTCGAGCCCGCGGCGCTGCTTCGGCGTCAGCGCGGAGAGGTCGAAGGTGACCTGCTCGGTCGCGTCCGGCCCCTCGACGACCGCGAGTCGGACGAGGCGAACCCGGTCGACGACCCCGCGAAGCTCTTCGACGAGCCGGCGGACCGCGCCCCGGTCGTCGACGTACGCGGTGACGAGGATCGTCCCGTCCTCGACGCGCCGGAAGTGCGGGACGCAGCCGAGGCCCCCGAACGCGTGACAGAGGCAGTCGGCGTCGACCTCGCCGGTTCCGCGGCGCACGTCGCCGTCCGGCGTCGTCACGTCGACGACGCACTCGTCGCCGACCGCGTTGACCGCGACCTCGGTGGCCTCGTCGGCCTCGGAGACGATCGGACAGCCGCGGTCGCCGGTCGGATCGACGTCGAGGTCGACCCGCAGGCGACGGTCCACCTCGGCGCCGGCGGCGTCGGACATGTCAGTCGCTACGGACGGCGTCGGTTTTACTTTTCGGCGGATTCCCGCGATCCGGCGCGGCGGTCCGGGTCGGTTTCGAAAAAGTGAGTGAGAGAACGCGACCGCGTCGTCGGATTAGTCCTCGGACTCGGGGGCGGCCTCCTCGGCCGCGGGCTCGTCGGCTGTACCGCCCGACTCGGCCTCCTCGCCCTCCTCGGAGCGTGCGGCGACGAGGGCGCCGCTGGCGACGCTGTACATCGGCTCGTCGGCCGAGCGCACGCCGCTGATCGAGAACGGAATGTTCGCGTCCGCGAGGTGGTCGGCGAACAGGTCCTCGAAGCCGTTCGGGCTGGAGGTGCCGCCGGTGACGACGACGGGCACGTCGAGCCCCTCCTCGACGTCCTCCTCGTCCACCTCGCGGGTGATGTTCTCGATGACGTAGTCGAGCAGGTTCTCGTAGTAGATGGCGAGCGCGCCCTCGACGCCGCCCACGTCGGTGCGGAAGTCGAGTTCGAAGTCGTCCTCCTTGATGCTCGTCACCTTGTCGACGGGCGTGCCGGTCGCCTGCGAGGTCTGCTCGTCGATCCAGTCGCCCCCGCGGGCGATGGAGAACTTCATGACGGGGACCGCGTAGTAGGCGAGACAGACGTTCGTCATCCCCGCGCCGAAGGAGATCCCGAGGCCGGTGAAGTTGTTGTCGGCCAGCTCCGAGTAGATGACCGCCATCCCCTCGTTGATCGGCTCGGGATCGTACCCCATGTCCCCGAGCATCGATTCGAGCGTCTTTTCGTGGTACAGGGTCGTGAGCCCGGAGTCGATCGGGTCCGCGGGACTGGAGTAGAACAGCCGCTCGTTCGGCTTCGAGGGCTCGCCGACCACCTGCTCGGTAATGAGCTTGATCATCGGGATCGCGGACGCCTCCTCGCTGGAGAGGATGCCGTGCTGCATCGGCCGGCGGGTCTCCTTGTTGAAGATGTTCGCGAAGTTCAGGGCGTCGTCGCCGACGACGTACACCTTGTCGTCCTTTCGGATGTGGAGGACCTCGCTGCGCGAGAGCATCTGCTCGGCCATGTCGCTGT
Organism: Halorubrum sp. SP3; assembly: GCF_005435195.1. Classification (NCBI taxonomy): domain Archaea; kingdom Methanobacteriati; phylum Methanobacteriota; class Halobacteria; order Halobacteriales; family Haloferacaceae; genus Halorubrum; species Halorubrum sp. SP3. Next base: position 34,511 of record NZ_SGTU01000019.1, on the reverse strand, counting down.
ACTCGATCTCGACGAACGAGTTCCGCTGCTGTACGAACACCGTCTCCGCGCCCTCCTGCCGCCCGGAGAGGATGTTCATCGTCCCGACGTCTAGGCCTTTAGCCATGAACCAGTGTTTCATTTCGCAGGTGATAAACGTTCGTGGCAGGCCGGGCGCGGCCGCCTGCGTGGCCGGGGAGGTGTTCGGGACGCGGCGATCGCGGCGAGGCGCTCCCGGGCCGACCGATCCCGCACCGTTTATTTCTCGGCGGCGGAAGTACGGGGACGACGTGCGAGACACGCTCCGCGGTATCGTCGACCTCGCTCGCCTCGGCAACTGCGTCGCCGCCGGGGCCCTCACGGCGACCGGCGCGTTCGTCGCGGGCGCGAGCGGCGCCGCCGTCCCGACCGCGCTCGCGGCCGCGACGACCGTCTTCGCGGTCGCCGCGGGCAACGCGATCAACGACTACTTCGACCGTCAAGTCGACGCGGTCAACCGCCCGGACCGCCCCATCCCCCGCGGCGCGGTGTCGCCCCGGGGCGCGCTCGCGACCGCCGCCGTCTGGTTCGCGGTCGCGGTCGCGGTCGCGGTCCGCCTCCCGCCGTTAGCGATCGGCATCGCCGCGGTGAACCTCGTCGCGCTCGTCACCTACACGAGCCTCTTCAAAGGGACGCCCGGGCTCGGCAACGCCCTGGTCGCCTACCTCGTCGGCTCGACGTTCCTGTTCGGCGGCGCCGCCGTCGGAAACCCCCGCGCCGTCCTCGTCCTCGCCGCGCTCGCCGGGCTCTCGACGTTCACCCGCGAGGTGATCAAAGACGTCGAGGACGTGGCCGGCGACCGAGAGGAGGGCCTCGCGACCCTCCCGATCGCGGTCGGCGAACGCCGCGCGCTGCGGATCGGTGCGGCCGCGCTGGTTGTCGCCGTGGCCGTCAGCCCGCTGCCGTACTTCTCCGGAACGCTCGGCGCGGCGTACCTCGCGGTCGTCGTCGTCGCCGACGCGGTGATGCTGTACGCGACCTACGAGAGCGTCGCCGACCCCGGCGCCGCACAGCGCCGCTTCAAGTACGGCACGTTCCTCGCGGCGGCGGCGTTCGTCGTCGGCCGCGTCGCGGTGGTCGTGTGAGCCGAGCTGCGCGGCCGCTCGCGGACGAAGACCAACACGAAAACCGGTCGCGGTGCGAAACGATGCTCGACGGCGGACGGTCAGGTGACGGTCACGCGACGTTGAAACCCTTGTCGCGGAGGAAATCCTCCACGCGACCCGAGTGGTTCCCCTGGAGCTCGATGGCGCCGTCCTCGACGGTGCCCCCGCAGGCGAACTTGGACTTGAGATCCGACGAGAGGGAACTCATGTCCACGTCTTTCGGATCGAATCCTTCGATGACCGTTACCTCCTTACCGTACCTGCGCTCGTCGATGCGGATGCTGATCTGCTGGGACTCCTTCGCGACGTCTTCGCAGACGCAGAGTTCCTGGGGCAGTCCGCACGTCGAGCAGACTTCCGACATTACAGTCCGAATCTATAAGACGCCCGTATTAAATAGTGTCGGGTAACCCCCCGATCAGCGGACGAATCGCCCGATAAGCGGCACGCGTTCGAGCGCGAGCCGCCGCACCGCTCTGCGCGCCGCGTCGGCCTCGGCGCGGGTCACCGACCCGGCGTACGCGGCGTGCTCGTACGCCGTCGCGACGGTCTCGACGCGCTCGTCCGCGCCGAGCGTCCGGATCGCGTCGACGTAGTTCCGCGGCGTCTCCCCCGGCCGCCGCTCGCGGTAGCGCCCGGCGAGCAGTCGTTCGAGGTCCGCGAACGCCCGCTCGGCGTCCGCGATCGGACCGCGCCGCCGCCCCGGGAGCAGCGGTCCGACCCGTCGACTCGCTCGACCCGTGAGTCCGGTTCGGCGGGCGCCAGCGACGCCGAGCGCGGCAACGAGCAGCCAGTAGACGGCCGTCTTCGGGTCCGGTATCGATCCGAGCGCACCGTCGTCGTTCCCGCCAGCGGTCGACCCCGCGGTGGCGCTCGCGCCGGCCGGCGGCACCGTCCCCGTCTGCTCGCCGCCGAAGCGAGCGATATCGACGGGGCCGACCGCGCCGGTGCCGGTCGCGTTCCCCGCCGTCGAGTTGCTCGCCCCCGTGTCCCCGTCGGCCGAACCCGCGTCGGCCTCGGGCTCGTTCGGAGCGGGCTCCGGCGTCCGGTCGGGCGCGGAGGCCTCGGTGTCGACGTTCTCCGCGCCCTCGGCGCGCGCCTCCGCGAGCCGGGTCTCTCGGACCTCGTCGCGGGGGCCCGACGGGGTCGGATCGAACGCCACCCAGCCGTGGTCCGGCACGTAGATCGACACCCACGCGTGGGCGTTCTGTCCGCGCACGACGTACTCGTCCTCGCTAACCTGCTCGCCGGACGTGTAGCCCGTCTCGAACCGGGTCGGGATCCCCTGCGAGCGGAGCATCGCCGCCATCGTCGTCGCGAAGTACACGCAGTAGCCGGCGTCCATCTCGAACAGGAACGCGTCGGCCACGTCACCCTCGGGCCGCTCGACGGTCAGCGAGTACTCGTACTCCGATCGCAGGTACGACTCGATCGCGGCCGCCTGTTCGTACGGCGAGTCGGCGTTCGCCGCCGCGACGATCTCCTCCGTCCGCTCCCCGACCCGATCGGGGGTGCTCTCGGGCAGCTGGGTGTACCGCTCCTCGATCGCCGCCGGGTAGTCGGTGCTCGCGTTCCGGAGCGTCGCCGGATCGGCGTCGAGGACGCGGCTCGTCACCGTTACGCTCTCGCCCGGTTCGAGCGGCTCCGCGAGCCGGAGGCTGCCGCGCTCGTCGACCTCGACCGCTCCCGCGCCGTCGACCGAGACCGCCTTCCAGGGCGCCGGCAGCGCCGTCGACTCGGTCTCCGCGGTGATCGTCACGTCGACCGCCTCCGCCTCTCCCGGCGGGCCCGGCAGCGTGCCGTTCACCGCGGACCGCTCGCCGGTCCTGACCCAACCGTCGCCGGTGTAGGTGTCGTACGCCCCCGTGTGCCAGTTCCGCTCGACCGGGCTCTCGATCGTGTACCGGACCTTCGGGGAGAGCCGCGTCGTCCCGACGACGGCCAGCTCGTCGTCGCCGCTCAGGCTCGACTCCAGGGTCGGCGTCCCGCGGTCGAGCCCCAGCGGCTCCGCGGCGCCCGCCGGGATCACGGTGACGGTCGCGCTCGCGACGACCATCGCCGCGACCACCAGCGCGAACGTCCCGGCGTGGCCGCGGCGTCGGCTCGGCGTCGACAGCGTCGAGAGCCCGATCGCGAGCGCGATGCCGACGACCCCGGCGACCGCGGCGCCGGTCTCGGCGTCGCCGGTGAGCACGAGGAAGCCGAGGGTTCCGCCGGCGACCGCCGCGGCCGCGACGTGGCGCCCGCGCCCGACGAAATAGCCGACGAGGAACGTCGGCACCGGCGCCACCGCGAGCACCCAGACGTCCGCGAGCGCCAGCCGCAGCACGGACAGTCCGGTCGACAGCGCGAGGAGGTCCAAGGTGACGCTCCGGAGGGTGAACAGCGCTCGCTGGCTCTCGGGGATCGCGAGGAAGTACCCCGCGAGCCCCGCCGCGAACAGCAGTCCGGCCAGCCACAGCGCGGTCCGCTCGCCGACGGCCCGCGCCAGCGCGACCCCGCCGAGTCCCGCGACCGCGACGACGGCCGCGGTCCGCCCCGTCCCGCCGACGACGTTCGTCACCTGAAAGAACACGGCGAGGTACGCCGCGGCCACGACCGCGACGCCGATCACCGCCGGGTCGGCCGTCCGCCCGTCGCTTCGGTCCGACCCGCTCCCGGCCGATTCGCTCCCGGCCGACTCGCTCCGGGAGAGGCGCCCCCGAACGGCCGACTCGCGACTCACGGCGACGCCACCTCCCGGCGGTCGGTCGATCCGTCCGGTCGGCTCGACTGCGGGCCGTCGGTCGCGGTGCGCTCCTCGTCGGCCTCGCGGCGCAGGTCCGCGAACGAGACCGAGCGGTCCCCCGTTCGGAACCGGGCGCCGTCCGCCGCGGCGACGATCGTCACGTCGGCCTCGTCGTCGGTCACCGCCCCCGGACCGGTCCGGGCCGCGAGTTCGAGCACCTCGCGCCGGCCGCGTCCGCCCGGCGCCGCCGAGACGCGACCGCCGGGCAGTCGCACGTCGACGGGGACGCCGTCGTCGAGCAGCGCCAGCGCGAGGCTCGCGGTCGCCCGCGCGAGCTCGTCGGCAGCGGCCGCGTTCGCGGAGCGTCCGGGGGTTGAGTCGTCGCCGCGATCGACGGCGCCGAGCGAGCCGGCTCCGCGCCCGTCGTCGCGACCGCCGACCGGTCCGTCCCCGCCGCCGCGAACCTCCGTTCCGCCCGCGATCGTCACCCGGTTCCGGACGGTCTCGGCCGCGAACTCCTTGACGACGATCTCGTCGCGCTTGGCGGTCGTCGCCCAGTGGACGTCGCGGACCGCGTCGCCGCGGGTGTACTCGCGGAGGCGGTCGAACTCCTCGCGTTGGCGGCTCACGTCGACCGCGTCGGCCGCGTACAGCTCGCGGCGGAACCGCGTCGGGACCGGGTCGCGGGGCGGGTACACGGTCACCGCCGCGGTCTCGTCGACGACCAGCTCGCGCTCGAAGAGCCCGAACACGTCGGTGACGGTGAGCTCGACCGGGCCGAGCGTCCGCTCGCCGCGCTGGCGGTACGTGACGCGGTACGAGACCGGCTCCGTGCCCACAGACGCCCGGATCGGCGCCGCCGGGCCGTCGAGCCCCTCGTCGACACGGACGCGCACGTCGGCGAGAAACGACTGCGAGGCAGCCTCGTCGCCCCGCGCCGCCTCGGGTCCGAACGCCAAGCGGACCTCTCGCGTCTCTCCGGCGAACCCGTCGGCGGGCGTCACGTGGCGGACCGCGGGCACCTCGACGCGCGACACCTGGACGTAGCCGGCCGCGAGCGCGATGGCGACCGGGAGCACGACCGCGTCGAGCGCGCGCCCGCCGGCGGCGAGCGCGCTGGCGGCCGCGACGAGGCCGACGACGCCGGCGACGCGCCCCCGGCGGGTGAGTGCCGGCGTCATCCTGACCTGAGTGGGGTCGGCGTCACCGTCATCATTCCACCCGGATTCGGTCGAGCGCGTCGTCGACGATGTCCGCGCCGTCGGTCCCGCCCGATTCGGTCCGGATCCGGTGTGAGAGCACGGTCGGCGCCTCGGCCTGGACGTCGTCTGGGATCACGTAGCCGCGACCTTCGAGCGCGGCGCGGGCCTGCGACGCCCTGACGAGCGCGAGGCTTCCGCGCGGGCTCGCCCCGAGCCGGGCGTTCCGACGGGTGTACACCGCGAGGCGAGCCACGTAGTTCCGGACCGCCTCCGAGGTCTCGATCTCCCCGACGATCCGGCGGGCCCGCCGGACGTCCGCGATCGTCGCCACGGGCTCGACCGCGTCGACCGGGTGATCGCCGGCGAGGCGCCCGAGGATCGCGGCCTCCTCTTCGGTGTCCGGGTAGCCGAGCCGGATCTTCTTCGTGAAGCGGTCGACCTCCGCGACCGGGAGCTCGTACGTCTGTCCGGGCTCCACGTCGTTCTGGGTCGCGATGACGCAGAACGGGTCGGGGAGGTCGCGGGTCGTCCCGTCGGTGGTCACCTGGTTCTCCTCCATCGCCTCCAACAGCGCCGACTGCGTCTTCGGCGGGGCGCGGTTGATCTCGTCGCCGAGGACGACGTTCGCGAACACCGGACCGGGCTGGAAGTCGAACTCGTCGGTCCGGCGGTTGAAGACGTTGACGCCGGTGACGTCGGAGGGTAAGAGGTCGGGGGTGAACTGGACGCGCTTGAACGAGCCGTCGATCGACCGCGCGACCGACTTCGCGAGCGTCGTCTTCCCGACGCCCGGCACGTCCTCGACGAGGAGGTGGCCGCGCGCCAGCACGGTGACGAGGACGTGTTCGACGGCGTCGCGCTTGCCGACGATCACCTCCTCGACCTCGCTCACGATCCGGTCCGCGAGCGCGGCGACGTCGGCGGGGGTCTCGGGGGCGCTCGCCGCGGCGGCACCGGCCGCCGCGCCAGCGCGCTCGCCGCCGGTCGATTCCGCCTCGGCGTCCGCCGACTCCGCGGGACCGGTCCCAATCGGTCCCGGCTCTCCGGGGTCCGTCATGTTCGGTCGGCCTCGCCGGGGTCGGCTTCCCGTCCGGAGACGACCGTGCGAATGCTCCCCGTGATCATCGATATACCCCGGCTAAGGCGAGCAACGGCATATGCGTTCCGCCGCCGGCCGTCCGCTCGTCGCGGCCGATTTCGGCCCCTCGGCCTCCTCCGGACGGGCCCGCGATCCCCGACGGAGTCCCGAGTTTCGGGGCGCCCGAGTTTTCAAACTCCCCGGGGTTTCAGGCCACCTGAGGTTTCAGCGCACCCGAGGCTTCGGGCCGCCCGGGGTCCCCGGCCCGACTACGGCTCCCTGACGTTCCGCCCGACCGGATCGCCGAACGACGCGGCCCCGGTCGCCGGGTCGCGCTCGTAGACGACCTCGCCGCGGACGAGCGTGACCTCGGGGAAGACACCTCGAAGCCCCTCGAAGGGGGTCCACGCGCAGGCGCTGTGGAGCGCGGCGGCCTCCACCTCGCGCGGGTCGGCGGTGTCGACGAGGACGAGGTCGGCGTCGTACCCCTCGGCGACCCGTCCCTTCCGGTCGAGGCCGAATATCTCGGCCGGGTTCGCGGCGACGACGTCGCGGACGCGTTCGAGCGACAGTTCGCCCTTCCGGGCCGATTCGAGCAGGAGCGGGTACAGCGTCTCGACGCCCGGAACGCCGCTCGGCGCGTCGACGAGCCCCTCCCGCTTCTCCGCGACCGTGTGGGGCGCGTGGTCGGTCGCGACCACGTCGACCGCGCCCTCGGCGAGCCGGGCGAACAGCGCCTCCTGCCGCGACTCGGACCGGAGCGGCGGGTTCATCCGTCCGAACGTCCCCAGCGACCGCGCCCGCTCCCGGGAGAGGTAGAGGTGGTGCGGCGTCACCTCGCAGGTGACCCGCCGGGCGGCGGCGTCGGCTCCGTCGCCGTCGGCGTCGACCTCGTCCCCGTCGGCCGCCGTCGACTCGTCCTCCCGGGCCTCGACGACGGCGTCGACCGCCGCCGGCGTCGAGGTGTGCGCGACGTGGACCCGCGCGTCGCGGTCGGCGGCCGCCGCGAGCGCGCGCTCGACCGCGGCGATCTCCGCGTCGGCCGTCCGGTAGGCGGACCACGCGTCGGCGGTCGCGGCCGTGCCGACGCCGCCGAGGTCGCCGTCGAGCGCCGACTCGTCGAACAGCGTCGCGTCCTCGGCGTGGACGGTGACGGGGGCGTCGCGCGCCGCGGCCTCGTCGAGCGCGTCCGCGAACAGGTCGGCGTCGATCCCCATGTCGCCGGTCGAGTCCGCGAGGAACACCTCCCCCAGCGCGAACAGCGGGCGGTCGAAGAGGCTCTCCGGGTCCCAGTCGGGGGTGACGCCGCCGTTGATCCCGTAGTCGACGAGCGAGTCGGCCGCGAGGTCGGCCTTCTCGTCGAACGCCGCGCCGTCGACGGTAGGCGGCGAGGTGTTCGGCTGGTCGACGACGGTCGTGACGCCCCCCGCGGCCGCGCTCCGCGAGCCCGACGCCCACGTCTCCTTGTGGCTCCCGCCCGGCTCGCGGAAGTGGACGTGGACGTCGATCGCGCCGGGCAGGAGGTGCCGCCCGCCGGCCTCGATGACGCGCTCGCCGGCGTCGGCGCCGAGCCCCTCGCTGACCGCGGCGATCCGTCCGTCGTCGCCGATCCGCGCGTCCCGAACCCGGCCGTCGGCCAGCGTCGCGCCCGTGATGAGCATCGTTGTCGGCCGGTCGCGGCGCGCGGAATAAACGCTGGTGGTTCCCGGTCGCGAGATCGGCGGCCGTCGGCGGCGACGCGCTCCGAGCAACCACAAGACGTTTGTCGCCGGCGGGGGCTCTCCACCGCATGACGTTCCTTCTCCCCGCCCGCTCGGGAGTCGTCCCTCCGCTCCGGGGCTCGACCGCTTCTCTCGGGGTCCCCGCCGTCGCGGACGCGGTCGTCGGCTGGCTGTGGACGGTCGCGCTGTTCCTCTTCCCCGGCCTCGTCGCCGCCGGACTGTGCGCGCCGTGCCTCGCCGCCGAGCGCCTCCGGGCGCTGTTCGACGCGCTCCCGCCGGCGGGACGCGTCTTGCCCTCGTACCTCGGAGTGTCCGTGGGGCTCTCGGTGCCGTATCTCGTCGGCGTCGCGCTCACTGTCACGCGCGCCGGCGAGGCGGGCCCCGCCTGGAGCTCCGGATTCCTGCTCACGGCGCTGATCGGGGCGGTCGCGGTCGGCTTCGTCGCGCCGGCGGCCGCCGCGCTCGGTCTGCCGCGGCTGGGCGTCGACTGGGACCCGGCCGGGTACGGCCCGTCGACGTGGCTCCTCCTCGTCGGCGCCGGCCTGTGGTACGCGCTTGTCGCCGCGGTCCCGCTCGTCGCGCTCGCCGTCGGGATGGCGCTGCCGGGCGGGTACTGACGATTCAGTCACCGGTCGTCGATTTATAAATGGACGAGGCGGTCGGCGCGTGCCTCCGAGTGGCCGCCATCGGCGGCCGCGAGGAGCACGCGCGAGGGACGCCGCGAGCGACCGAAGGGAGTGAGCGGCAGCGAGGCGCGACGCGCCTCTGGCAGCCGGCGGCTTCGCCGCCGGCGACGAGGCTGGGGAGGTGAGAGGTGCGGTCGCGGTGCGGGACGGGGCGGGACTCAAAGGGGCAGTCGCGAGGACGGCGCAGGCGACGTAAGCACTGGAAGGAGCGAACGGAGTGAGCGACTGAAGCGCGCAACGAGCGTGCGCCGTCCTCGCGACTGGGGCTTTGGAGGTGTTCGCCGCCGATCACCGAGTGCTAACTAAAAGAAGACGCTGTGAGACGTTACCGACGCTCCGATACGGTTTTGGGTCGCCCCGCGGAACCCCCGACAAATGCTGTCTCGACAGTTCGTCCGGGAGCACCCCGAGGTCGTCCGCGAGGCGCTCGACAACAAGGGCGTCGACGTGGACCTCGACCGGATACTCGACGTCGACGAGGAGTGGCGGGAGCTGAAACAGCGCGGCGACGACCTGCGCCACGAGCGCAACGAGGTCTCCTCGACGATCGGCGAGCTGAAGGGGGCCGGCGAGGAGGAGGCGGCCCAGGAGGCCATCGAGCGCTCGCAGGAGCTCAAGTCGGAGCTTCAGGAGATCGAGGAGCGCGCCGACGAACTGGAGGCCGAACTGGAGGAGTCCTTACTCGAACTCCCCCAGATACCCCAGGACTCGGTCCCCGTGGGCGCGGACGAGTCGGAGAACGTCGAGGTCCGCCGCGAGGGGTTCGACGACCTCCGGGACGTTCCGGCCGACGTGGAGCCGCACTACGACCTCGGCGAGGACCTCGAGATCCTCGACTTCGAGCGCGGTGCGAAGGTCGCGGGCGGCGGGTTCTACGTCGCGAAGGGCGACGGCGCCCGCCTCGAGCACGCGCTGATCCAGTTCATGCTCGACGTCCACCGCGAGCAGGGGTACGAGGACGTGTTCCCGCCGATCCCCGTCAACTCCGCGTCGATGCGCGGGACCGGCCAGCTCCCGAAGTTCACCGAGGACGCCTACCGCGTCGAGGGGTCGAACGAGGACGCGTACGACGACGACGACCTCTGGCTGCTCCCGACCGCGGAGGTGCCCGTCACCAACCTCCACCGCGACGAGATCCTCCTCGGCGAGGACCTCCCGCTGAAGTACCAGGCGTACACGCCGAACTTCCGGCAGGAGGCTGGCGAGCACGGCACCGAGACGCGCGGGATCGTCCGCGTCCACCAGTTCAACAAGGTGGAGATGGTGAACTTCGTTCGGCCCGAGGAGAGCGACGAGCGCTTCGAGGGGCTCGTCGACGAGGCCGAGGAGGTTCTCCGTCGGCTCGACCTCCCGTACCGCATCCTGGAGATGTGTACCGGCGATCTGGGGTTCACGCAGGCGAAGAAGTACGACGTCGAGGTGTGGGCGCCCGCCGACGACATGGACGAGGGGCCCGACGTGGGCGGCCGCTGGCTGGAGGTCTCCTCCGTCTCGAACTTCGAGGACTTCCAGTCGCGCCGCGCCGGCATCCGGTACCGCGAGGAGCACCACGAGTCCGCCGAGTACCTCCACACCCTGAACGGCTCGGGGCTCGCGGTGCCGCGGGTCGTCGTCGCCATCCTGGAGTACTACCAGAACGACGACGGCACCGTCACCGTCCCGGAGGCGCTGCGTCCGTACATGGGCGGGACGGAGGTCATCGAGGGCCACGACGCGGTCGGCGAGTCGAAGCTGGGCGAGGAATAGGGGTCGACTCGGCGGGGAAGCCCGGCGGTCGCGAGCCCGCCCGACCGCTCTCGACGCCCACATGCTCTCCGATTCCCCCTCGGTTCGGGCCTCCCGTGACCTTTCCGCGTCCGCTATCTTCGGCATCTCGCGGACGAAGGCGACGAGCTCGTTGCCGCGTTCGAGCGTCCGTTCGACGAGGGGGCGGCCGGTTCGACCGCCCGCACCGAAAGTGGCGATTCGCACGCGACACATGGGTGCGCTCGGAGCATATCGGAGTGACTTCGATACTTCGAAGTAATGGGCTTTCGAGGACTCGCGACCAAAGGTACAATATCGCAAGTCTCGTGGTGGCGATCAATGACCGGTCCCACCGACCCACCGGCGGTCCCCGACCTCGACTCGGGGCTGTCACGCGAGGAAGCGATCGCGCTGCGCGAGTCCTTCGAAGACGCGGAACAGGAGCGCATTCGACGGACGGTGGCGGAACTCCTCGACCTGCTCGGGAAGGCCCACACGATGGCGGTCCTGAGCGAGTTCGCGTTCGCCGAGGGGCCGCTCCGGTTCAGCGACCTGGAGGCCGAACTCGGGGTCGCGCCGAACACGCTCTCGACGCGGTTGCGCGAGCTGAACGAAGCGGCGCTGCTCGAACGGGACGCCTACGACGAGGTCCCGCCCCGCGTGGAGTACACGCCGACGGAGAGGGCCGAGTCGCTGTTCCCCGTCTTCGCCCACCTCCACCACTGGGCGATCGAACACGAGCTGTAGCCGGAGCCGTCCCTCGCTACCGACCCTCGAAGTCGCACCTATAATTGTCGGCGGAGCGAACGGACGGCCATGGAACGAGTCTCCATCGACGAGGTCGAGCCGAACGCGTTCGGAAGCGACGTCGACCGACGCGGGCTCTCCGAGCCCCTCGGCGCGACGGACGTCGCGGTCAACCACTACCGACTCGACCCGGGCGAGCGGTTCTCCGGCGGACTCCACGCCCACATGGATCAAGAGGAGCTCTTCGTCGTCGTCGAGGGCGAGGCGACCTTCGAGACGCCGGCCGAGCCGGTGACCGTCGGCGCGGGCGAGGCGGTCCGGTTCGCACCGGGCGAGTTCCAGTCCGGCAAGAACGACGGCGACGAACCGGTCGTCGCGCTCGCGCTCGGCGCTCCCCGAGAGAGCGAGGACGTTCGAATCCCGCAGAAATGTCCGGCGTGCGGTCACGAGGACATGCGGGCCATTCCCGGCGACGACGGGTTCGACCTCCGGTGTCCGGAGTGTGACGCCGAGTTGGAGGGCTGAGCCGTGCCGGACGGCGACGGCGGGGTGCGCGGGTCCGACGGTCCGGCCGACAATTCGGCTGACGGTCCGGCCGACGACTCGGACGGGGAACCGGACCGCGTCCTCGTGACCGGTGCGACGGGGACCGTGGGAGAGCCGCTGGTCCGGCGGCTCCTCGAAGACGGGACCCCGGTGCGCGTCGCGACGCGGGACCCGGAGCGCGCACGCGACGAGTTCGGCGACGTCCCCGAGTACGTCGAGTTCGACCTCGGTCGCCCCGAGACGTGGGGGACGGCCCTAGCGGGATCTGACCGCCTGTTCCTGCTGTTCCCGCCGGAGAGCGGCGTCGGCGCCGTCACCGAGTTCGCCGACGCCGCCGAGCGGGTCGGCGTCGACCGCGCGGCCTTCCTGTCGATCCTCGGCGCGGAGAAGCTACCGGTCCTCCCGCATCGCCGGATCGAAACGCACCTGGCGGGGACGGGGATCGCGTGTACCTTCCTCCGCGCCTCCTGGTTCGCCCAGAACCTGAGCGAGATCCACCGTCGGGAGATCGTCGACCGCGACGAGATATTCGTCCCCGCCGGCGACGGCGTGTTGAGCTTCACCGACGCGCGGGACGTGGCCGCGGTGGCCGCGACGGTGCTCACCGAGTCCGGTCACGCGGACCGCGCCTACGACCTCACCGGCCCCGCAGCCCTCGACTTCCGCGAGGCCGCCGACGTGTTCTCGGACGTGCTCGACAGGCCGATCGGCTACGCGGACCCCTCCCGGCCGGCGTTCGGGCTGGCGATGTACCGGCGCGGGTTCTCGCCCGGGTTCGTCGCGTTCATGATCGCAGAGTACTCGCTGGTGCGACTGGGCCTCTCCGGCCGGACGACGGACGATGTCGAGACCGTCCTGGGGCGACCGCCGCGAACGCTCCGCGAGTTCGTCGACGACCACGCCGACGCGTTCCGCGCCGCCGGGGACTCGCCGTCCCGCCCGTAGCGCCCAAACCGGTCTCGGCGGCGTTTTCGGTGCCGTCATCCGTCGGCCGATTCGGCGCGGAGCGCCCGGGGAACGGCTTTGACTTCGATATTCGAAGTCACACACCTCCCTCGAAGTCGGGAGTATAACCCGCCGGGCGACCTAACGGACCCATGTCATCACAGGATCCCGGGGCCGGGGTCGAACCCTCGCGCGACGAGGGGAGCGCGGCGTCCGACGGGCCGGCGAACGCCGCCATCGACGTCGACGGCCTCGAACTGGTGTACTCGGACGGGACCGCCGCCGTCCAGGGGGTCGACATGACCGTTCCAGAGGGGGAGTTCTTCGGCTTCCTCGGGCCGAACGGCGCGGGCAAGACGACCACGATCAAGGTGTTCGCGACGCTCCTCTCGCCGACCGCCGGCGAGGTCAGCGTCAACGGCTTCGACGTGCGCTCCGAGCCGCGGGCGATCCGCGAGACGATCGGCTACATGGCCCAGGAGACGAGCATCGACCCCGAGTTGACCGCCGAGGAGAACGTGCGGTTCGCCTGCGAGGCGTACGGGGTCCCGTCGGCCGAGCGCGACGAACGAGTCACCGAACTGCTGGATCTCGTCGACCTCGCCGACGTCGCCGACAAGCGGTCCGAGGAGTTCTCCGGCGGGATGAAAAAGCGGCTGGACGCCGCGACCGCGCTGGTCCACCGGCCGCCGCTCGTCTTCCTCGACGAGCCGACGACGGGACTCGACCCGAAGGCCCGCAACCGGCTGTGGGAGTACTTCCGACGCATCAACGACCTCGGCACGACGATCTTCCTGACCACGCAGTACCTCGAGGAGGCCGACCAGCTCTGTGACCGACTGGCGGTGATCTTAGACGGCGAGATCGTCGCCGACGGGAGTCCGGCAGACCTGAAACGCGAGGTCGGCGGCGAGGTGCTCGACGTGGAACTCGAAGCCGACGGGGACGCGTCCTCGCGGGCCGCAACGATCGCGAGGGAGTTCGAGGCCTTCGCGGACGCGTCCGTGACCGAGACGGACGAGGGGATCAGCGTCACCGCCGAGACGGCCCGCGAGCACGGAACCGACCTGCTCGTCGCGCTCCGCGACGCGGACCTGACGGTCACCGGCTTCAACATCCGGGCGCCGACCCTCGACGACGTGTTCCTCGCGATCACCGGGGAAGAGCTCGACGCCGACGAGCCGAGCGAGGCGGACGCGGAGGGGTCGCGATGAGCGGCTCCGACGGCGACGGAGCGGTCGCGTCCGCGGACGGAGCGACTGCTGCCACCGACGAGACCCGCGCCGCCACCGACGAGACCCGCGCCGCCACCGACGGCCGCGGTCCCGTCGGCTCCGGAAACTCGTTCTTCGGCGACGTGTGGGTGAACTTCAAACGGTGGAATCTGAAGGCCGTCCGCAACCCGTTCGTGCTGGTCGTGTCGCTCGTCCAGCCGATCATCTTCCTCGTGCTGTTCACGGAGGTGTTCGGTACGGTGGCCGGCGGCGCGGTGAATCAGGGGATCCCGGGGATCAGCTACGAGACGTATCTGGTGCCCGCGATCGTCGTTCAGGTGGCGCTCGCCGCGGCGATAACCTCCGGCGTGGGGCTGGTCAACGACATCGAGAACGGGATGTTCGAGAAGGTGCTCGTCACGCCGATGAACCGCACGGCCGTCTTCGTCGGCAAGACCGCCGCCGAGGTGTTCCGGATCGCCGTCCAGATCGCGATCATCATCGGCCTCGGCGTCGCGCTCGGCGCCGAGGTGGTCAGCGGGGTGGTCGGCGTCGTCGGCATCGTTGCCGTCGGGATCCTGTTTTCGCTGTGGTTCGTCGCCTTCTCGAACGCGTTAGCGCTTCTCACACGCGATCAGGAGTCGACGATCATCGGCGCGAACCTGTTGCAGTTCCCCCTCCTGTTCTTGTCGAGCGCGTTCCTCCCGCTCGGAGCGCTCCCCGGCTGGATCCAGACGTTCGCGCGCTTCAACCCCGTCACCTACGGCGTCGACGCCGCGCGCTCGCTCATGGTCGACCGAGACGTGATGACCGTCATCGATGTCTCGTGGTTCGGCGGGACGCTCGACGGCGTCGCTCCCGGCGTTGCCGTACTGGCGGGACTCGACCTCCTGTTGGGCGGCGTCGCCGTCTACCTGCTGTCGCGCGCGTCGAGTTCCGACGTGAAGTGACGGCAGGGTAGGGGCCCGAGCGGGTCCGCTGTGCCTCGGGGCGTGACGCCTCGCGCTCGGGTCGTCCTACTGGTTCTCTAAGGCGTCGAGGATACACGCGGCGGCGATCACCGCCTCCTTCGGCACGTCGCTCGCGTCGTCGATGGTGACCGTGTAGGCATCGCGCAGCGAGAACTTCCCCTCGATGTCGCCGACGTGGCCGCCGTCGGCGTCGAATATCTCGTACTTGTTCGGGATGAGGTTCGCGGCGCCGACGAGGTGACGGAGCGCCGACAGCAGCTTGTTCTTCGACTCGATCGTCGCCAGCGCCTCCCCCGTTTCGGGGTCGCGGATCGTCCAGTTCTCGACGAACAGCGAGTAGTCCTCGTCTAGGACCACGACCTCCTCGCCGGTGCCCGCGTCGGTGATGGCGTAGTTCCCGCCGATGTCCATAATCCCGCCCGCCTTCACCGAGAAGGCGTCCTCGTCGTCGCCGGTGACGAACGGGAACTCCTCTTTCAGCTTGAACATCTTCTGTTTCCCGCGGAGGACGACGTCACCGGCGCCGTCGCGGACGGTGTACTTGTTCCGAACCATCGACTGTTTGACCTCGTACCGGTCGTCGCTGAGGTCGACGGTCGAGATATCGTACGCGCTCGACTCCGACGGGAACATGGAGGAATCGTCCATGGGTAGTTCGAGGGTCGTTTTCCGTTATAAAGTATTAGATCCGGTTCTGGAGGGAACTCCGACCGGAACGGCTCCAGCCTCCGGTCGATCCGATTCGATCCGAGCGGACGGCGACTGCGGATCGGACTCCCGGGCGGTCACGGCGTCAGGCGGTCAACCGAGAGCCACTCCACGTCGGCGTCGCGGGCCGCGTTACCGCCGTCTCCCGGGTGATCGTTCCCCTCCGCGGTCAGCGCGAACACCATCTCCTTCCGGACGCCCCCCGCGAGCCGCACGTCGAGCGACAGTTCGCGGGGCGAGAACTCGTGGTCCGGACCCACCACGCGCACGAGGTGTTCGGAGTGCGGGAGGTCCTCGACCGTCTCCACGTCCAGGTACGTCCGGAAGTCGGCGCCGAACTTGAAACCGGTCTTCGGGACCGCGTCGGCCGCCCGCAGGCGTCGGTAGACGACGAGTCGGCGGTCGAAGCGCTCGCCCTCGACGTCGCGGCCGCGGGCGACGATCCGGGCGGCCGCGGCGGGGGTCTCGCTCGCGTCCGTCTCCGAGCCGTCGTCGGCACCCGCGACCGACGCCGTCAGCGACAGCCGGCCGTCCGCGGCCAGCGACGCGGCCTCGACGAGGGAGAGCTGGAGCGCGCCCTCGACGTTCGCGGCCCGCCCGGTGAGCGGTCGCCCGTAGAAGCCGTGTTCGTAGAGACTCTCGGGGGCGTCCCAGACGACGACGCGGTCGGCGAGGAGGGCGCCGGTCAGGTCGGCGGGGGGATCGTAGTCGGTCGCGCCGTCGATGCGACCCTCCTCGGCCGCGAAGTAGGTGATGTCCGACTCCTCGTCGACGACGGCGAGCGTGCGCCCCGCGAGCCCCGCGGTCGCGACGGATTCGCGCTCGCCGACGACCTGGATCGGGTACTTCACGTTGCCCGTGTCGGGCGTCTCGCCGCGCTCGTAGGCGACGAAGTCGACCGCGTCGCCCGGCGCGTCGCTCCAGCCCGGCCACGGCTCCCGGGCGGGCGACAGGTAGAAGCCGCGGTCGCGGAGGTCCGAGTAGACGAGGAAGCGCACCGCGAAGCGGTCGGCCGCGGCCGCGCTCGCGACGAAGAAGCGCTCGAAGCCGACGGGATCCGACCCATCGCTCAGCGTTATCCCCGAGAGGTCGCCGCGGAACAGCAGGTGGGCGGCCTCGACCCGCGAGAGCGCGATCTCGTCGCCGTCGAGCGGTCGCCCGTATCCCCGGGCGTCGTAGAAGCGCTGGCGGGCGTCCCCGCCGACGCGGACCGCGTCGCCCCGCAGGTGGCCGGTCGGTTGCATACCAGCCATCGCGGCCGGCCGAGGGAAGGGGGTTGCGGTCGGGACTCGCGGGACCGCGGTTCGATGACGGGGAGGGGACCGGACAAGCGTAAAGAGCCGCCGGCGAGAACGACGCGGTATGAACGACACCGCAGGGCTCCGGCTCACGGTGCGTGCCGCCGAGAAGCGGGACGCGGGCCGGGGCATCGCCAGGCTCCCCGAGTCGGCCCGCAAGCGGCTCGCCCTCCTCAGCGGCGACACGGTCGAGGTGCGCGGCGAGCGCACCGCGGTCGCGAAGGTGTGGCCCGGCGGCCCGGACGCCGCCGACGGCACCGTGCTCATCGACGCCGACACCCGCGCGAACGCCGGCGTGAAGGTCGGTGACACCGTCGCCATCGCCCCCGTCGACGTCTCCGACGCGGAGCGCGTGACGCTGACCGCTCCCGGCCGCCTCGCCGAGGTCGACGTGAGCCGCGAGGTGGTCGAACGGGCGCTCTCCCGCGAGCTCCGGGACCGCCCCGTCACCGAGGGGGAGGCCGTCCACGTCGAGCGGCTCGGCGGGCTCCGCTTCGTGGTCGCCCGGACCGCGCCCGCGGGGACGGTCCGGATAACGTCCTCGACCGACGTGTCCGTCGAGTACGAGGGCGACGCGGAGCCGGCGAGCGGCGACGCCGACGCGCCGGCGAAGACCCGGGGCGACAGCGCCGGAGGACCCGCGACCGGCGCCGGCTCGGGGGCCGACCCGCCCGGCGACGGCGCGCGCCCGAAGGCCAGTGACTCCCCGCCGGCCGAACACACCGCGGGCGCGACCTACGAGGACATCGGCGGCCTCGACGAGGAGCTGGAGCTGGTCCGGGAGACGATAGAGCTCCCCCTCTCCGAGCCGGAGGTGTTCACCCGGCTCGGGATCGACCCGCCGAAGGGGGTCCTCCTCCACGGGCCGCCGGGCACCGGGAAGACGCTGATCGCCCGCGCCGTCGCCAACGAGGTCGACGCGACGTTCGTCACCGTCGACGGGCCGGAGATCATGTCGAAGTACAAGGGCGAGAGCGAGGAGAAGCTCCGCGAGAAGTTCGCGGAGGCCCGCGAGGCTGCCCCTGCGATCGTCTTCTTCGACGAGATCGACTCGATCGCGGGCAAGCGCGACGACGGCGGCGACGTGGAGAACCGCGTCGTCGGCCAGCTGCTCTCGCTGATGGACGGGCTCGACGCCCGCGGCGACGTGATCGTCATCGGGGCGACCAACCGCGTCGACACGATCGACCCGGCGTTGCGGCGCGGCGGGCGGTTCGACCGGGAGATCGAGATCGGCGTCCCCGGCGAGGCGGGCCGTCGGCAGATCCTCGACGTCCACACGCGGCGGATGCCGCTCGCGGACGACGTGGACTTAGATCGGATCGCGAGCCGCACGCACGGGTTCGTCGGCGCCGACATCGAGGGGCTCGCCCAGGAGGCGGCGATGACCGCGCTCCGCCGCGCACGGGAGTCCGACTCGCGCGCGCTCGACGACGTGACCGTCGGCAAGGCGGACTTCGAGGCCGCCCACGCGAACGTCGAGCCGAGCGCGATGCGCGAGTACGTCGCCGAGCAGCCGACCACCGACTTCGCCGACGTCGGCGGCCTCGACGACGCGAAGGCGGAGCTGGAACGCGCCGTCACGTGGCCGCTGTCGTACGGCCCGCTGTTCGACGCGGCCGGCGCCGACCCGCCGACCGGAGTCCTCCTCCACGGGCCGCCGGGCACCGGGAAGACGCTGCTCGCGCGCGCCATCGCCGGCGAGAGCGGCGTCAACTACATCCAGGTCGCCGGCCCCGAACTGCTCGATCGGTACGTCGGCGAGTCGGAGAAGGCGGTCCGCGAGCTGTTCGACCGCGCCCGCCAGGCCGCGCCGGCGATCGTCTTCTTCGACGAGATCGACGCGGTCGCGACCGACCGCGACGCGGCAGGCGGCGACGGCTCCGGCGTGAGCGAGCGGGTCGTCTCGCAGCTGTTGACCGAGCTCGACCGCGCCAGCGACAACCCGAACCTCGTCGTTCTCGCGGCGACCAACCGGCGGGACGCGCTCGATCCCGCGCTGCTCCGCCCCGGCCGCCTGGAGACCCACGTCGAGGTGCCCGAACCGGACCGCGAGGCGCGCCGCAAGATCCTGGAGGTCCACACCCGCGAGAAGCCGTTGACCGACGACGTGGACTTGGAGCGGGTCGCCGACGAGACCGAGGGGTACTCCGGCGCGGAGATCGCCTCGCTGTCGCGGGCGGCCGCGATGCGCGCAATCGAGCGCGTCGCAGACGAACACGGCGAGGCGGCCAACGACCACGCCGACGAGGTCGGAATTACCGGCGAGGACTTCGACGCCGCGCTCGAGTCCGTCCGCCCGCGGACCGCCTGACCGAGACAGCGCGGTCCGGACCGCCTGACCCGCGCCGCCCTCAGTCTTCCTCGGTGGCAGCGGTCTCGTCGTCCGGCCCGGGTCCGTGCGCGTGCCCCTCTCCGAGCGCGCCGGCGCCGAACTCGTCGACGGGCGTGACGCTGTAATCGACCGTGAGCGTGTCCCTCGTCGCGCGGACCTTCCCGACGAACGTCGATATCTCCGCCAGCTCGCCTTCCAGCACGAACAGCTCCATACAGTACTGCGACCCCACGTGGCTGTGGAAGTTCGAGGCGACGATCCCCTCCTGTTCGTGTCGCAGCCGCATCATCCGCTCTTCGACGTTCGTCGTCTCGTAGTTGAAAAGCACCGTCACCACGGCCATCAGGCTCCGGTCCTCCAGCTTGGCGTCCTCGAACTCCCCGAGGAGGTTCCGAGAGGCCTCGCGAACGACCTCGCTGCGGCCGGTGTACCCGTGTTCGTCGGCGAACCGGTCGATCCGATTGAGCAACTCCTCCGGCATGGACACGCTGACGACCGTCATATATTAACTCACGCCGCCGGAGTTGTTAATCGTTGAGGTCCGAACCGCCGCCGTCCGTCGGCGGGTTCGCGCCTCGCGCCCCCGGCCCTCCGCCTCCCTCGATCCGATCGCCGAGCCACGCGTAGTGGTCGAGCAGCGCTGTCTCGCCCGTCTCGGTGAGCGCGTACACGTCCGCGATGCCCTCGGTTCGGCGGTCGAGGTAGCCGGCCTCGACCAGCGCGGAGAGGGTCCCGTAGAAGGAGCCGGGGTCGATCCGCTCGTCGTAGTGGGATTCGAGCCGGCTCTTCAGCGACTGCGCGCGCAGCTCGCCGTGGTCGTACAGCAGCGCGCAGAGGTCGCGGCGCCGGCCGCTGTGGAACCACTTCGTCATGGGTCGCGCCTCGCCCCGGAACGCAACAAATCGCTCACGACGCGTCCACCAGTTCGTCGAGCCGGTCGACGCGCCGGTCGCCGAGGATACACCGCCCGCGCTCGTCGCGGCCGACGCGCTCGACGTGGACCGCGTCGAGACCGGCGTTCCAGGCGGCCGCCACGTCGCTCTCGCCGTCGCCGACGTAGTAGCCGCGGCCCCGGTTCGGGTCGACGCCGAGTTCGCCCATCGCGGCCTCGATCGGACCGGGATCGGGCTTCCAGCCCGTCTCGTCGGTACAGCAGACGACGGCGTCGAACCGGCCGTCGAGGCCGACGCGGTCGAGGACGGGCTCGGCCAGGAACTCCTGACAGTGGGTCACGAGGCCGGTCGGGCCGCCGACCTCGCTCACGCGGTCGAGGAGGCGCGCGGCGTCGTCGTGGAGGTACGTCGCCTCCGCGCGGGCGACCGGGTCCTCCACGGCGTGGAACGCGGGCCAGAACGCGTCGGGGTCGACCCCCATCTCGCGGAGCGTCTCGGCGCGGGAGCCGCCGAGACCGTTCCAGAGGACGCGGGCCTCGCGGTCGGAGAACTCGCGGCCCAGCCGGTCGCCGACGCGGTCGAACACCGTCCGAGTGTACTCCCACTCGGCGTCGACGAGGGTCCCGTCGAGGTCGAAGAGGTGGAAATCGTAGTCGGCGAGGGCCATCGACCTCACCGTACGTCGGGGGCCGGCAAGTGCGTTGCGGGTTCGGTTGCCCGGGTCGCGGCCGCGGCCGTCCGCCTGGTCCTGTTCAGAGGGTCACCGCTCACTCCCGCACGTGGACGGACGAACCGAGGTACTTGCGCAGGACCTCGTCGACCGAGTCGGCGTTGAACCGGCCGAGGTCGTCGGCGACCGCCGCCTTCAGCGCGTCCAGGTACGCCTCGTCGGTCCGGAGCTCGCGGAAGTCGGCTGCGGCGACTTCGACGCCCGCGGCGTCCGCGATCCCCAGCCGTTCCTCGGCCGGCCGCCGGAACGAGGGCTCGTCGCCGATCTCGCCGCGCCACAGCCGGTCGCGGAAGAAGAGCCAGCCGTCGGTTCCGGGGTCGTCCGCGGGTATCTCCATCGTCGTCTCGAACCGATCGGGGTCGACGGTTGCGGCCGGCGGATCCAGCCGGACGCCGACGCGGAAGACGTACGCGGCCTCCATCCGTGGAGGCGAGAGGGACTCGGAGGGTAAAAGTACATACCGCTCAGCCGTCTGTGTCAGGGAAGATGCTGGACCGACTCCGCGGGCTCGTCGGGCGCGCGTACCGGCGACACCTCCGCCGTGAGATCGACGACGTCCCCGACCACGTCGCCGTCATCCAGGACGGCAACCGGCGGTACGCCCGCGAGCGCGGCGACGACGCGCCCGAGGGCCACCGCGCCGGCGCCGACACCACCGAGCGCGTCCTCGACTGGTGCGCCGACCTCGGCGTCTCGGAGCTCACCCTCTACGCCTTCTCCACCGAGAACTTCGCTCGCCCGGACGAGGAGCTGGAACCCCTCTTCGACCTGTTGGAACACAAGCTGCGCGAGTTCGCCGACGCCGACCGCGTCCACGAGCAGGGGGTTCGCGTCCGGGCCATCGGCGACGTGCCCCGGCTCCCGCCCCGCGTCCGCGACGCGGTCGACTACGCGGAGCGACGCACCGCCGACAACGACCGCTTCACGCTCAACGTCGCGCTGGCGTACGGCGGCCGGACCGAGCTGCTGGACGCCGCGCGCGCCATCGCCCGCGACGTCGAGGCCGGCGAGATGGACCCGGAAGACGTCGACATCGATGCCGTCGAATCCCGGTTGTACGACCGCCCGATCCGCGACGTGGACCTGATCGTTCGCACCGGCGGCGACGAGCGCACCTCGAACTTCCTCCCGTGGCACGCGAACGGCAACGAGGCCGCCGTCTACTTCTGTGCGCCGTACTGGCCGGAGTTCTCCGAGGCCGACTTCCTGCGCGCGATCCGCACCTACGAGTCGCGAGAGGAGTCGTGGCAGCGGGCCCGGGCGGAGCGGGCCGCCGCGCTGGTGCGCGCGCTGGCCGAGGTGGAGTTCGCGGAGGCCCGCGCCGCGGCCGCTCGGCTTCGCGAGCGCGTCCCCCGGCTCGACGGGAGCGACCTCTCCGACGACGCCCTCGGTATCACCGAACGCGACGGCGTTGGTCCGGGCGACGGCGACTCGGGCGGTCGGATCGACGGCGACGCCGCGGACTCCACGGGGGCCGACTAACACGCCCCCGGCGCGATCCCGTCCTCGCGCCGCGTCAGCAGGTACAGCGCGAACGAGGAGAGCCAGTGCGACCCCGCGTAGTCGTCGGTGAGCACGTCCGCGGCCCCCGCCTCGGCGTGACGGCGCGCCGCCTCGTCCAGCGGCTCGCGGAGCCGGGCCGCCGCCGGTCCGTCCCCCTCTGCCAGCGCGTCAGCCAGCCCCGCGAGACACCACGCCCGGGAGACGTTGAGGCCGATCAGGTGTATCGCGGCGCCGTCGCCCTCGTCCGGTTCGACGTCGACGGGCGACAGCAGCGCGTCGTGCGGCGGCGCGGTGAGGTCCGGGAGGAAGCCGTCGAGCCACGCCGCGAACGGGTCGGGATCGAGGACGCGGCGCAGCAGGTCCGCCTCCGTCAGCGCGGGCGAGAGGAAGTCCCACCCGACCGGCTCCGCGCCGACGACCGCGGCGGTGTCGTCCCCGTAGAGCCGGCGCGCCGTCGCCTCGGCCTCGCGTTCGAGGTCGGCGTCGCCGACGACCCGCGCGTAGTCGAGGACGCCGGCGAGCGCGAACGCGGTGTTG
Organism: Halorubrum sp. SP3; assembly: GCF_005435195.1. Classification (NCBI taxonomy): domain Archaea; kingdom Methanobacteriati; phylum Methanobacteriota; class Halobacteria; order Halobacteriales; family Haloferacaceae; genus Halorubrum; species Halorubrum sp. SP3. Next base: position 11,799 of record NZ_SGTU01000019.1, on the reverse strand, counting down.
CCGTGCGTGCCGACGCGGTGCGGGCGGTCGATCTCGAGGAACGACTCGCGGGTCCCGCGGCGGACTCGGTCCTCCAGCGGGCGGAGCGCCTCGCGCCACGCGTCGGCGCGCGGGTCGTCCCACAGGGCGAGCTCGGCGGCGAGCCGCAGCAGCCACGACCGGCCGTACGGCTCCTCGAAGCCGGGGTTCTCGTCGAGGTACGCGACCTCGCGGGCGACGTTCTCGGGGGTCAGCCGCCCCTCGATGCCCGCCGCGATCTCGGCCTCGTTCGGGTGACTCGGGACGAGCCGCAGCGCGCGGACGAGCGCCCAGTGGCTGTGGACCGCGGAGTGCCAGTCGAAACAGCCGTAAAAGACCGGGTGCCTCTCGGCGGGACGCGGCGGCGCCTCCGCCCCCTCGACGACCCCCTGATAGTGCGGATACTCGGTCTCGACCCCGTCGAGCGGGTGGGCGGCCAGCGCCGTCGCGACGGCGTCGTCGACGGCGTCCGCCCGTCCGGCGCGGAGCGCGTCCGGCGACAGCTCCTCGAAGGCGTTCATGACGAGCGGTCGGCGGGGCGCCTGTTCAATCGGTCGGTCGCCCGCGGGACGCCGGCACGCAGAATCAGTTTCAGTTCGGACGTCGCTACGCTCTCGGCCCGCTCACGCCGGGTTCTTCCGCGTCAGGTCGCTGCCGCAGATCGGACACCGCTCCTTGTTCTCGTCGAAGGTGCGGTTACAGCCGACGCACTGGAAGCGCCACTCGCGCTCCTCGGAGATGCCGTCGCGGGCGATGGCCTCCACCGGGAGGTCGAGCCGCTCGGCGACGTTCTGCATCGCGTAGTCGTCGGTGACGAGCGTCGCGTGAAGCTCTAAGGCGGTCGCGATCAGCCGGACGTCGGTGTCGGACAGCTCCGCGGCGTCGCCCGACCCCTTCGCGGCGCGGCGGACGCGGTCGACCGCCTCCGGCGCCGGGACGTGGACGGTCATTCCGGAACCCTCCATCGCGTCGAAGCGGAGGGCAACCTCGCCGGTGAGCTCGTCGTGGACCGCCGGGATGGAGACAACGTCGTCGTCGGTCGTGTACTCGTGGATGAACGCGGACGAGTCGAGGACCTGCATCAGCGGGCGACGACGATGTAGTCTTTCACCGCCTGGACGTTCGCGACCGGGACGCGGAGCCGCCCCATCTCGTCGACCTCGAAGTCGACGCGCTCGGGCCTGAGCTGCTCGTGCGGGCTGACGAGGAGGTGGTTCAGCTCTCCGGACTCGAGGTTCATCGTGATGTTGTACAGGTCCCCGAGTTCGGTGCCGTCGGCGCTCATTACCGCCTTCCCGGAGAGGTTCTCCGCGAGGATGTCGACCATACCTCACGGTCCCGGGCGACGGTATTAAACGCCACGGGGCGTCGGACGGGCGACCGACGCGAGAGCGCTCGTCGCCGGCCGAACCACGACCGGCCGAACCACGACCGGCCGAACCACGACCGGACGGTCCGGCTCCGCCGTCGCGGTTCGTCGCGGCATTTTGAAAGGCTTAACTGACGGCCGGGCGGAAGAGACGGTATAACCTTCTCGGGGCGATCACATATGACCGACCACACACACGCGGACACCCTGCGAACCCCCATCGTCGCCGTGCTGGGCCACGTCGACCACGGCAAGACGAGCCTGCTCGACACGATCCGCGGCTCCGCCGTCAGCGAGGGCGAGGCCGGCGCGATCACCCAACACATCGGGGCGACGGACATCCCGCTCGACACCATCTCCGGGATGGCGGGCGAGCTCATCGACCCGTCCGACTTCGACCTCCCCGGCCTGCTGTTCATCGACACGCCGGGCCACCACTCCTTCTCGACGCTGCGCGCCCGCGGCGGCGCGCTCGCCGACATCGCGGTACTCGTCGTCGACGTCAACGACGGCTTCCAGCCGCAGACGGAGGAGGCGATCGACATCCTCCGCCGGACGGGCACCCCCTTCGTCGTCGCCGCCAACAAGGTCGACACGACGCCCGGGTGGAACCCGCAGGACGGCGAGCCGATCCAGCGGAGCATGGAGGCGCAGTCCGAGCGCGCGAAGTCGATGCTCGACGAGAACCTCTACGAGATCATCGGTCAGCTCTCCGACGCCGGGTTCTCCGCGGACCTCTACTGGCGCGTCCAGGACTTCCAGAAGAACATCGGCGTCGTCCCGCTGTCGGCGCTCACCGGCGAGGGCGTTCCGGACCTCCTCACCGTCCTGATGGGCCTCTCCCAGCGGTTCATGAAAGAGGAGATGGCGATCGACGTCACGGGGCCGGGCGAGGGGACGGTCCTCGAAGTGAAAGACGAGCGCGGGTTCGGTGCCACCGTCGACACCGTCGTCTACGACGGCGTGATCCGCAACGGCGACACCGTCGTCGTCGGGGGGCAAGACGAGCCGATCGTCACCGAGGTCCGCGCGCTACTCCGCCCGCGCCCCCTCGCGGAGATCCGCACCGAAAAGGAGTTCGAGAAGGTCGGGGAGATCGGCGCCGCGGCCGGCGTGAAGATCGCCGCGCCCGACCTCGACGAGGCGATGGCGGGCGCGCCGGTCCGCGTCGTCCGCGACCGCACCGTCGACGAGGTCGTCGAGGAGGTGAAGGCGGAACTGGCGGAGATCGAGGTCGAGACGGCCGACAACGGCGTCGTCGTCAAGGCGGACACCCTCGGCTCGCTGGAGGCGATGGCGAACGCGCTCCGCGAGGCCGAGGTCCCCATCCTGCGCGCCGAGGTCGGCGACATCGCGCCGCGCGACATCGCGGTCGCGGAGACCGCCAACCAGGACGAGCATAAGGCCATCCTCGGCTTCAACGTCGACCTCCTCCAGAACGCGGAGTCGGACTTAGAGAACGCGGACGTGAAGCTGTTCAAGAACGAGGTCATCTACCAGCTGGTCGAGGACTACGAGCGCTACGTCGAGGAGAAGCAGCGCGCGCAACAGGAGACGGTGTTAGACAAGGTCGTCCGCCCCGCCCGCTTCCGCATCCTCCCCGACCACACGTTCCGGCAGAACGACCCCGCGGTCGTCGGCGTCGAGGTCATCTCGGGTACGCTCCAGAACAACCGCAACGTCGGCTTCTTCGACGGCAACGAGTTCGAGCGCGTCGGCGGCCTCTCCGGGATTCAAAAGCAGGGCGAGGACGTCGACGAGGCGCGCTCGGGCGAGCGCGTCAGCATCGCCATCGACGGGCCGACCGTCGGCCGCGACATCGAGGAGGGCGACACGCTCTGGACCGAGGTGCCCGAGAAGCACGCGAAGATCTTAGAACAGGAGCTGAAGGAGGAGATCACCGCGGACGAGCGCGAGGCGCTCCAGGGGTACCTCGACACGCGCCGCAAGCGAGACCCGTTCTGGGGGAAGTGACGAGCGCGGTCGAGGCTCCTCACCGCACGGTCGACCCCCTCACCGCACGGCTTATTCGCGTGCGCCGGCAATCAGCGGGGGATGACAGCGACGGACACCGACTCGCGAGACGAGCCCGAAGACGACCTGACCCTCATCAGGGAGGGCCGAGACTTCGAACAGGAGTACCGCCTGACTGCCGCCGAGGCCGGCCGCTTCCTCGTCGAAGTCGGCGAGCAGCTTCAGGAGGGCGACGAGCTCACCCTCACCGGCGACGAGTGGACGCTCCCGTTCTCGTTCGGCGAGCCCGTCGAACTCGAGGTCGAGTACGAGGGGTACGGCGAACGGGCGCTCGAGATCGAACTCGAGATCCCGGGGACGACCGACGAGGAGGCGCCGACCGTCGAGTGAGCGGCGCGGCGTCGAGTACCGCCCCACAGAGTATTTGTCGTTCGAGCGGTCAGCGACGCGCATGGTCTCCCGAGAGAACGCGGTCGTCCTCCTGTTCATGGCTGCCGGGCTGGCGTTGGCGTACGGCGGTCGCGTCGCGACCAGTCTGAGCGACGACCTCCTGATCGGCGTGCTGATATTCGTTTCCGTCGTGGCGCCGCAGGCGGTGATCGGCTACTTGGACGCCGAGGACTCGGACTGACGCCCGAGCGCGACCGTCGACCGCGTGTCGCCGTTATGTGTGTCGAGCGCGTAGGCGACGTATGGAGACTACTGCGGTCGAACACGACGGCGCGATCCTCGCGCGGCTGGAGAGCGACGACCGGGTGTTCGAGGTACGCTTCGACGCGCTCGAACCGACCGACGTGACGCTGCGGTTCCTCCGCGACGGCGAGCGCGTCGGGAGCGTCTATAACGACGACGGTACGAAGCGAACAATGGCGCGGCTCACGACCGCGCGCGAAGGCACCGACTTCATCGGCGTCGAGGTGCCGAAGGAGTTCGTCGCCGAGGTCCTCGACGCGGCGCTGGATGCGGGGCGCGTCACCGACGAGACCGCCGCCGAGGGGTACCGACTCCGCGTGCTTTGAGCCGACGCGCCGCGACTTCGACTCAGGCGTACACGAGGATGATCACCGCGACGAACGCCAACTCGCCGCCGACGAGCAGCGCCGCGAGGAGCCACGCCCGGTAGGTCCAGAGCCACTCGCGGGCCGCCGCGAACCGGTTTTCGCCGCCTTCCGCCGACTCGCCGCGGTACTCTGGGTCGACGCGCCAGCCGGTTTCCGGGTCGTACGTCGCCGGCACCCGGGTCCCGACGAGTTCGTCGACGTCCAGCGGCGAGACGCCCGCAGCCTCGAGAAATTCGAGGAACTTTTTCGACTCCCGAAGCGACCCGTCGCGGGGCGCGTCGAACCGCTCGGTGTGGGTCGCGTCGCCGTGGGGCGGGCGCATCTCGACGGCGACGCGGTCGCCGACGGAGCGCACCCGCGTGACGATCAGCACGTTCTCCTCGTCGTTGAGGTACGCCTCGCGGAGCCGGCGTTTCACCTCTTCGTCGACGCCCGCATCGTCGAGGTCGTCGGGGAGGGCCTCGGCGTCGGCCGAGATCGGATCGCCGTTGACGTCGTCGGCGCTTTCGGGGTCGGCGGTCGTCGAGACGCTCCCGTCACCGCCGGATCGGTCCGCCATCGACCCGGGGTTGGCGACGCGCTCTCATAAGGTCACGGCCGCTATACGTGACTGCTTTCGTAGCGGACGGCTCGTGGGCCGAGCCACCGAAGGCTCGGCCGCTATGTGATACGTGCTCACCGACTCGAACACGACCGCCGAAGCCCCAGCCGCGAGGGAGGCGCACGCTCGCTGCGCGCTTCAGTCGCTCGTTACACTCGCTCCTTCCAGTGCTTGCGTCGCCTGCGCCTCCCTCGCGGCTGCCCCTTCGAGTCCCGCCCCGCACCGCCCAGCACCTCACACCTCCCCAGCCTCGTCGGCCGCCCTCCGCTTCGCTCCGGGCGGCCGACTCCCTCGCGCGTGCTGCTCGGCCGCGGGGCGGCCTCGCAGGCACGCGCCACCGCATTTCGACTGTCAGCCGCTCACTGGAGCCGGTAGCGTAAGATTGCGGCGATACCGCCGAGGTTGGCGAGCTGCTCGCCGGGGGCGAACTCCGAGGAGAAGACGACCACGTCGCCGCCCTGCCGCTCGACCGACTCGATCACCTCGTTGACGTCGATCTCCCAGTCGCCGTCCCCCTGCCGCTCCGTCCGGAGGCGCTCGTCGACGACGAGCAGCGTCTCGACCGCGCCGAACTCGGCGGCCTCGGCGGTGTCGTCGGGGCCGTACGTCGCCTTCTCCTCTTTGGCGATGTTCTCGGTCAGCTCGTCGATGAGGCTCGCCTCCTTCGAGATGCGAGTCTCCTTCTGGACCTCGTCGACCGCGCCGCGCTTGAGTACCTCGTGGACGCCGCGGTCGCCCGCGGCGGAGGTGTCGACGGTGGTGATCCGGTCCGAGAGGTCGCGGTACTCCTCGTCGATGTAGTCGCGCGCGTCCTGCTTGGTGAACCCCGGGCCCGCCAGGATCACGGCGTCGGCGTCGAGGTGCGCGAGCGCCTCGCCCAGCTCCGCGAACAGCTCCTCGCGCGGCCGGGAGAACTCGCCCTTCCCGGTCGGCTTCGTGAACGAGGCGTACTCCTCGGTGCCGTACTGCTGGACCGTGTGGACGTAGGCCGCGCCCTCCTCGACGGTCGCGATGGCCACGTCGGGGTTCTCCGCGGCCTCCGTCGCCTCCTGAAGCCGCTCGGTCTGGTCCGGCTTGAAATGCTTCTCGACGGTTATCTCGTCGTGCTCCTCGACGTTGAGCGTGTGGTGGGCGTTGAGCTGGTCCTCCCGCGAGCAGCCGACGATGACCCCGGAGACGCGGAGGCGGTTGGCGAACCGCGCGAACTCCACGTCCTCGACCCGGAGCGTGACGAAGATGTGCTCGCGCTGCCCGCCGGTGTCCCGCATCTGGTCGTCGTTCCGCTGGATGCGTCGGGTGGTGTCGCCCTCGACGAGGTCCCCGGGTTCGAGGACGTGCGCGAGGTGCCAGAGGTCGTCCACGTTCTCGGGGACCAGCGTGAGCCGCTCCCGGCCCTCCTCGCCGTACCCCCGCTCGGAGATGCGCATGCCCGTCGGTTCGCTCGCGGCCGTATCAACTCTTGTCTTCCGCGTCGTTCAGGACCGACCCCCACTCGAAGCCGGTTTCGTCCGGCTCGTTCGCCCCGGCCGCCTTCTCCGCACCCGTCCCGTCGTTTCCGTTGCCGTCGCTCCCGTCACCGATCGGGACGGCGCGGCCGACCTGTACCGCTGCCGACGGCTCGCTCCGGATCGGTCGCCCGCCGTCGCCCGACACGACCGGGACCGGCGATGACTCGGGCGACCGGACGGTGCTGTGAACCCCGCGCTCGTCGGGGTCGGGCCGAGCGGCTGGGCCTCTCGTCGCGTCTCCCCCCAAGGCGTCGGCCGCACCTCGTCCGTAGAGCCCGTGGGCGACGACGCGGGCCGCGAACGCGAGCGCGACCCCGACGACCAGCGGCGCCGCGGGCGCCGCGACCGCGTAGCCGACCGCGAGCGCCCCGACCGCGAGCGCCCACCCGGTGGCGTACGGTCCGGTCGCGGCCACGCCGGCCACCGTCCGCGGATCCAGTCCGTCCCTGAGCCGCCCGGACGCGGCGAACGCGGCGAGCGCCGCCGGCCGGACGTACGCGAACGCGAGGAGGTACGCGCCGACGAGCGCGGCGACGCCCCCGCCGGCGACCGCGGCGGCGGCGGCCGGTCCGTTCGGCCCGAGGGCGGATTCGACGGTCGTCGCGGTCGCTTCCGGGTCGACGGGGCCGGCGACGAGCGCGGCGACGCCCCCGCCGGCGACCGCGAGGCCGCCAGCGAGCGGTGCGAGGAGGACGGCCGACAGCAGCGCCGACTTGGCGCCGTCCCTGACCAACTCGCCCCACGCGACGAGCGACGGCGCGCCGTCCGCGTTCCCGGCCTCGACCGCGAGGCGCGTGACGCGGACGAAGTAGCCGCGCGCGACGAGCGACGGCGCGAGCGCGACCGGGGCCGCGACGGCGACCGCCGGGCTGACGAAGAGGACGCCGACGAGCCACAGCGGCGTCAGGACCCACGCGAGCAGGGTCACGGCGCCGCCCACGAGGACGACGCCAGCCGCGTCGTCGGTTCGCGCCAGCGCCGCCGCGGCCGCGGTGAGCATGTGACTTGGTACAGAACGGGAGCAGCATAAATGGTCCCCGGCCCGAGCGTTTATATCACTCCGGGGAGTATTGTGGGCTGGCCGCGCGGGACAATCGTGTGCCTCTGACAACCCACCCGCGGCCGCCCTTCGGCGGTCGAACCCCCGTCCGCGGCTTTTGCCCGACGCGCTCCGCTTCCCCCAGACGGGTCTCCGTCGCGTGCCGGTACCGATTTATCCCGCCCCGCCGACGGATCGGGTATGACCGGCGACGAGCGGACGGCCGATCTGGAGCCGGAGCTCAGGAGCTACGGCGTCAGCGTCGAATCGATCGACGGCGGCGACCCGCTGGAGCTGACGTACATGACCGCGTTCCCCGGCCGCGAGATCCACCGCGGCGAGATCGGACGCGCGCTCAACGCGCTCATCGACCGCGCGGAGGCCGACGAGTGGGACCCGGTCCGCGTCGAGGGCACGGTCGTTCGGTCTCCCGGCGACGTCCTGGGGACGTGGCGAGCCGAGGCAGCGTGGTTCGAGGCGCTCATGAGCTACGAGATATCCGAGACGGAGTTCTCGAGCCGCGTGTTAGAGACCGTGAGCCACGAGCCCGCGGACGGTCCCGAGGGCGAGGACGCCACGGCGACCGGCGGCGAGAGCGAGGGCGGGGCCGATACCGGACCCGAAAGCGACGCGGAGGCCGACCGGTGACCCGCCGCGATCCGGTCAACCGCGCGCAGCGTCGCCTCGCGCGTCCGGCCCGCGAGCGGTTCGCCACCCGGGCGGTCGCGTTCGACGTCGACGGCGCGACCTGTCGCGGGACGCTGTACCTCCCCGGCGGCGACGCGGACGACCCCCCGATCGTCGTGATGGCGCCCGGCCTCGGCGCGGAACGGACCTTCGGCTACCCCGCCGTCGCGGAGCGGTTCGCGGACGCGGGCTACGCCGCGCTCCTCTTCGATCACCCCGAGTTCGGCGGCTCCGACGGCGACTCGCAGGCCGTCGACCTCGCCCGCCAGCGCGCGGCGTACGAGGGCGCGGTCGACCGCGCGGAGCGCGTCGACGGCGTCGGGAACGACCTCGTGCTGTGGGGCGCGTCGCTGTCGGCCGCGCACGTCCTGACGCTCGCCGCGGAGCGCCGCGACGTCGACGCGGTCGTCGGGCTCGTGCCGATGCTCGACGGGCGCGCCGTCGCCGCGCGGCGCGGCGGGCGGTACCTCCTCCGCTCCGGCGTCGCGGGCCTCCGCGACCTGCTCGGTCACCGAGTCGGTCGCGGCCGCACGGTCCCCATCGTCGGCGGCGCGGAGGAGTGCGCGGCGATCACCGAGCCGGGGACGAAGCGGAAGTACCTCGACCTCGTCGACCGCGAGTCGGCGTGGCGCAACGAGACCCCCGCGCGGTCGCTGCTCGGCCTGGTCGGCTACCGGCCCGTGACGCGGCTCGACAAGATAGACGCCCCGACGCTGCTGCTCGCGGGGACCGACGACGCGATCGTCGACGCCGACTCGGTCGCCGCCGCCGGCGAGGGGCTCTCGCGAGGGACCGTCGTCACCATGCCCGCGGACCACTTCTCGGTCCTCGGGGACGACTTCGAGGGCGCGATCGGTCACCAGCTCTCCTTCCTCCGCGACGCGCTGGAGTGAGCGGGCGCGGCGACGCCCCCGCTCGCGGGTCGACGGCGGGCCGACCGCTCGCGGGTCGACGGCGGGCCGACCGCTCGCGCGACCACTTAAGTGAGCCCGCGGCGCACGCCCGGGTATGACAGCCATCGCGATGCTGAGCGTCGCACCGGTTATCGAGGACAGCATGGCCGAGGAGGTGGCGAAGGCCGTCGCCGCGCTCGACGAGTTCGACGTGAGCTACGAGACGAACCCGATGGGGACCGTCATCGAGGCGGACGACGCCGAGACGCTGTTCGCGGCCGCGGCCGCCGCCCACGACGCCGTCGACGGTGACCGCGTCTCGACGGTGCTGAAGATCGACGACAAGCGGACGAGCGACGGGACCGCCGCGGAGAAGGTCGACGCCGTCGAGGAGCACCTCGGACGCGCGGCGAAGCGGGAGCGCTGACCCGGCGCAGCGGCCCCGCTGGCGGTCGCGCCCGGCTCACCCCTTGATGTTACAGACGGGGAAGGTGCGGGCGACCTTGTCGCCGATGCCGAGCTCGTCGCTGACGCGGATCACCTCGTCGATGTCCTTGTAGACGCCGGGCGCCTCCTCCGCGATGGTGGCGCCGGACTGCGCCTTCACGTAGATCCGCTGGCCGTCCTCGAGGTCGTCGCGGACGTCTTCGCCCCAGAACTCCTGTTTCGCCTGCGTCCGGCTCATCAGCCGCCCGGCGCCGTGGGCGGTCGAGCCGAAGGAGACCGACATCGACTCGTCGCCGCCGCGGAGGACGTACGAGCCGGCGCCCATGCTGCCGGGGATGATGACGGGCTGTCCCACGTCGCGGTACGTCTCGGGCACGTCCTCGTTGCCCGCGGGGAACGCCCGCGTCGCGCCCTTGCGGTGGACGTACAGCTCGCGCTCCTCGCGGTCGACCGCCTCGTCACCGAGGGCGGGGCGCCCCTCGGCGTCGACGCCGACCTCGTGCGTCTCCTTCTTCGCGATGTTGTGCGCCACGTCGTACAGCAGCTCCATCCCGAGGTCCGCGATCGGATCGGCGTCGAACACCTCGCCGAACGTCTCGCGGGCCTGATGGGTGATCAGCTGGCGGTTCACCCACGCGAAGTTGATGCACGCGCCCATCGCGCCGTAGTACTCCTCGGCCAGCGCCGACCCGGCCGGCGCGGCCGCGAGCTCCTTGTCGGGGAGCTCCGCGACGAGGTCCGCGTGCTCCGTCTCGATCCGGCGGAGGTAGTCGTTACAGGTCTGGTGGCCGAGCCCGCGGCTCCCGCAGTGGATCAGGACGACGATCCCGTCCTCCTCGAGGCCGTACGCCTCGGCAACGGTCTCCCGGAACACGTCGGTGACGCGCTGGACCTCCAGGAAGTGGTTGCCCGAGCCGAGCGACCCCATCTGGTTGCGCCCGCGGTCGGTCGCCTTCTGGGAGACGTACTCCGGGCGGGCGTCGGGGCGCCGCCCCTCGTCCTCGCAGCGCGCGAGGTCGCTCTCGATCCCGTACCCCGCCTCGACCGCCCACTCGACGCCGCGTTCGAGGGCGCCCTCTATCGCGTCGGCGTCGCCGTCGATCACGCCGCCGCCGCCGAGCCCGGCGGGGACCGCCTCGAACAGCGCGTCCACGAGCTCCTCCTCGCGGCCGCGCACGTCGTCGTAGGTGAGGTTCGTTCTCACCATCCTGACGCCGCAGTTGATGTCGTAGCCGATCGCGCCGGGCGAGATACAGCCGGTCCGGGCGTCTATCGCACCGACGCCGCCGACCGGGAAGCCGTACCCCTGGTGGCCGTCGGGCATACAGAGGGCGGGCTCGACGATGCCGGGCAGGTGGGTCGCGTTCTTCAACTGCTGAAGCGAGTCGTCGTCGCCGATCTCCTCCAGCAGGCTCTCGCTGGCGAGGACCCGCGCCGGGACGTTCATCTCGCCCTCGCGGGGGATCTCCCAGACGTGCTCGCGCACCTTCTCCAGCCGGATCCCGTCGAACTCGCGCGTGGTCATACCCGGCGTTCGACGCGGGGAGGCAAGGGCGTTGCGTCAGCGGGGCGCGGGGGCCGTCGGGTTCCGCGGGCGCCGAGGCCGTCCGCTCGCCCGCGATCTCACCGATCGACCGGATCGATCGGGAGCCAGCCGATCTCACCGTCCGCGAGCGTGAACGCGGCGAAGACCCGTCCGAGCACCAGCCCGTACAGCAGGTGTGCGACCGCGATGACCGCGCCGAACTCGAAGCTGGCCGTCAGTCCCGGCACCGGGAGCGTCGGCACCGGCAGCGAGGTGGCGCCTTCGATCGCGATCGCGGCCGGCAACAGCAGGCCGCCGGTTATCACGCCCAACAGCGCGGAGTGGGCGACGCCGAGCGAGAGACACCCGCCGACGTCCCCGCGCAGGTCGGCGAAGAACGGCCGGTCGAAGACGGCGACGAACAGCCCGCCGAACAGCGCGCTGTTGAACAGGTGGACGGCCCACCCGGCGAGGACCGTCTCGACCCCGATCAGCGCGCCGATCGTCGACATGAGCCCGAGGCCGAAATGTAACACGGCGCCCATCGCGGCGCCGGCGACGAGCCCGCCGACCGCCCCCGCGCGCCAGCGCCGACCCGGGGCGGGCGATTCGCTCCCCTCGCTCCGATCTGAGTGCGACATACGTTAGCAACGCACTCGATAAATATAACGGTTTTT